>CAYXRS010000054.1:0-20805 GCA_964467195.1 uncultured Gemmatimonadaceae bacterium
CTTGGCCGAGCCGCCCGCCGAGTCTCCTTCCACCAGGTAAAGCTCGCATAGCGCCGGATCGGTGAGCGAGCAGTCGGCAAGCTTGCCCGGCAGGTTGCCGATATCGAGCGCCGACTTGCGCCGCGTGAGATCGCGCGCCTTTCGCGCCGCTTCGCGAGCACGGGCCGCCGACACGGCCTTCTCGACCACGATGTTCGCGAAGCGCGGATGCTCGTCCATGTACTGGCCAAGCAGTTCGATGACAACGGAGCGAACCGCTCCCTCCGCCTCCGAGTTGCCGAGTTTCGTTTTGGTCTGCCCCTCGAACTGCGGCTCGCGAACCTTCACGGACAGGACGGCGGTGATCCCCTCACGAACGTCATCGCCGGAGAGCGTGAAATCCGCCTTCTTGAGAAAATTGCCTTTGTGCGCGTACGTGTTGATTACGCGCGTAAGTGCCGCCTTCAGGCCGGTCAAGTGCGTCCCGCCCTCGTGAGTGTTGATGTTGTTCACGAAGGAGAAAACGTTCTCGCTGTAGTCGGTGTGATACTGGAGTGCGAGCTCGATGCCTATGTCGTCACGCTCGGTCTCGATGTAAACGATGTCAGGGTGGAGCGGCTTTCGCGCCGAATTGAGGAATTGCACGAACTCGCGCAGGCCACCCTTGGCGTGGAAGAGCTCCTCCTTCTCCTGACCGGGCCGCTCATCCTTGAGCGTGATAGTCACGCCCTTGTTGAGGAAGCTCAGCTCGCGCAGCCGAGTGGCCAGGGTCGTGTAGTCGTACACGAGGTCGGTGAAGATCTGCGGGTCGGGCTTGAACCATACCTTGGTCCCGGTGTCGCTCTTCTCGACCATCTGCAGCACCTTCAGCTGCGTCGTCGTGAGCCCGCGGGCGAAGTCCATGTAATATTCCTGGCCGCCGCGCTTCACCCAAACGCGAAGTTGCTCGGATAGGGCGTTCACCACTGACACGCCGACACCGTGCAGCCCGCCCGACACCTTGTAGCTGCTCTTGTCGAACTTGCCACCAGCGTGCAACACGGTCATCGCCAGCTCGACGCCCGGAATCCCCTCGGTGGGGTGAATGTCCACCGGAATGCCGCGGCCGTTGTCCGTGACGGTCACCGCATCGTCGGCATGGATCGTAACGCCGATGCGGCTGGCATAGCCGACAAGTGCCTCGTCAATCGAGTTGTCCACGACCTCGTAAACGAGATGATGCAGGCCGCGCGCGGAGGTGGAACCGATGTACATGCCGGGGCGCTTGCGGACCGCTTCCAGTCCCTTGAGCACCTGAATCTGACCGGCATCGTACTGACCAGGCTGCGCTACCGTCTTTGCCATGTAACTCCCTGTAAGCCCGACTGTTAGTGAGCCCGAACTAAGCCCGAAATCGCGCGGCCGGCCCAACCCTTCAATATAGCTGTCGGAGCCGCTTCTCCCAACATCACCGCATCAGCCGCCAGTGGATCCGCGACACCTTCGCCCGATCCCGGCGCTCGTTCAGTGTTCGGAGCAGCTGCCGCTCCATCAGCGAAAGCTCGTTCATCCAGGAGTTGGTGCGCACGGCTACGAACAGCGTACCGTCCCTGGCGATGAACAGCGGCTCTGTCACGGCCGCTATTGTCTCGCCCACCAGCGCCGGCCATTCCGGTACCACGCTTGCCTGTGAAACACGCTGCGCCAGGCCGGCTTGCTCGAGGAACGCCGAGAGCGCGGCATCGAGCCGTGCCGGAGTCCTGCGCTCACCGGGCTTGAGGGGCTCCCGATTGCCGTGCCGGCGGTCACTGCTCACTGCGACAGCGCTCCATGATGCATCGTCCAGCGCTCGAGGCGCATGAGTTCGCGAGGAATGTCGGTTTCGCGCGGCACCACCAGCACGCACTGACCCATCTCTCCCTCCGCCAGCAGCAGCTCCAGTATCCGCGCCGTTCGGCGCGAGTCGAGCTCGGCGAAGGGATCATCGAGGAGGAGCAGCGGTTCCAGGCCAATGGCCGAGCGTAGCGTGGCAGCCTCGAGAAGGCGAAGGGCGATTGCCGCCGTACGCTGCTGCCCGCTGGAGCCAAAGGTGCGAAGCTCGCGTCCATCGAGCGTCAGCGCCAGGTCGTCCCGGTGGGGACCGCTCTGTGTCGCACCGCGCATGAGATCGAGCTTGCGTCGTCGCGACAGCGCCTCAAGGAGCCGCGCTCCGGCGTCGTCATCATCGTCCACCGATCTGGCCAGCCGGAGCCCGGCCGCTCCGCTTTCGCCGATGGCCACGCACAGCTCCGCAAAATGCTCTGCGTGCGCGGCCACCCAGTTTCCCCGCTCGCGCCAGATGACGGCGCCGTGTTCGGCGAGCGCCGGCTCCCACACCGATGCGCGCTCGTCGGCGTCGGCAACGTCCTCGCGCAACGCGGCGTTGCGGTGGGCGAGCGCCGTCCGGTATCGCTGCAGCGCCCGCAGGTACGAGCGCGACGTCAGCGCGAGCACGACGTCGAGGTAGTGCCGCCGAACCCCTGGCGAGTCGGAGACGAGTGCCACGTCTGCGGGAGAGAATATCACCGCTGGAAGCGCACCAATGGCATCGGAGAGCCGCGGTACCTCGTCGCCGTCCAGCACCACCTTTTTCCGCTTCGGGCTTCGCGTGAAGCCAACGCTGATTCGCCGGGCTTTGCCGCTGCTTACCTCCGCCGAGAGATGGAAGGCATCTTCCCCGAACCGTACCAGCTCCACGTCGCGAGCGCCGCGGAAACTCCGCTGGAGCTGAAGGTAATAGATCGCTTCCAGAAGATTGGTCTTACCATGTCCGTTTTCGCCCACCACCGCAACACCGACGGCTGGGACGGCTGTGTCCAGTCTCTGGATGTTGCGAAAGTCGCGCACAACGAGCCGCCGCAGGGCGGCGCCCGCGGGCAGTGACGACGCCATCGCCGCCTCCGCCACTCAGGCTACCCTTCGCCCTGCGGGCCAGCGAGTCGAGCGCATCACCTTCCCTGAAACCGCGGTTCGCGCTTCTCCAGAAAGGCGCGCGTCCCTTCGCGACTGTCTTCCGAGCCCGCCAGCAAACCAAAATGGTTGGCCTCCAGCGCGAGTGCCTGATCCAACGGCAGTTCCAGCCCGCGGTTCACCGCCTCGATGGTCATCGCGACGGCAAGCGGCCCGACTACCAGCATCTTGCGCAGCATCTGATCGGCAGCGCTCAGCAGCTCGGCGGCGGGAACCACCTGGTTCACCAATCCGATTCGAAATGCCTCGGTTGCATCCACCATGTCGCCGGTGAGCATGAGCTGGAGTGCCCGCCCTTTGCCAATCAGCCGCGGGAGGCGCTGGGTGCCGCCGTACCCCGGGCAGATTCCCAGCTTGAGCTCGGGAAGTCCGAGTCGCGCCCCCTCGGACGCGATCCGCACATGACACGCCAGCGCCAGCTCGCATCCACCACCCAGCGCATAGCCGTTGATCGCGGCGATGACCGGTTTGGGTGAGCTCTCGATACGTCCGAAAATGCGCTGGCCGCGCAGGGCACGCTGCCGAGCGTCGAACGATGACTGCCCGGCCAGCTCGGCGATGTCGGCTCCCGCCACGAACGCCTTCGCGCCGGCGCCGGTGATGATTGCTCCTGCGATGCCGTCGTCCGTGCGGATATCCTCGATTGCGCGATCGAGCTCGCCGAGAGTGGCATGATTGAGGGCGTTGAGCTTGTCCGGCCGGTTGACCGTGACGTACGCAACCCGGTCACGCAAATCGAATGAAACGTTCTCGAAGGCCATGCTCGGTGAGCGGATAGAAGTGAGGAGCGAATCATCGGCGACGCCGGAATCTAACCGTCAGGACCGGTTTTTGCCCGTTGGCGCCGGCACATCATGCCGACGCGCTGGATCACACGCCGTGGGAGCAAACGCTCCGGATTTCGTTACCGAACACCCGAGGGCCGGCCGGTGAGCGACTCTCGTGTGCTCGAGCGAATCGAGTTGCTGCGCATCCCGCCGGCTTGGCGCGACGTGCAAATCGCCGCGTCGCGACACGCCGCCATTCAAGCGTGGGGTTTCGACGCCAAGGGACGACGCCAGTACCGCTATCATCCGCGAGCGATCGCAAGAGGCGAGCAGCGCAAGTACTACCGCGTGAGGCGTCTGGCGCGCGACCTTCCGTTGATTCGGAACGCCATCGAGCAGCAACTTGGGGAGCGCCGCCTGTCGAAGGAACGCGTAGCCGCTGCCGCCGTCCACCTGTTGAGCGAAGGATTCTTTCGGATCGGCGGCGAGCGCTACGCCCACGAGAACCGGACGTTCGGTCTGGCCACGATGCGCAAGCGCCACGTACGAGTGGACGGGGAAGCGGTGTTTTTCGAGTACGTTGGGAAGGGAGGTGTGACTCACCGTCAGGTAGTCGTCGGTGCCGACATCGTGCGTGTCGTTCGCGAGTTGCTGACGACACCCGGGCGGCGCCTCTTCCGCTACGAGTCGGACGGCGGCTGGCGGGATCTGATTGCGCGCGATGTCAACGATTTCATTCGCAACACCACCGGCGTGCGCTATAGCGCGAAGGATTTTCGCACCTGGGGCGGCACGCTCCGTCTGGCGACCGTCCTGCACGAGCTGGGGCCCACGACGCGTGAGCGTGAGGCGAAGCGGAATGTGGTACTGGCGGTGCGTCTGGTCGCGGCGGAGCTCGGCAACACACCGGCCATATGCAGAGGTTCGTACGTTCACCCGATCGTCATCGCCAAATATCTGGACTCGGCCGAGACGATCCGGATCCGGCGCAACGGTGGAAACCCCGCCGCCCCCAAGGCGGCGCGTCACGCTCCCGAGGAACGAGCGTTGATCCGCTTTCTGGACCGCCACTTCCCCGAACGTCGCAAACGTCGCCGCCCAGAGGAGCTTGCTGGTCCCTGATCGGCACGGGAAAAGAAGCCATCACAGCTGCCCCTCTCCCCAGCACCCGCAGCGCGGCTACGTTTCGTCTGTGCTTCCCATTGAGACGGTGACCTGGCTTGATGCCGGAGATGCGGTGGTGATCGTGGACCAGACGCTCCTTCCTGAGCGTCTGGAGTATCGCGAGCTGCGCACTCTGGACGACGTCTGTGATGCGATAAGCCGGCTGGCGGTGCGTGGTGCACCGGCGATCGGCGTCGCTGGCGCGATGGGTCTGGTCGTCGCACTTCAGCAGTACGCCGTCCAGCGGCGTGAAACGTTCCTGACGCGTGCACAGGACGCGGCCAAGCGGATCGCCGCCACCCGCCCGACGGCGGTAAACCTGCCGCGCGCTCTGGATCGTGTGCTGCGCCGGCTGCGGGAGACGGCGGGCTCGCCTGGTGACATGCATGCCGCGATGCGCGATGAAGCAACACGCATTCGTGATGAGGATCGCGAAATGTGCCAGCGCATCGGCGAGCACGCGCTGGCACTCCTGCCGGACAATGCGCGCCTGCTCACTCATTGCAACGCCGGGGCCCTGGCCACGGCAGGAATCGGGACCGCGCTGGCGCCAGTCTATCTGGCGGCGCAGCGCGGCCGTGCCGTGGAAGTACTCGTAGGAGAAACGCGACCTCTGCTGCAGGGGAGCAGGCTCACGGCATGGGAGCTCGCGCGCGCGGGCATCCCCGTGACAGTACTGACCGATGGGATGTCGCCATCGCTGATGCGCGAGGGGCGCGTGGACCTGTGCATCGTTGGCGCCGACCGAATCGCCGCCAACGGCGACGCGGCAAACAAGATCGGTACATACGGAATAGCCGTGGCGGCGCGGCACCATGGTCTTCCGTTCTACATTGCGGCACCATCATCCACTCTGGATGCGAGCATCGATTCCGGCGAGGCAATCCGTGTCGAGCGTCGGCCGCGCGAGGAGATCGCGATGGGCTTCGGGCGCGCCACTGTGCCGCCAGGCGTACCGGTAGACAATCCCGCATTCGACATTACTCCTGCAGAGCTGATCACGGCGATCGTAACCGATCGCGGCGTTCACCGCCCGCCCTACGATTTCCGCCACGGATGAAGCACGTACTGGCTATCGACCAGGGGACTACCGGCACGACCTGCCTGATGCTCACCGGGGACGGTCGGATGGCGGGCCGCGGCTACCGTGAGCACACGCAGCACTATCCGCGCGCCGGCTGGGTGGAGCACGATCCCGCGGAGGTCATGATGCGTGTGCTGGAGGCGGCGCGCGAGGCGATCGATGCCGCCAACGCGGCTCCGGACGCGATCGGGATCACGAACCAGCGGGAGACGGTGGTAGCCTGGGAGCGGGCGAGTGGCGCACCCGTGGGCCGCGCGATCGTCTGGCAGGACCGGCGCACGACGCAACAGTGCGCGGAACTGGCGTCGCTGTCGCCCCGAATCGGCGCGCTCACCGGCCTCGTGGTCGATCCCTATTTCTCCGCAACCAAGATCGCCTGGATGCTCGACACGGGAGGATTGCGCGAGCGAGCGGAAGCGGGAGAGGTGGTCTTTGGTACTGTTGATAGCTGGATTGTCTGGCGGTTGACTGGTGGGGATGTGTTCGCGACTGAACCCACGAACGCCTCCCGCACGATGATATTCGATATCGGCCGCATGAGCTGGAGCGAGGAGCTCTGTGCGCTGTTCGGCGTGCCGACGCACGCTCTACCCGAGGTGCGGTCATCGGCCGGTGTGTTCGGCATGGCACGGGGATCGCTGCTCGGACTGTCGCGTGACGTGCCGATCGGCGGTATCGCCGGCGATCAGCAGGCGGCGTTGTACGGGCAGGGGTGCTGGGAGCCCGGAGAAGGGAAGAACACCTACGGAACCGGTGCATTCCTCCTGCTGAACACGGGCACGGAGCGCGTACAGCCGGGTGGCGGCCTGCTCACGACGGTAGGGTGCGACGCTGACGGCGGGCCGGTCTATGTGCTCGAGGCCGCCATCTTCGTGGCTGGGGCCGCTGTGCAGTGGCTGCGCGACGGACTGGGGATCATTGCCTCCGCCGCCGAAACGGAGGCGATGGCGCGTTCTGTGGAGACGACCGACGGGGTGTACTTCGTGCCGGCGCTCGTGGGGCTCGGCGCGCCCCATTGGGAGCCTGACGCACGTGGCACCATAGTCGGGATCACGCGCGGTACTGGACGCGCGCAGCTCGCGCGCGCTGCGCTCGAGGCGATGGCCTACTCCACCGCCGATGTGCTGTCGCTAATGCGTGCGCGGAGCTCGGCACGCTTCGACCGCCTGCGTGTGGACGGCGGAGCGACGGCGAACGACTGGCTAATGCAGTTCCAGGCGGATGTACTTGGCGTACCCGTGGAGCGGCCGGACATGGTGGAGACGACCGCGCTCGGCGCCGCCGCGCTGGCGGGTATCGCAACGGGCGTCTGGCGCAACGCGTCCGAGTTTCTCTCCACGCGCGAGTTCGACCGCTTTGAGCCGGGCGCCGGGCGGGAAGCGGCGCAGGATGGTGCACGACACTGGCAGCGCGCCGTGCGAGCGGCACTGGGATGGGCGAGGGATCCAGCGTGAACAGGAGCTTGCCGCTTCTTCTTGATGCACACCGGAGCCGACTCGCGTCTTGTCGGCGCTGTATTCATGACGATGACACCGTCGTACCGATCCTGTCGCAGGCACACGCTCCCCGCGTGATGTTGGTGGGACAGGCGCCCGGCAAGGTGGAGCTACTGGATCGCCGTCCCTTTGCGGGACGAGCGGGGCGGACACTGTTCCGCTGGCTCGAGGTCGCCGGCGCTGATGAGCGTACGATTCGCGAGCATGTCTACATGGCGGCGATCACGAGGTGCTATCCGGGACCAAGCCCGTCGGGCCGTGGCGACCGCGTGCCATCGCCCGCGGAACGGAAGAACTGTCGGGAGTGGCTCGACACCGAGCTGAGCATTATCAAACCCGAGCTGCTGATTCCCGTGGGGCGCCTGGCCATCGATGCCTTTCTCTCCTCCGCACCACTCGACCAACTGATAGGCAGGGCGCACGACGCAGATCATGTCGGCGGTCGCTCGCTTGCGGTACCGCTACCACACCCCTCCGGCGCGAGCTCGTGGATCAGCGTACCCGCACATCGCATTCTGCTGGACCGGGCGCTGCGGCTGCTCGGAAACCGCCTGGCGGAGCTCGGGATCACCAATCCGGAACGAAGGAGAAGCGCATGAGATTCGCCTTGGTGATGTCCCTGGCGTTCGGGGCGGGCGACGACGGTCGTTCCGATCCCTGGTTCGGGCCGGACAAGATCAAGCACTTCTTCGCCAGCGCGTTCGTGCAGAGCGTCTCCTACAGCGCCCTGCGGTCGGTGGATGCCTCGCACGGGCCGGCGCTTGTGGGGGCGACCCTCAGCAGCACAGCTGTGGCGGTTGGGAAGGAGGTGCACGACGCGCGGCGAGGCATGGGGTTCAGTGGTCGCGACCTGGTCTGGGATGCCGCCGGAATGGGGGCTGCTACGCTGCTGCTGGACCGTACCAGGCGCTGAGCACCGCGCGCTATTCAGGACGCCGCCGAGGGTCTATATTCCGGTTGATCGTGCTGTTCGCCGTTAACCCAGGGCGCGAGACGAGAGATGAGCGACACGTCACCCGGTGCCGGTGCGGTTGAGCGCCGCCAGAACCCGGAATTGCGAGCGCTGATCGACGAGATGCTGCAGCGCGTGAGAGATATTCACCGCAACAGCAGCGTCTGGAACCCTGACGAGCGCGCGAAGGCCGAGGCGGCGCTCGAGTTGATCATGTCGCGTGTCCGGTCGGGGGCGGGCTCGCATCCAACTGAAACGTCTCGACCCCGGGCACTCGCACAAGAGGACCGATGAAGGCGCGGACCAAGTTCGTCATTGTGGGCGTGCTGATCGCGATTACGGCGGGCTACCTCATGGCCGGCGCAATCAGGCAGACTGGTGTCTACTACCTGACGCCGTCGGAGCTCGCGACGCGGCTCACCACCGACGAGACATTTCACGACGTCGGTGTGAAGGTGGGCGCGAACGTGGTCCCAGGCTCAATAGTGCGCGAGCCTGGCGGCCGCGCCATGACCTTCTCCGTCACCGACGGCGAGGTTACGATCCCCGTGAGCTACCGTGGCATCGCTCCCGATACGTTCACCGACGGTGTCGAGGTAGTAGTTGAGGGTCGCATGGGACGCGATGGCACTTTCCGGGCGACTACGGTGCTCGCCAAATGCGCGTCGCGTTACGAGGCGGTGCCGGAGAAGGGCTCGGATTCGTACGGTCCTCAGTATCCCACCTACAGCCCCGCGCCGCAGTCCGGCACATGATTCTTCTGGGTGAGCTGTCGCTCTGGGTCGCACTCCTGATGGCGGCCTGGGGCACCGCGGTTGGCTTCGCCGGTGGCGTGTCTCGGCGCGACGACCTGGTGGCCAGCGCCGAGCGGGCGGTTTACGCCACGTTGGTGTTCACGCTGCTCGCCTCGGTGGGCCTCTGGACGGCACTCCTCACGTCGGATTTCTCCCTTCGGTACGTGGCCTCGTACACGAGCGCCAACCTGCCGGTGATGTACAAGATCACCGCGCTGTGGGCAGGCCAGTCCGGTTCGCTCCTCTTCTGGTCGCTCATTCTTGCCGCCTACGCCGCGGTGGCCGTGTTCGTGAACCGCCGACGCACACGCGAGTTGATGCCGTATGTGATCGGGACTGTTTCCGCGGTGTCGCTGTTCTTCCTGGCCATGGTATGCCTGGGGTCCAATCCGTACGAGCGTCTTGACTGGTTACCGCCAGATGGCCGCGGCATGAATCCGCAGCTCCAGAATCCGGGAATGGCGTTTCATCCACCAAACCTCTATCTGGGTTACGTCGCCACGACAATCCCATTCGCGTTCGCGATCGCGGCATTGATCACGCGCCGGCTCGACGCCGAATGGCTGCTGGCGGTAAGACGCTGGGCACTGGTTACCTGGTTCTTCCTCACCCTCGGAATCGTGCTCGGAATGTGGTGGGCCTACGTCACGCTTGGGTGGGGCGGCTACTGGGCGTGGGACCCGGTAGAGAATGCCTCGCTCCTCCCGTGGCTGACGGTCACCGCATTTCTGCACTCAATCATGGTGCAGGAGAAGCGCGGAATGTTGCGGAAGTGGAACGTTACGCTTGTCGTGTCCACGTTTTTGCTCGCCATTCTGGGTACCTTCATCACGCGAAGCGGGGTGATCTCCAGTGTTCATTCCTTTGCGCAGTCGGCGGTGGGTTACTGGTTCCTCGCCTTCCTGCTTCTGTCCATTGGCGTGACCGTATACCTCGTCACCACGCGGCTGAAGGATCTGGAAGCGACGGCTCGGCTGGAGAGCGCGGTCAGCCGTGAGTCCACCTTCCTGCTCAACAACCTGCTGCTCGTGGCGATCGCGTTCTCGGTGCTGTGGGGGACGCTCTTCCCGATCCTCAGCGAACTGGTGAAGGGAACCAAGGTCACGGTCGGCCCGCCTTTCTTCAACCAGGTGAACGTCCCGTTCGGTCTGTTGCTTCTGGCGCTCACCGGCATCGGCCCGCTCATCGCGTGGCGGCGTGCTTCCGTGGGGAATCTGCGGCGGCAGTTCACGGGTCCGGTGATCATTGGCGTGATCACGGCAACGATTCTCGTGGCGGCTGGAATGCGGGATGTGTACGCGCTCGTTGCGTTCGCGCTTGGCGCATTCGTGCTGGGCACAGTGGGGCAGGAGTTTCAGAAGGGAGTGGGCGCACGCCGTCGCATGTATGGCGAGGCATTCGGGTCGGCGCTGTTGCACCTGGTCGGTCGCAATCGCCGCCGCTATGGCGGCTATGTGGTGCACGTCGGCGTGGTAGTGCTGTTCGTAGGGTTCGCGGGCGCGGCGTTCGGCACCGATCACGAGTTCGAGCTCCGTACGGGCGAGCGCTACGCCGTCAGCGATCCGTACGGCCGGCAATGGGAGCTCGTAAGCGAAGGGATCTCCAACTACGAGGAGCTGAACCGCAGCGTGCTGGCCAGCTCACTGGCGGCCTATCGCGATGGTCGACGCGTCGGCTTTCTCCGCAGCGAGAAGCGGCAGTACATGGACGCCCGTGGCAATCCGTTGTTCGAGCCGAACACGGAACCGGCGATCATGTATGGTGCCAGGCAGGACGTGTACGTGATCTTTGCCGGAGCAGACGGTGACAGGGGGTTCTTTCGCCTGAATTTCAATCCGCTGGTGACGTTCGTCTGGGCGGGAGGGCTGGTCATGCTGATCGGCGGACTGATCGTGATGTGGCCACAGGCTGAGCGGCACCGTTCCCAGGGCGGCTATGCCACACGGCTCGAGCCAAAGGCGGAGACGGTGCCAAAGGCAGAGACGGTCGGGAGCGCGTCATGACGAGCATGGATCGGCGCTCGTTTCTTGGTGCCGTTGGTTCTGGCGTGCTGGCGGTACTGGCGGCGCGTCCACTCATGGCACAGGCGAGCGGCGCAGCAAATGTGCCGATGGATGCCTCGGCATATCGTCCGGTTCGGCTGGAGCCCAAGGGCACGCCTGTGATGTCCCGGGAGCAGGTGGATGCTCTCGAGCATCGTCTGGGCTGTGCTTGTCCGTGTAATCTCAGCATCTTCACCTGTCGCACCACCGATTTCACGTGCCAGATCTCGCCGGCCATGCACCGCGACATCCTTACACTGGCCGATGGTGGCTATGATGCGCAGGAGATCATCGATGCCCACGTTCAGGTGTACGGCGTGCAGGTGTTAATGGCGCCGCCGCGATCCGGATTCAACTGGGCCGCTTATCTCACTCCGTTCGCGGCGCTTGGCGGCGGTGCAGCGGTGGTGTTCGCCCTGCTGCGGAAGTGGCGTCGCGAGGCGGTCGAGCCAGAGACGGCGGCGGCGGTGGTGTTCGACGCCACCGATCAGGAGCTCACTCGGATCGAGGAAGCACTGCGGAGCGACGCGTGATCGCCCTCGTGGTGGGAACGCTGCTCACGCTGGCGGCGCTGGCGCTGGTGTTGTACCCGTTGTTCGTGCAACAGCCACTCGCCGGGGTGGGCGCGCACAGCAAACGCACCGAGGCGGGAAGCGACAGCGCTCTTGCCGCACTACGCGAGGTGGAGTTCGATCGCGAGACGGGCAAGCTCTCGCCGGAGGACTACCAGGAGCTCAAGGCGGCGTACATGGTGGAAGCCGTGGCGGCGATGCGCGCCGAAGAACGATCTGGGCGTGCGGCATCCGCAGGCGGGGCCGCTCGGCCGGTGTCGGATGAGGAGCTGGAGGCTGTCATTCGCCACTTTCGCGGGCGGGCAGTGGCGTGCTCATCCTGTGGACCTCGTCCGGAGGCGGATGCCGCCTACTGCTCAACGTGCGGGCGTTTTCTCGCGGGAACGTGCCCCCGCTGCTCCGCCGCGGTGCGCGAGCCAGGCGCGAGCTTCTGTGGCAATTGCGGCGCCTCGCTGAAAGCGTTGTCCCAGATCGAGTCAGCCAGGGCGAGCTGATTCCGAACGAGGCACCCTCGACAGAAGGCGTTCAGCTCTCCGCGGCGCTCAGCTTTCGCAAGGCGGCCGAGATGGGGAGGAAGGTGGCGAGCAGGCAGAGCAGCGCCGAGAGGCCGAAACCGATCATCATCTGGGTCGGATCAGCGGGCGTGCCGAAGGCCTGTGCGCTCAGGTAGATGTAGACCGGCCGCGCCTGGAGCAGGATCACACCACCGATCACGACAACGGCAAGCATCATGTAAATCAGCCCGCCGAACGAGGTGGGGATCTGCGCCGCGTTCTCCGTATCGAACTGTGGAAAGATCGCTCCGATACCGAGCGCCATGGCTGCCAGTGCGAATGTAAGCATCGTGACCGTGGCGATCGAGATCGCCATCATGAACCCGCTCACCTGCAACAACGCGTTGGTGAGCCCCACGATCGCGAGCGCGAGGAGGAGAAGTGGCAGCGTACCCACCCAGAACTTGGCCCATAGCAGCGAGCGCAGCGGCATCGGGCTGGATCTCAGCAACCAGAGAGTTCGCCCTTCCAGACTGACAGCCGGGAAGATGAATCGCGCCGCGATGGAGGCCAGCACGAAGCCGGCGAGCCCGAGGTTCAGGAACGGTATGACGTTGACGAGAAAGAAAGTTATGCCCTCACCGCGCAGCGGCAGGAACTTGATGTTGAATACGTACACCACGATCAGCACGCCCAGCAGGATCAGTTGCGACCACTGTGTGCTGTCGCGCATGAATACGCGCACTTCCTTCAGCACCAGCTCCCGGCGCGTCACGCCGAACGGCGAAAGCAGCGTGCGCCCCAGCCGACTTGCCACACGGGCCTTGCCACCGCGGTTGGCTCCCTCCTGCGCCTTGCTGTAGCCGGCGTCGAACAGCCGCCAGTGCACGAACGCGCCCAGCACCAGCAACGCAGCCGCGCTCGACCAGAGAAGGTAGAAGGGCAGCGCGTCCGGCGTGCCGTTGAGAAATGACATCGTGCCGCGCTGAACCCACTCACTCGGCAGCAGCGGCGATGCCGGTGTACGCAGCACCGCCACGAAATCCACCAGAGAGCGAAATCCTTCCGGCCGGGCGAGCTGCTCCGGACGCATCAGGCGGAAGAGGAGCACCAGACCGGCGGCGGCGAACACGGCAATGAAGCTCAGGATGTCGCGGGTCCGTCGTGCCGGAAAGATGTTCACCAGCAGAACGGTAGTGGCGGCTCCGATCACGCTCGGAATGATGAGAAGGGGAACGAAAACACCCAGCGCGACCAGCGCAAAGAGCGCCCCTCCCTCGTATACCCATCCATAGGCGACGAATATCGGAACGGCCAGGAGCACCACCATCCAGCTCGAATGGAGCAGCGTTTCCGTCTGCTTTGCGAAGTACATCTTCAACCAGTCCACTGGCGCGGACACCAGCAGGTCGAGGTCCTTCGCAAGAAAGAACGTGGACAGTGCAGCAATGACGTTCGACAGCAGAAGAATGGACAGGAACCCGAGTGTGATCATTCCGAGGAGCTTTCCCGCGAGCAGCGGACCGATCTCCGGTATGCCGGCGAAGTACCTGAGCAGCTTTATCAGCAGCGCGAGCACGATGGTCCAGAACAGGGCCGCGAGGCCAAGCAGCATTAACACACGCGCGCTCTGACCCCCGGCCTTTCTCGTTGCCCTGGCGCGGGCGGTCAGCCACTTGGGGGTGAGCAGCAGCAGGATGGAAGGGTCCGGTGTTCTCACGGGTGCAGTGGCCACCACGGGGGCACTGAGCGGCGTGAGCGCCCGCGCTGCCTCCGGAATCCTCACCGAATCAGACATCCAGCACGTCCACCAGCTCGCGCGCGGCTCGCTCGCCGGTCAGCCTGAGGAACAGCTCCTCGAGCCCGCGAGCTCCCGAGGACTCACTTTCGTACAGCTCGTCCATTGCGCCGCATGCACGAATTCGACCGCCGTGAATTATCGCGATCCGATCGCATAGCGTTTCCGCAACCTCGAGCGTGTGCGTGGACATCATGATCGTGTTGCCGCGGCGCGTGTACTCGCGAAACAGATCCTTCAGGATGCGCGACGCCTTCGGGTCGAGTCCCACCATCGGCTCGTCAACCACGATCAGCGGCGGCCGGTGCAGGAATGCGCTCGAGATGATGAGTTTCTGGCGCATGCCGTGGCTGTAGCTCTCTACAAGCTCGTCCTTCCAGTCCATCAGGTCGAAGAGCTCGAGCAGGTCGTTCATCCGACGCTCCACAACATTGCCTTCCTGGCCATACAGCCCAGCCACGAAGCGCAGGAACTCTCCTCCGGTGAGCTTCTCGTATATGTAGGGTCGATCAGGGATGAACCCCAGCATTGCCTTGGCCGCCGTTGGTTGTGCGGCTATGTCGACCCCGCCAACCCGAATGCTGCCTGTAGTGGGGCGCAGGATGCCTGCGATCATCCGCAGCGTCGTCGTCTTGCCGGCGCCATTGGGCCCCAGGAAGCCGAACAGCTGACCGCGCGGGACGTGCAGGTCAATGTCGTCAACCGCCGTGAAGGAACCGTAGCGCTTGGTGAGTGAGGAGAGATGGATCATCGATTCGATGCAGTAGAGTCAGAGGAGCGCGCGCTGGCGGTGGTGCGCTGAATCCGATTTCCCGGCCAGTTCAGATATGCCATCTCGTACGCCGTTCGCCGCTCGCGCAGGCCGCCGTCGAACTGTCGATCCATCGTGCGGCCCTGCTCATCGACCCAGCCGCTGAGCGATCCGGCTGGCTGCTGCTCGACACGCCAGGCGCGCACCGTGTCCGCGCGCGCCGGCACCCATAGCGCACTGCCGCCGTCGTATGTTGCGCTGTCGGCGAACACCATGGTGGACTCAGCCGTCACGCGAAGACGAACGGCGCGCGGACGCATCTCCACCGGATCGAGCACGGCAAAGTCATAGCTTCTTCCTACGCGAGGCCGGCGTGCGAGCACCAGGGCCAGCTGAATCGCCGATGTAGGCATGAGTGGATGCTCCAGCTTGACGCGCTCCAGTGAATGCTGATCCTGATCGCGGGTCTCCAGGAGCAGGACGGAGTCTCCCTCGACGCTCCCGATCACGGTGCGGCTGCCCGTCCCATGCTGCTCATCCAGCTGGAAATTCTGAAGCTTGAGTGCGTGACTGGCCTGTGCCCGATAGCGGCGCGACATCCGCACTGGAGTTCCGTCACGCCGCTCGAGATCGAAGACCGTGTACTCGGTCAGTTCGAGTCCGGTTTCGGTGGTGTCAATGGTGAACGAGGCGAAACCCACGTGGTCGGCGCCGCGCGTTATCTGATAGAAGTCCGACCCTGGAGATACGAGGAGCCCTGCCGTTGCCAGCCTCCCCGTATCGTTGCCGAACATCTCTCGGTATCCCAACGCGGCGAGGCCGGCCAGCCAGAGAACCAGCACGAGCATTCCGATGGCCGCTCGCCGGCTCATGACGCGCTCCGAGCGATCGCCGCCGCGAAGGCGGCCTCCTCCATGTCGTTTTCCGCTACGATCGTGATTTCGGAGGGATGGCTGGATCGAAGTGCATGCTGCCGTATGGCATCGACCATGACAGCCGCCACATCTTCGGCGTCCAGGTTGCCAGCGCCCAGGCCGAAGGGCGCGCAGTGGAGGACACCGATCTGCCAGTCGGCCGCACGCTGAAGGGCGCTGGTGAGTGCACGGCGAACGCCGGCGCGTGACACCGGCTCTTCGTCACTGGACACCACCGCGCTCACGAGCAGCTCGACGCCCAGGGCACCGGCACCGGTCACGACGGCGGATCCCACGGGAAGGGCATCCTGGATACGAAGCTGCGCGGCGAGGGCGCTTCCACCGGCCTGCTCGAGCCGTCGAAGGAGCGGTGTGGTCGGACCCAGCGATGCCGTGACGGGCCAGGCGATCGCTTCGCCCGCGACGAATGCGAGGTCGTCCACCCGCACTCGAATGAGGGTTCCTACGCCAGCGAGAGAACCGTTTCCTCGTTGATCCATGCGAGATAGCGTGCCAATCCCGCCGCGACGGGTAGAGCGAGAAGTTCCGGAACCTTGTACGGGTGCAGTTCACCGAAGGCCAACTCGAGCGATTCGACCCGCTCCGATCGCGTCTTGAGAAGCAGTACTACCTCCTGCTCGTCGGCGATCTTTCCCTCCCAGCGATACAGCGATCGCGCGCCCGGCAGAATGGTCCCGCAGGCGACCAGCCTGCGCTCGAGCAAGACACGGATGAGCTTCACGGCCTCATCACTGCTTGAAACGGTGGTCAGGACGACGAGCGCATCTGTATGAGGCATCTTCGGTTCACCGGTCGGAGTCGCCGGGGAAGGTGCGTCGGAGGGAGGACGATCGAAAGCAGGGGAAGGTCAGGGGACGGCAATCCGGGAGTCTCCCACCCCCGCCTTGTCTCCAGGTTGCCCCGGAACGACCTTTAACAGCTATGCCTGAAGATTCGCTGATCGTTCGGGGCGCCCGCGAGCACAACCTCCGGAACATCGATGTAGAGATCCCCCGTGACCGCCTGACGGTCATCACCGGGCTCTCCGGGTCGGGGAAGTCCTCGCTCGCTTTCGATACCATATATGCCGAGGGGCAGAGGCGGTACGTAGAGTCACTCTCCGCCTATGCCCGGCAGTTCCTCGGCCTGATGGAGAAGCCCGATGTGGACGCCATTGAGGGGCTCTCACCGGCTATCTCGATCGAGCAGAAGTCGGCCGGGCACAATCCACGCTCCACCGTCGGAACCGTCACGGAGATCTACGATTACCTCCGACTGCTGTACGCTCGCGCCGGCACGCCGCACTGCCCGTCCTGCGGGAAGCCCGTGGAGCGGCAGAGCGCCACGCAGATCGCCGATACCATACTGACTTGGCCCCAGGGCACCCGCATCGAAATCCTCGCGCCATTGGTGAGAGGCCGCAAAGGCGAGTTCCGCGAACTGCTGGAGGGTGCGCGCAAACAGGGCTTCATTCGCGCGGTCGTGGACGGTGAGCAGGTCGAGCTGGCAAATCCCCCGCGCCTCGGTAGGCAGAAGAACCATTCCATTAGTGTGATCGTGGACCGCCTCGTGGTGCGCGTCGAGGATCGCGGAAGGCTCACGGATTCGATCGAAACTGCCCTCAAGACCGCCGATGGGGTAGCGGAGGTCGTTCGGCCAGAGAATGGCGCGACGAATCTCTTCTCCGAACGCTACGGCTGCGCCGAGTGCGGGATCTCACTTGCCGAGCTCGAGCCGCGACAGTTCTCGTTCAATTCGCCATTTGGTGCCTGCCAGGCCTGTGGCGGTCTTGGTACCCGACGCGAAGTGAGCGAGGAGATGATCCTGGGCGACCCCAGGATCTCGATTCTCGAGGGAGTGGTTCTCCCGTGGGGGGAGCCGGCGGGTTACCTGCGCAAGACCGTGTTGCCCGCTCTCTCTCGCCAGCTCGAGTTCGACACAAACACTCCCTGGGGCGAACTGTCCAGGCGTGTGCGCGAGGCGCTGCTCCACGGCACCGGCGGGAAGAAGACTACCTTCCGTGTCGATTCCAGCACGCTGCGCGGTGAATTCGAGAGCACCTGGGAGGGGATCCTCTCCAACATTCAGCGCCGGTATCAGGAGACGACCTCCGACGCGGTTCGCGCGGAGCTGGAGCAGTATATGATCGAAGCGCCATGCACTGAATGCGGGGGTCGGCGCCTCCGACCCGAGTCGCTCGCCGTCACTGTGCACGGGAGGAACATCGGCGAAGTGGTGGAACTCTCGATCAGCGATGCCTTCGTATTCTTCGACAAAGTACCAATAAGAGCGAACGGCCGTCCTGGCCTCGACCCCGACATTGCCGGCCCGATTCTCAAGGAAGTGCGAGAGCGGCTTCGATTCCTGGTGGACGTGGGCCTGGAGTACCTCACCCTCGGGCGCTCCGCCGAATCGCTGTCCGGAGGTGAGGCGCAGCGTATCCGGCTGGCCACGCAGATCGGTTCGCGGCTGGTGGGCGTGCTTTACATCCTCGACGAGCCGTCGATCGGTTTGCACCAGCGCGACAATGCCCGGCTGCTTGCCACGCTCCGGCAGCTCCGCGACCTTGGCAACACGGTGATCGTGGTGGAGCACGATGAAGAAACGATCCGGGCCGCCGACCATATTATCGATCTGGGTCCCGGCGCGGGGAAGCACGGCGGGGTCGTCGTGGCCGAGGGTACTCTCGACCAGGTGCTGAGGAATCCGGCTTCCATCACCGGACGATATCTCCGGCGTGAGCAGGCCATCCCCATTCCCGCTCGCCGCCGCTCACCGCAGCGCGGGCGGGCCATTCGCATCGAGGGTGCGCGCGAACACAATCTCCGGGATGTGAACGTCGAGATCCCGCTCGGCCTGTTCGTGGCCGTGACCGGCGTGTCGGGATCGGGCAAGTCCACGCTGGTGGAGGACATCCTTCAACGATCGCTTTCGCGCCACTTCTATCGGGCACGTGTCATTCCGGGCGCCCATGACCGCGTCACCGGTGTCGAGCACATCGACAAGGTCATAGACATCGACCAGAGTCCCATCGGGCGGACGCCTCGATCGAACCCGGCCACCTACACCGGGCTGTTCACGCCGATCCGTGAGCTTTTTGCCGAGTTGCCGGAGGCGAAGATCCGCGGTTATGGACCGGGCCGTTTCTCCTTCAATGTCAGGGGAGGACGGTGCGACGCCTGTGAAGGTGACGGACTGGTCAAGATCGAGATGCACTTCCTTCCCGACGTGTACGTGCCCTGCGAGGTGTGCAAGGGCAAGCGGTACAACAGGGAGACGCTGGAGGTGCGGTTCCGCGGTGCAAGCATTGCCGATGTGCTGGAGATGACAGTAGAGGACGCTCTTGCATTCTTCGAGAACCAGCCGCGCATCCGGCAGAAGCTCGCCACACTGAACGATGTCGGCCTGGGCTACGTTCACCTTGGACAGAGTGCAACGACGCTGTCTGGCGGCGAGGCGCAGCGAGTGAAGCTGGCTACCGAATTGTCCAAGCGGGACACGGGGCGCACCCTGTACATCCTCGACGAGCCGACCACCGGTCTGCACTTTGAGGATGTTCGAATGCTGCTCGAGGTGCTGCACCGGCTGGTAGACCGCGGCAACACGGTTCTCGTAATCGAACATAACATGGATGTGCTCAAGACGGCGGACTGGATCGTGGATCTGGGACCGGATGGAGGATTGCGCGGCGGCACGATCGTCGCCACCGGAACGCCCGAGGAGGTGGCGCAGGTAGATGCCTCCTATACGGGGCAATTCCTCCGTACGCTGGTCTCTCCCGTGGCGCGAGAGAAGGCGGGATAATGGTCTCGATTCTCGACATCATCGGCCCCGTCATGGTGGGCCCATCATCGTCGCATACCGCTGGGGCCTGCCGGCTGGGCTTGCTGGCCCGTGCGCTGGCGGGTGGCACCCCGCAACGCGCCCTGATCGAGCTTCACGGCTCGTTTGCTCGCACGGGGGAAGGTCATGGTACCGACAAGGCGATCGTGGGCGGCTTGCTGGGTTTTCGTCCCGACGACGAGCGACTGCGCGTAGCGCTCGACATTGCCGAGCAGGAGGGACTCGCCTACCGATTCGAGAAGACGACGATCGCCGAGAACGCGCACCCGAACACGACGCGCATAACGCTCGAGCGGGGGAACTTCACCGGCGTCGTGCTCGGCTCCTCGCTTGGCGCGGGTCGCATTCTCATTACCGAGATCGATGGATTCCCGGTGGAAGTCACGGGATCGTTCCACACCATCGTTCTGGTGGCGGAAGACAGGCCGGGTTCGGTGGCGCGCATCTGCGGCATCATTGCCGACGAGGGGATCAACCTCGCAACCATGCGAGTGACGCGGAAGGAGCGCGGCGGCGATGCGTTCATGGTGCTTCAGCTCGATGATCCGCCCAGCGGAGCGGTTTGCCGTCGCATCGAGGATCTGGAGTGGGTGCGCTGGGTCCGCTACCTGGAGAAGGTAAGCGCCTGACGGCGCGACTCGCCTTATCATGTACAGATCACTTGCCGACGCGATTCGTGATGCCGAGCAGCGGCAACGGCCGCTCTCGATGGTTGCGCTGGAGGCCGAGGCGAGAGACCAGGGCCGACCACCCGAGGAGATCAGGCGCTCCCTTCGCCGAGCGTTGGAGGTGATGCGGTCGGCCGTCGAGCGGGGCATGCGCGGTGATCTGTACTCCGCGTCGGGCCTCGTAGGCGGGGACGCGGCCAGACTGCGTACCGGGCCGGCCGGCCCAATGGCCGACACGCCGTTCCGGGACATTCTCGCCCGTGCACTCGCGGTTCAGGAAGTCAACGCCGCCATGGGAGTCATCGTCGCGGCACCTACGGCGGGCGGCGCCGGTGTGGTGCCGGCGGTGTTGACGGGCCTCGCCGCGGCACGCGGAGTGGATGATGAACGGCTCCTCGATGCGCTCACCTGTGCGGGACTCATCGGCGCCGTGGTTGCCGAACGGGCGTCGCTCTCCGGGGCCGAGGGCGGCTGAAAGGCGGAGACCGGCGCGGACGCC
>CAYXRS010000055.1:0-9545 GCA_964467195.1 uncultured Gemmatimonadaceae bacterium
ACGGCGCGGACCTCGGCGCCGTGGACCAGGCCGGTCCGGAGCGACCGGCTGACTCGCCGGGTCCTCGTCCACGCGATTTCCTCGGCCGCGATCTGACCCCGCTACGAGCTACTGCGCGGTCACCGCGCCTCAGTGCGGCCCACCCTGTCGCCTGATCTGTCCCCGGATCTCACCTGGGGGGAATTGCAGCGTGTGCACGTTGACGTACGTGTTGCCGGCAACCATTGCGTCAATCAGCGCTGACAGCTCCTCACCAGCGAGCGGTCCTACGAGATCGGCGGCCGTAATCGTTCCCTCCGCGTACGGTCCCTGGAAGCGACCGGGTATCAACACCGGCGGGGGCCCGCTGGGGCGCAACCAGGCGACGACCGGGCCATTCTCTCCCGGTGCTTCGAGGTGGATGTGGGATTGGTTCACGTTCTCAATGTTCGCGATGTTGACGCTGAAATGCAGCGACTGTCCGTCCTCGCTCAGCCGCAGGCGCGCCTGCCCCTGGGCGCCCGTTGGAACCGGAGGCACCTCCTCCCGTCCACTCAGGTGCGCGGAGAAGTGACGGGTAGCAGCTGGCGTACCGGCGCCACGATGGCTTTCGGCGGTGACTGCGTGCTCCGTTGGCGCGGACCGGTCGGCCCCGGTGCATGCGGCGACCCCCACGACGGCGGCAGCGGCGATCATGATCGAGTTACGCATAACGGTGATCCTCCTGACCTCGGTTCGGCGAAGCGGTCATCCCTGTCGCAGACGTCTTAACAGATGCGCGCGTGCGAGTCCCCGCTTTCCAGCGCGATCACCGTGAAGGGTAGCCGCGTCCACTACGCTGGGTCTTGGAGCGGCTTGCCCGCGCGTTGGACGAGGTTTGCGCGGGAAACCGCTACTTAGGCTTGCCTAATTTCTGGATTAGTGACACCTTTCCACCTCACCTCCGAGAGGGGAAGACGATAATCCATGCGCTCGAAAGCCCAATCGCCGGCCATTTGCCCCGACCCCGCTGCACGGGGTGCGGTCCCGTATGTTCTGATCACAGTGCTCTGCGCTGCCATCGCCGCGCCCATTTTCACGGTCGCCGCGGAGATACCCTACTTCGCCCGCCGTTACGGCGTGAGCTGCGCTCAGTGCCACGTCGCTCCCCCCAAGCTCAATGAGTTCGGTCAGGAGTTCCTGGCCCGCGGCTACCAGATGCCGGGGCTGGTTCCGCGATCAACGGTACCCCTGGCCGTTTGGGTGAGTGGCCGCTCGGAATCTCTCGGACTGTCCGGAAGGGACGCCGAGCGAGTGCGCGCCTATCTCAACCGGGTGGAGCTGATCTCCGGCGGCACTGCCATGGCGCCGTGGCTCTCGTACTTCGTGGAGTGGCGGCCCGTGAGTCAGGAGGCGCAGCGTGATGGAACGCTGCGCGATCGTTCCGGCCGGTTCGAGGACCTGTTCGTCACCGCGGCGCTCGGATCTCACCTCGAGTTGACCGCCGGCCAGTTCAGACAGATCGCGCAGGTGGACGTGTCGCAGCGGCTTGGCGTGAGCGAGCCTCTTGCGTTCGCCGCATCACTTGCCGGCAGCGGCGGCGGCTCGCCACGCGAGCAGGCCCTTCGCGCATTCTCGCCTGCTGGGCGGTCACCGGCATTCAGAGCCGCATGGGTCGAGATGGTCGGAGGCAGCTCGCGCTGGACCACATCGCTGACTCTGCCGATTCCTGGTGAGCTCTCGATACCGCTGACATCGGACGCGCGGATCAACGCCAGCAACGAGATCGAGTGGCGCCCAAAAGGCCTCTTGGTCGAGAGCTTCGTGCGCCGCGGCCTGGCATCCGCTGGCATGCACGCCTTCTACGATGACTCGCGACGCTATCTGGTGCAGGGGGTGGCGACGGGCAGCAGTTCAGGTCCTCACCCGTTGATGCTGTGGACGGCCAGTGCCGGTCTGGACCGGCTGGGCGAAGCGACCCGCGGCCGCTGGTCTCTGGAAGGAGAGCTCGTTCCGCGTCGCTGGTTCGCGTTCGGAACCCGCGCCGAGGATCGTACCGCCGATGGGCTCGGTGCCGCGGTAATTCCGTACATCAACATTCACGCGCCGGGCACTCGCTACACCATACGCTTGACCGTCGAACGGCGGCTGCAACGCGACCGACACGCCACCGTTGTCGAGTTGGGGACGGTGTTTTGAATGTCACGGCGGCGGCGTTTCCGGGCGCGAACCAGAATCGTCCTGTGGAGGTGACGCCTCGCCGATAGCTTGGCTGAGGCGGAGGGGCGGCCTAGATTGCGCCTGGTCGGCGCTCCCTCTTGAATGGCCGATCCCCGACGAACTCCCAGCGGATCAACGAAAATTCTGATCACCGGCTCGAGCGGCCTAATCGGCTCGGAACTTGTCGGCTGCTTCGACTCGCGCGCCGAATGCATTGACGGCGTGGACGACAACATGAGGGCGGACTTCTTCTGGAGCATCGCGCGTTCACTCGAGGACATGGTGACCGAGATCGCCGACGCGTGGAGGGTCAGGCTCCGAGGGTGACGATCGCCACCGCCACTCCCTTGACGCACCCGTTGGTGTCCATGCTCGCGCTCCGCGAGCGCGTTCGCGACGGCTATCTCCGCGGCCGCGACCCGATTGCCGATGACCGGCTGCTCTGGCGCGCGCAATCGTTTCGCCACCTCGTTCATCTGCTTCCCGGACAGAGCATTCTGGAGATCGGCGCCGGCGAGGGGCGCTTCACGCGCCAGATCGCGGCAGTGTCGCGGGGCGAGAATCCGATCACGGCACTAACCTTTCAGGAGGGGCACACTCCGTCCGCGGTCGTTCTCCCGGGAGTGGATCGCGTCGTCGCCTCCGAGCTTCCCGGTCTCCTTGCTGGGCGCCGCTTCGAGTACATAGTGGCGCTGGATATGCTCGATCAGCGCAACAGCGCCTGGCTTCTTCAACAGGTGCACGATCTGCTCGAGCCCGGCGGTCAGGTACTGTTCTACGAGAGCAACCCGTGGAACCCGGCCTTGCGGCTGCGCCAGCTCGCCACTCGCCTGGCCGGTCGCGCCGATCTACGTGCGTTGCTCAATCGCACGCAACTGTACGAGCTCATGTCCGAGGTGGGATTCATTCGCGTGTTTGCGGTCTACACGGATTTCGTGTACGCGCCGCTCACCAGGGGGATGGCATGGCTGCTGCGAAATCTCTCGATCGTGCTGGAGAACGCGCCCGGCGTCCGGACGCTGGCCGGCGCCATTCTGCTTCACGCCCAGAAGCCACCGCGCGTTGTCGCCCGTACGCGTGGAAGTCTGGCCAGCCACTCGTCGCTTCGGGGCGCGATCTCTGTCGTCATCCCCTGCCACAACGAGGAGATGAACATCGGGCCGCTCGTGTCGGGACTCCGCGATCACTACAGCGAGTACTTGCACGAGATCATTCCTGTTGACGACAACAGCACCGACGGCACCGCCGCCGTACTGCGTTCGCTAGCCGAGGCCGATTCTCGAATAAGGCCGGTGTATCGCACCCCTCCAAACGGCGTCGGCCGCGCCATCGCAGACGGCTACCGCGCCGCTACAGGTGCCTGGGTGCTGTCCATGGATTGTGACTTCCAGCATCTGCTGCCCGAATTACGCGATCTGTTCGACGGCGCCGCCGAAGGCTTCGACGTGGTGGTTGGCAGTCGCTTTTCACGGCACAGCGTGCTGCTCAACTATCCTTTTCAGAAGATCGTAGCGAACCGCAGCTTTCACGTGATCGCACAGCTGCTGCTGCGCCGTCGCTTTCGTGATCTAACGAACAACCTCAAGCTGATGAGGCGTGACGTTGTGAACGAGCTGCTGCTCGAGGAGCCGGGCTTCGCGGTGAACGCGGAAACCGGTCTCCAGCCGCTGATCATGGGAAGGCGAATACGCGAGGTGCCCATTTCCTGGATCAACCGGACTCCGGACATGGGAACATCGTCGTTCCGTCTGGTGCGGGTTGGTGGTGGCTACTGGCGGGTCCTGCGCCGCTTGTGGCTGCGGGCGGCCTTCGGTATGGGCGCCTACCGCCAGCTCTCCACACGCGCAGTCGTGCGACAGACATGGTGAGGTCGCCGTTCGCGTTCAACCCCGGCGCCGCCCTGAAGGACGCCCCAAGTAGCACGTCGCGCGACACCACCGGTCAGCCCGGCGAGCGTGAATTCGTGTGGGGGCTGCTCGTGTTCATGCTGGGCGCCGCGCTGCTTGCCATTGCGAACTACGGGCGGAACATTCCGCTGGCCGAAGACTGGCTGCTCGTGGCGCCCATTACTGGCAACGAGCCCGATTTCCTGAGCTGGCTCTGGGCGCAGAACAACGAGCATCGCGTCCCGCTGCCGAGGCTCATCTATCTGGCGACGCTGACGATCTGGGGTGGCGACTTTCGCTCGGGCATGGTCCTCAACGCCGCCACGCTGGCCCTGCTGGCTGGCGCGATGGTGCACGTAGCGGTCCGCATACGCGGTCATGTGCGCTTCACTGATGCGTTCTTCCCGATCGCACTGCTGCACCTTGGCAACTGGCCCAATATCGTCTGGGGCTGGCAGATTCAGTTCGTCGCCGCCACAGCGCTCACTTGCGTGCTTCTGCTGGTGGTCGTCCGCTACGGCGTGGCTTTGACTGGCGGCGCTACCCTGGCCGCCGCACTCGCGATGGCGCTCCTCCCGCTGTGCGGAGCGAACGGGATGATATTCTCGTTCGCGCTGGCGCCATGGTTTGCGGTGGCCGCTTTCATCCAGTGGCGCGGCGCGGGCGCGCGGTGGAAGTCGGCCGCGCTCGTTGCGGCGGTGGTCATTGCCGTCGCTCTCTCGGCACTCTACTTCGTGAACTACCAGCGGGCGTACTGGAATCCTCCGAGCCCCGGCCCAGCGGCGACCATCAAGACCAGCCTCAGCTTTTTGGCGATGTCGCTCGGCCCCGGTGCGCGCTCGAACTATTACCTGGCGCTGGCGGCGCTGCTCCCGATTCTTATCGGTGCAGGCGTGGTGACCGTTTTTGCCGCGCTGCGTACGCGCGGAAATGATCGATGGCGAGCCGCCGGGCTCATTTGTTTCGCCGGAGGATGCGCCGTCCTGGTGGCGGCGATTGGGTGGGGACGCGCCGGCTTGGTTCCCACCGTCGGCATGCCGGACCGTTACACACTCCTGTCGGTTCCGATACTGCTGGCCGCCTACTTCGCGTTCGAGCTGTTCGGAGGACGCGCGCTCGCAACGCTCGGGCCGGTCGCGCTGCTGCTGGCCATGCTGGTCGCGCTGCCGGAGAACTCCCGCCAGGGGTACACGTGGGGCGAATGGTATCGCAGAGGCATGGACCGAGTGTCGGTCGACATCGACGCCGGTGTCCCGGTCGACGAGATTGCCCAGCGACACAGGGAGATGCTGCTGCACTGGAACGAGGACATGCTGCGCTCACGTATTCGGATGTTGCGTGAGGCCGGTCTCGGTCCCTTCGCTCGCGCCCGCGACGGCGAGCCGGGGCGCTGACGCGCGCTCATGTGCGTGAGCTTCGTGCCACCCGGTGACGAGGCCGCTGGTGGACGGTCCCGACAGTGAGGATCCCCCGGTAGCAGGTCGGCGCCGTGGAAGGCGATCACACCGCTGACCAGTCTGTAGGGTCCTGACCTGGCCGATTGCAGTTACACAAGGGCGAGCTCCGTTTCCTGCGGCGTGGGAATCAGCGCCGCGAACGAGTCCGCAAACCGATCCACCTCGGCCCAGTCGGTGTAATCGTGGTCCCGCGTTGTGTCCGTCGCCATCTCTGTTCTGCCTGCAATGCGCTTCATTACGCAACGCAGAATGAAATTGTACCGGCGGTACGCGATCGCGCCGGCAAAGCTCGCCGCGCGGTAGGGGCGCCATGCCGTGGTGGAGAGGAACGTTTCGATATAGCCCTCAGCGATGGCCGGGCGGCCGAGAACGGAACTCCCCGCCGAGGCGCTCACCGAGAAGAACATGGACGGCATGCGATTCAGCTCCCGCACGTGTTGACGAACGAATCGTTCGACGTGCCGGTTGTGGCGTCCGCCGATGACCGAGGATCCCACGATCACGCCGTCGAGCTCCGCCAGATCCAGTCCTTGCGGCAGATCCGCAGCCCGAGCCACGGTGACCTGAAGCTCGTTCGCCTCGAGATCGCGGCCGATGCGGTGGGCGATCCGGGCGGCCTGACCGAAGCTGGAGCCGTAGACGATGAGTATGCGGCCGCGAGTCATTGTATCCTCTCCTTCCTGGTTCCACAGCAAGGATGCGACGGCCTGCGAAAAGGCGCTGTCGGAGCGGACCGGATGTCTTGTAGGGGAAACGGAGAGCCCTGGAGCGGGTTTCCGCCGATGGCTGCGACGCCAGGGTGGGCGCGGGGGTGGCGCGTCCCGTGGCTCCCTGCCTTCGGTGCGGCTACTCCGGTTGACCGCTATCGTCGCCGGCGAACTCCGAGTTCCTGCCGACGGCGCGCGATCGATCGGACCCTCCCACATCCAGCCACCCTAACACCGGGTGGTGGTCCGAGCCATACCGGTCGGCCAGTGTCACTTGGATGCCGGCACCCTTCTGTTCGGTGAGCCGTGCCAGGATGTGATCGAGTCGTCGCGGCAGGATTCCGAGCATCGTCATCGTGCGAGTGTCGTCCGCTTCCAAATCGGGAAATCGTTCGCGCAGGTGGTGCATCGCTCCTTCGAGCCGGGCGAACGACCAGCTGTTGAGATCGCCGGCCAGCACTGTGGGGCGATCGTCGTCGAGGGATGCGGCGAGTGCACGGGCCTGTCGCAGGCGGGCGGCGCCAAACGACGCATGCAGCCTCTCGAGACGCGAGCGGTTGTCGAGGTGCACGTTGGCCAGGCGCACGCTCCACTTTCGCCCATCGCTGCCGACACCCCGTGCGGTCGCGACGGCGACCACGCGGCGCTGGCGCTCGAGCGGAAGCTCGATGGCCGCCGGCTCCTCGAGCGGCAGGGTCGACAAGATGGCGTTGCCGCGGTCCTCGGCGGGATCGTGACGCGGCCGGCCATTGCGCATGGACGGCACGTACACGAGGTGCAGGTCGAGCTGCCTGGCGACCTCCAGAATGTCCAGTCGCTCAGCGCCACCAGGCGGAGTATGGCCGAGCCGGAAGGCGTAGCGCACTCCGCGCTGCTCCGCCGATGGCACATCGTCGGCGCGATGCGCCTCCTGGACGAGAAGCGCGAAGTGCTCGACAGGAACACCGTCGGTCAGCTCTCCGCCGCGAAGATCGGCAACGAATCCGATGAGGTCGCCGCCGCCAACGTTGCTGTTCCATGTGACGATCAGCAGGGAGTCCACCGCGCCGTTAGCCGCGTCCCGACCAGCCGCGACAGCTGGCGGCCCCACGCCCGCACACCAGGCATCGAGAGCCGGGCTATCCTCCGGTTCCGCGGCGATGATCCAGTGAAAGCCTGAATGAGATGTGTTACCGGAAGGCAGGCTGCGGCAGTTCGGCTCCGGCGTCAGCGCTTGCGGCGCCGTTTGCAGTGCGCAGCCCCAAGCCAGCACGGCGGTCAGCGCGAGCAGAACGCGGTACCGCTGAGCGCGGGGGCGCGGGTTCGACATGGCGGTAAGATACACCTTCGCGGCATGCATGTGCCCCGCCTGGCGGCGGCAGGACGCGTGCCTTTGGGGATGTTCAGCGCGGCATCATCACGGCCATGGGCGCGAATCGCCCCATCCGGTCATATGCTGAGGTGCGCCGGCCGTGGGGAGTTCCGACCGTGATGTCGCCCACCACGCGGTAGTCCACCGTGCCGCGGCTGAGCACTGCTCGGCCGGCGTTTCCGAGTTGTGTGTAGGAGAGCGTCACGGGCACGCGCACTCGTGCAGAATCACGCGGAGCCACCACGATATCGGTGACATAGTTGCCGGTGGCGAGCTGCACGTCATCAACGAACAGGCGGTAGCGAACGCGGGGGGAGTAGAGCTCGTAAGAGTTCGGATTATAGAGGTCGAGTACAACGTCCATACCGCCCCCGGTGAGGCCAACGCCCGCCATCCGCACGTCCTGCAGGTGTATGGCAGGACGATAGAAGGGTACGCGTGGTGAACCCTTCGACGCGCAAGCGGCCCCGAGTGCGGCAGCTACTGCAGCGACTATGATCCTCGTTCGCATGGCTCGCGCTCCTGGCGTTGACGGGTTGGCAGCTTCGGGCAGATCGATCGTTACGGGGCCCGTCAAGCATCAGACGGGTTGAGGGCGACCGGGCAACAGGGGGTGCCAAGGAAACGGGAGGAAACGGGGGTCAGAGTCGTTGAAACTTCGTTTCAACGACTCTGACCCCTTTCCCGTCCCTTTCCCGTGCGCCAAGCCGCCCCGTGTGCTACCTTTCTAAACAGCGCGTAAGCAGGCGGTCTTCCTGACCGCGCATTCATCTTCCGTCATCCTCGCTCAGGTTTCCAGACCTGCTCCCGCGTGTCGCGAGCTGAGTGTTCCCCCGCCATGCACGGGAGAAAGCGAACGGCTGCTCAGATTCCGGGTGCCTTTTCAGCCCTCAGGAACTCCCTACCGGTCTTGAATGACTCGGTGGTCCGGCAGCATGAGGGATTGGCTCGAAACAGCGTCCGAGGACCGCGCCAACAAGTTTGTACGATACCGTACACTCAACAGGCACACTGGTTTACGAGTCGTCCGGGGGTCTTGCGTTCAGGCGTTTCCGGCCGTTAAACTTACTTCCCCCTACGGAATAGCGTAGACCGGAAGCAGAGGCGGAGTATCCTTCATTTTTCACTTGGGACCTTGTCAGCGATGGAGCGTTCCTTGTTGAAACCCCCTCTTGGCGACTCGGCGCACCGCACTTTGGACGACCAGATCGAGTCGGCTATCCAGAGCGCGTTGACCCTTCAGCTCGGCGTCCCCCTGAGACCCGGTGAAGCCGAAGGGTCGCAGCTTCGCACAGTCTTGCGCAGCGTCTGTGTTGATGCCAGAAGACGTGGAATCCCCGTGGAGCAGTTGCTGATCGCGGTCAAGAAGGCATGCGCGGCAGCACCGGCAATCCGGGCGCGCAGGTCCGACTCGCACGCCATCCAAGCTATCGATCGCGTCGTGACGGTTTGCATCCAGGAGTACTACTCGTCGGACGGCAGAAGCGCGAGCGAGGCGGCTCCGCCACCCCACCGGCCTGACCTCCCGGCGGTCCGGTGAATCCGCGCTCTCCAAGAGAGCCGCGGTCGCACCATGGCGTTCTCGATTCGACAGTCTCAATGCCGCCCGAGCAGTAGCAGCCAAGCTCTATGCGAGGAACCTCCGCGCCAGTTGGGCTAGCCGGTCATCGCCGCTGGCTTCGGCCTCCGCCAGGACAGCTTGTACGTGGCCTGCCAGGCGAGGCTCACCCCAGTAGTAGCCGGTGGCCTCCTCGGCGCTCCCCGTTTCGCCCTCCCGGGCCGCCTCCAGCAGTGCGCGGGCGGCCGCCTCATCAAAGGACGGATCTTCGCGTGGCGGCAGGTGATAGTCGCGCCGGGGGGCTCCGCCGCCATCGTCCTCGTTCACGAACGCGCGTGGACATGAGAGGCTCCTTTTGGCGCCGGGAGATGGCGCCAGCCCTTTTGGCGCCGGGCGATGGCGCCAGCC
>CAYXRS010000055.1:9645-16543 GCA_964467195.1 uncultured Gemmatimonadaceae bacterium
GATGGCGCCAGCCCTTTTGGCGCCGGGCGATGGCGCCAGCCTATGGTAACAGTGATGCCCTTCGGCCTGCAAATCGAGCTATTCCTGGCGGGGGAGGTAGGTCGCCCCATTGCCGGAGGACGTGCTTCACGGTAGATACAAGCCGCCCCGGTCGGCATACATGCAGGCCGCCCCAGCTGGCAGCGTCGATTGGCGCAATTGCCGCTGGAGCAAGCCAACAGCCCCATTCCCCCGTTTCAGTAGCGCCCGTAGCCGCCGTTTTCGCGCCGCCCTGCGGCAACGGTCCCGCGAGGCGCTACGCTCTCGCACGACATGAAGCTTTCCGACATCGCCATTTCGCGTCCCGTGCTGACGAGCATGCTCAGTGCAGCACTCGTCCTCTTTGGGGCCATCGGCTACACCAAGCTTTCCGTCCGCGAGTTCCCCGACGTGGACCCTCCGATCATCTCGGTCTCCACCTTCCTCCGCGGCGCCAATCCGCGCGTGGTGGAGTCCGCGGTAACCGACGTCCTCGAGGAGGAGCTCAGCACCGTACCGGGGCTTCGCACGATGGTGAGCTCCAGCGCGGAGCAGTCGAGCAACATCACACTGGAGTTCACCCTCGATCGCAGCATCGAGGAGGCCGCTCAGGATGTGCGCGACAAGGTTGCACGCATTCGGCGCCGGCTCCCACAGGAAGTGGACGAGCCAGTAGTTGCCAAGCAGGACGCCGACGCTCAGCCGTTCCTCTTTCTCACGCTGTCAGGCGACAACTACAACCTGCTCCAACTTTCGGACATCGCCGACAGGCTGGTGAAGAGCCGCCTTCAGTCCGTCAACGGCGTGGGACGTGCGCAGATCTTCGGCGAGCGGCGCTACAGCATGAGGGTCTGGCTCTCTGCGTCCGAGCTGGCGGCGCGGGGGTTGACCGTGCAGGATGTGGAAACCGCCATCCGGACCCGCAACGTCGAGGTGCCCGCCGGCCGGATCGAATCGGAACGCCGTGAGTTCACGGTCCGGTCCCTAGGCGAGCTGAAGACGCCGCACGAATTTGGTCAGCTGACGGTGTCGAGCGGCGGTGGGCAACTCGTGAAGCTGGCCGAGTTGGGCACCGTCGAGCTGGGGCCCGAAAGCGACCGCAGCGCCCTGCGCTTCATGGGTGTGCCCGCTGTTGCGATTGGCGTGATTCGCCAATCAAAGGCGAACCTGGTGGATGTGGCAGACGCTGTTCGCGCGGAGCTTCCCGCAATCCAGGCCTCGCTTCCACCCGGGGTCGTTATCGGCGAGGGCACCGACCTGTCGGTGTTCGTGAAGCGCTCCATTCGCGAGGCGGAGGAGACTCTGATCATCGCGGGTCTGCTGGTCGTGGCGATCATCTTCCTGTTCCTGCGCAACCTTCCCGCTACCATCATACCGGGCCTTGCCATCCCGACGTCGATCATGGCGACGTTCGGCGTGATGTACTTTCTGGGCTTCTCGATTAACACGTTCACTCTGCTGGCGCTCACGCTGGCCATCGGCGTGGTGGTGGACGATGCGATCATCGTGCTGGAGAATGCCTACCGGCACCAGCATGAGCTCGGCGCCGATCCGCGAACGGCGGCGATCAACGGTACGCGCGAGATCGCCTTCCCGGTCATCGCGGCGACGATCTCCCTGATCGCGGTGTTCACTCCGCTGGCGTTCCTCCAGGGCACCACGGGGCGGCTGTTCAACGAGTTCGGCATCGCCGTCGCGGCCGCGGTGTTCTTCTCCGGACTGATCGCGCTGACGCTCACTCCGATGCTTTCCTCAAGGATCCTCCGCGTTTCCGACAAGCACGGACGCGTGTACGAGGCTCTCGAGCGCGGATTCGACGGCATCGCGACCGGCTATCGTCGCGCATTGAGCCACGCCGTGCGGTACCGTTGGGCAACCGTCGGTGGCGCGCTGGTGGTTGTGCTTCTCTCCGTGCTCGTCTTCCGGGCGCTTCCAAGGGAGTTCGTCCCCCCGGAAGACCGCGGCATGTTTCAGACGATTGTGATTGCGCCCGAAGGATCATCGCTGGCGTTCACCGACGAGTACCAGCGCCGGGTGGAGGAGATCATTGCGCGCACCGGCGATGTGGAGGCGTACTTCAGCGTCGTCGGCTTCGGTGGTGTCAATCGCGGCATGGTGTTCAGTCGTCTTACCGATTGGTCGCTTCGCGACCGCAAGGTTCAGGACGTGATCTCCGAGGTGCAGCCGCAGTTCTCGGAGATTCCCGGTGTCATGGTGTTCGCCAACAACCCGCCGGCGTTCGGCCAGGGGAATCCGGTGCAGTTCGTGGTGCGCCACCCCGATTTCGATTCGCTGGCGGCGGGAATGGATGCACTCACGCGCCGTGCCCGGCAGATCAACGGCCTGCGGAACGTGGACACCGATCTCCGCGTCAACAAGCCCGAGCTGACTGTCGCGTTCGATCGAGACCGCGCCGAGGATCTGGGTGTGTCCGTGCGCGACGTGGCATCCACGCTACAAACGCTGTTGGGATCGAGCCGGGTGAGCACCTTCACACGGGACAACAAGCTGTATGATGTGGTGGTCCAGCTTCGCCCCGAGCAGCGCGCGACGCCCACGGACATGACCGGACTCTTCGTCCGCGGGCGCGATGGCGAGTTGGTCCAGCTCAGCGCCGTGGCCAGTATCGACGAAGGAGTGGGACCTCGCCAGCTGAACCACTTCAACCGCGTCCGCTCGTTCACGCTCGGCGCAGCGCTCGAGCCGCAGCTCGCGCTAGGTGCCGCGATCGACTCGCTGCGGGCGGCAGCTACCGAGGTGCTGCCGCGGGGGAGCAGCATTGAGCTGGCGGGAGAGTCACGAGAGTTCGCCGAAAGCGGCAACGCGCTGTACTTCGCTTTCGCGCTGGCGCTGGTGGTAGTTTTCATGGTGCTCGCTTCTCAGTTCGAGTCGCTCATTCACCCCTTCACGGTGCTGCTCGCCGTGCCTCTGGCAGTGGCGGGTGCGCTGGCTACGCTGCTCATTGCCGGAAGCACGATCAATCTGTACAGCCAGATCGGAATGATCCTGTTGATCGGACTGGTGACCAAGAACTCGATCCTCCTCGTTGAGTACTCCAATCAGCTCAGGAGGAACGGTATGGATGCAGCGGAGGCCGTGCTCGAGGCTGGCCGTATCCGCCTTCGACCGATCCTGATGACTTCGGTGGCGACGATCATGGGCGCGCTGCCGATCGCGCTCGGCCTCGGCGCAGGCGCCATGAGTCGTCGCCCCCTCGGCTACGCGATCGTGGGTGGGCTGCTCTTCTCCACGGTACTGACGCTCTTCCTGGTGCCAGCGGTCTACGTGATCATTGATGGTTTGCGGGTGCGCTCGCGACACGGCGTGTCGGCCGCGCAACTTGCGCCGGCGGAAGGCGACTGATGCGACCTCTCCGCCGTCGTTTCTTCTGCATGGTCGGCTCGTGTTGAGATCAGCTCTGCTTGTCGCGTTGTCGGTGGTCGCGCTCGGTGCATGCAAGGGTGACCGGCGCACGGCGGCTGCGTCGCCCGGGCCGGGTGGTGGCCGTCCGCCGGCGCCCGTGGAGGTCGTCGTCGCCTTCCAGGATACGGTGACGGAAACCATCGTTGCCACGGGTCAGATAGAAGCGGTGCAGGCGATCGAGCTGCGCCCCGATGTGGAGGGTCGCATCACCGCGATTCTCGTATCGGAGGGGCGAATCGTTCAGCGTGGCGCGCCCCTGTTCAAGATCGACGACGCCGAGTTGCGGCTTCAGATCGCGAGGGCCGAAGCGGAGCGCGATCTGGCTCGCCAGGCGCTCGAGCGCACGCGCCAGCTTTACGATCGGGATGCGTCCACCGCCTCGGAGATGGAACGTGTAGAAGCCACGGCGCGCGGCACGCAGGCGCAACTCCAGCTGCTACAGCTTCGGCTCGAGCGCAGCACCGTCCGCGCTCCGTTCAGCGGCGTGGTCGGACGACGCCTGGTGAGCCTTGGCGACTACGTCAACAGCGGCACGCGACTGCTTCAGCTCCAGACTTTCGATCCGCAGCGAGCCGTGTTCCAGGTGCCGGAGCGTTACGCGGAACAGTTGGCTCTGGAGCAGCGCGTGGGCTTCTATGTAGCGTCGCTCCCCGGCCGAGAGTTTCTGGGCGTAGTGGATTTCGTGGATCCGGTGGTGCAGCTTCCGGCGCGGACGATAACCGTGAAGGCACGCGTCGAAAACCCCCGTCGCGAGCTACAGGCCGGCATGTTCATTGAGGCGCGACTCGCAACCTCCACGCGTCCGGACGCGGTCGTGATCCCGGAGGATGCCGTACTCTCGCTTCAAGGCGCCCAGGTGGTCTGGGTGATCGTCGACGGCAAGGCTCAGCGTCGCGAAGTCATTCTCGGCGTCCGCACTCCCGGTTTCGTGGAAGTGATCAGCGGCGTCAGGAGCGCGGAACAGGTGGTGGTAGGGGGTGGCGAGCGCCTGTCCCCGGATGCAGACGTCGCGCCCACGGTCATCGAACGGCCACGGGTGGTCCCCAGAGATTCACGCAGGGTGTGAGATCGTGCCAGCATGACATGGAAGGGTCCGGTCCGCGCCGGGCCCTTTTCTTGTCATCCGTGTGTTGCGGTGAGTTGGAAACCTGAGGGGGCGTTCGGCGTACGGAGTGTAAGCCACGAGCGGGCGCTCGGCGTGGATCGCCCGTCTATCCGAACCTCACACAGGAGTAACCGATGAGATTGGCTCTCTTGTCCCTCATCGCTGCATCGCTGCTTGCACTTCCTGTCTCCGCCGACGCACAGCGCCGCGTAGACGGACGCCGCGGCGGCGCCGGATTCTTTTACGTGGGCGTAGCGTCATCGTCGTTCGGCGAGCTCAACCGCGCGCTCGTCGCGGCTGGTCTTCCGGAGATGGATGAGACGGCACCGACCGTGGGAGGTGGCGGCTATGCCGTGATAGGCCGCCTGCTGATCGGTGGACAGGGACATGGAATGAGTTGGGGATCAGAGAGCGTGGGAGGCACTGAGCTCACGCTCGATGGTGGGTATGGCCTGTTCGATCTGGGCTACGTGATCCCCGTTGGCGAGCGCGGCATCTTCTATCCGATGATCGGCATTGGAGGGTCAGGCATGCGGCTGCTCGTCACCAACCGCGATGGTGTCGGGCTGGGCCCGAACATCAACGATCCAAACTTCTCGGAGGTCCTCGACGAGCCGGGACATCGTTCCAGCCTGACGCGTGGCTCGATGCTGCTGAACGTGGGTGCGGGATTCGACATTCCCGTATTGCGGCCGAGGAGCGGGCTCATGCTCGGCCTGCGTGTCGGCTACCTGTTCTCCCCGGGCGCTGACCGCTGGTACCTGTACGACACGCGCGTGCTTGGTGGGCCCGACGTGTCTCCCGAGGGTCTGCATGTGAGGCTTGGCATCGGCGGCGGACGTCTGCGCTAGCTGCCTCCCGCTGGAAGACTCGCATCGTGGGTGGTGAGGCGGTACAATCCTGCCGGCTTTGCCATCCACTCTCCACGCGCGCCTCGGAGTGAGCCAGCCTTCCTCTTCCCCTTCCGCCCAAGCCGATTCGCGCGATACGCCGTTAGCGCGCCATCTCGGCGCCTTCGACGCGACGATGATCGTGATGGGCGGGATCATCGGGGCGGGGATCTTCATTAACCCGTACGTCGTCGCTCGCGCTCTCGACTCGCCCGCGATGATCGTGCTCGCGTGGGGAATCGGCGGCGCGATAGCGCTCACCGGCGCGTTCGTATACGCGGAGCTGGCGGTGTGGCGTCCGAGCGTCGGGGGCGTGTACGCCTACCTTCGGGATGCCTGGCACCCGCTCGTCGCGTTCCTGTACGGATGGACGCTCCTGCTGGTAGTTCAGACCGGCGGGATGGCTGCCGTCGCGATGACCTTCGCCCTCTACTTCCGCGAGCTGGCGGCGGCGAACATATCCCCGTCGATGATCGCGGTAGCAACGCTTGCCGTGCTCACGGCTGTGAACTGCCTTGGCGCGAGGGCTGGAAGCAACGTTCAGAGCACCTTCATGGTCACCAAGATCGCGGCTTTGCTCATGCTGGTGACGCTGGGGTGGCTGGGGCTCAGGGGGGCGGAGGTGGGGCTGGGTGCGGGTGCGGGTGCGGGGGTGGGGGAAACAGCGTCGCCGCCGGCGGAGTCGTTCACCGTGACGCGGCCGGCACTGTTCGCGCTTGGCGCGGCAATGGTGCCGGTGCTGTTCGCGTATGGTGGTTGGCAGACGGCAAGCTTCATGAGCGGCGAGCTGCGTGAACCGAGGCGAGACTTGCCGCGCGGGCTGGTGCTCGGCGTCTTCGGCGTGGTCGTGCTCTATCTTGGCGTGAATGCCGTGCTGCTTGCGGTCCTGGGCCGCGACGGGTTGGCTGCAACCACCACGCCTGCGTCGGAGGTCATGCGGCGCGCACTGGGGCCTACAGGTGCGCGGCTCATCGCTGCCGGGATCGCCGTCTCCACAGTCGGCTTCCTGAGCCAGGGAATGCTGACCGCCCCCCGGGTGTACTATGCCATGGCACGGGACGGAGTATTCTTTCGCCACGTCGGATGGTTGCATCCGCGCACCAGGGCGCCGGTGGTGGCGATCGCATTGCAGGGCACCATGGCGTCGGTGATCGCGCTTGCTGGTGGCTACGAGCAGATTCTCAACTACGTGGTGGCCATCGATGCGACGTTCTTCGCGCTGACCGGAGCGGCGCTCATCGTCTTCCGCAGCCGCGAAAAACGTGCGCTCGAGAGCCCGCCCGCCAGCGGCAGCAGAATGCCATGGCACCCGTACAGCACGTTCGTCTTCGTGGGTGCATTTGCACTGGTCGCCGTCAATACAGTGGTGCAGTTTCCACGTTCAGCCGGCATCGGCGTCGTCATACTGTTGGCCGGCGTCCCCGCCTACCTGCTCTGGCGCCGCGGAACAAGGCAAACAAGG
>CAYXRS010000055.1:16643-20493 GCA_964467195.1 uncultured Gemmatimonadaceae bacterium
GTGAAAGCGCTGCCTGACGGTCGCTGGTATACCCGCAGGCCGAACTCGGGCACCATCGACAGAATGTGGTCGAAGACATCCGCCTGGATGCCCTCGTAGAATGCCCATCGCGTGTCCGTGGTGAATACGTAGATCTCGATCGGAAGGCCCTCCGGGGTGGGCGCGAGCTGGCGCACGAGGAAGGTAAGACTCTGATGGATCTGCGGATGGCTGCGAAGATAAGCGATGATGTATGCCCGAAGGGTGCCGACGTTCGTGAGGCGGCGCGAGTTCACGGTCGCATCCGCATCGCCCGCGTACACGGCATTCTGCGTCTCGAGCTCCGTCAGCTTCCCGGCGACGTACTCGCGGAGCAGCACGAATCGACCAAACCGGGCTATCTCCTCGGGCGATAGGAAGCGGATTGTGGACATGTCGATGCATATCGCCCGCTTGATGCGGCGTCCGCCTCCCTCGAACATACCCCGCCAGTTTCTGAAGCTGTGATCCAGGAACTTGTGCGTGGGTATGACCGTGATCGTGCGGTCCCAGTTCTGTACCTTCACGACGTGCAGGGCGATATCCACGACATCCCCATCGGCGCCGAATTGCGGCATCTCTATCCAGTCGCCCACACGTATGAGATCATTGTTGGTGAGCTGGACGCTTGCCACCAGCGACAGCAGCGTGTCCCGGAAGATGAGCAGCACGATTGCCATCATCGCGCCCAACCCGCTCACGAAGAACCACGGCGACTGGCCAGCCAGCCGCGCGACAATGAAGACGCCTGCCACGACGTACACGAACACCTTGGCAAGCTGCACGTAGCTCTTGATCGGCCGGCCGGCGCCAGTCTGCGTCCGTGCGTATAGCGCGTGCGCCGCGGAGAGGAACGCGTCGATCGTCAGTGCCGCCACCAGCACCATGCAGGCGCTCACGAATCGCTGCAGGAAGACGGTGACGGCGAGGGGGAGTCCCGGTACCCACCCTACACCGATCTCCAACACGATGAGCGGGACGAACAGCGACAGGCGATGCGGCACCCGGTTATCGAAGAGCACACCGTCCCAGTCCACGGGACTCCGCCGCACGAGGATGCTCACCGCGGCGAGCACGTAACGCCGCGCCACGAGGTGCAGCAGGAGTACGACTACTGCGAGCAGGACGAGACCGCCGACGGTCTGAACCCACGGCAGCTGGAGTGACTCGGGAAGCCAGGACATTGGCACGAACGGACCCTCAGCGGAGCAGAGGTGGGGGACCGAGGCGTGGGCGCCGAAGTGCGCGCTGCCTTCCGCGCGCCGAAGCGCACGAAGTGAAGGTAGGAGACTACCGTCTCAACGTGTCATTCACAACCACTTGGACGGCGAATTACTGTTCCTGCAACGCGTCGGAACGATGGATGCACCACATTGTTCCATGGCGCGTACGAGCTCCGAATATCTGACCACTCATGACTGACGAAACCGCTTCCCTGAATGTCGCCGGCTTTGCCGCGCTTCACCTTCACCCTTCGCTGCTCGACGCACTCGCTGAATTGGGCTACGAGGAGCCGACGCCGATACAACAGGAAGCAATCCCGCCACTGCTGGCCGGTCGCGATCTGCTTGGCCAGGCGGCGACTGGTACCGGAAAGACGGCAGCGTTCGCTTTGCCGATCCTTCAGCACATCGCGAAGGAGATCGAGGGCGAGTCGCGCGACGAAGACTCGCGGCCGTCGGTGCGCGCGCTGGTGCTCGTTCCGACGCGCGAGCTGGCGATTCAGGTGGCCGAGGCAATGCACCGGTACGGGCGTGCGCTCGGCATTCGCGTTCTCCCGATCTACGGGGGACAGGCCATCCAGCAACAGCTGCGCGCCCTGCGCCGTGGTGTCCACGTCGTAGTTGCAACGCCGGGGCGTGCCCTCGACCATATCCGGCGGCGCACGCTGGATCTCGACCGCGTAAGCGCCGTAGTGCTCGATGAAGCCGATGAGATGCTGGACATGGGGTTCGCCGAGGACCTGGAGGCGATTCTCGAGACTGTTCCCGAAGAGCGACAGACTGCCCTGCTGTCTGCCACTATCCCGCCGCGAATCGCTGCCATCGCCCGCAGACACCTCAACGACCCGGTGCACCTCCGTATCGCGCGCGAGCTGGAGGAGCCGGGCGATATTCCCCGGGTCCGACAAGCGGCTTACATAGTGCAACGGCAGCACAAGATTTCCGCCCTGGGGCGTGTGCTGGACATGGAAGCGCCCACGCTTGCGATCATCTTCTGCCGCACGCGCACCGAGGTGGACGAGCTCACCGAAACACTCGGTACCCGGGGGTACCGCGCGGAGGCGATGCACGGCGGGTTCTCGCAGGAGCAGCGCGACCGCGTGATGCGCCGTTTCCGAAGCGGGGCGGCGGAGCTGCTGATCGCGACCGATGTAGCCGCCCGCGGGCTGGACATCGAGAACGTGTCGCACGTCATCAACTTCGATGTCCCTTCGGCCCCCGATGCCTACATCCACCGGATCGGACGCACCGGCCGGGCCGGACGCGAGGGCGTCGCCATCACACTGGCTGAGCCCCGCGAGCACCGGCTGCTTCGGAACATCGAACAGGTTACCAGGCAGAGAATTCAGGTGCAGGGCGTGCCCACGATCCACGACCTGCGGGCGAGGCGGCTCGAGCTCACCCGCGCCGCTCTTCAGGATGTGTTGCTGGCCGGCGATCTGGACGACTTCCGAGTGGTGGTCGAGACGCTGGCTGGCGAGTTCGACGTGATGGATGTGGCCACCGCGGCCGTAAAGCTCGCGCACGAGGCAGCGGGCGGTGCCGCGGCGGAAGAGGAGATCCCCGCCATGGCTGCCGCTCCGGAGCGCTCCTCCCGCAGACCGGCGGGCTCCTCCCGAAGACCGGAGCGCGGGTCGCGTCAGGATGCGCCGCGCCGTCGCGACAGTGACGGCCGCGAGCGCGAAGGCCGTCGTCGTTCTCCTCGCACCGGAAGTCTGGAATCGGATGTCACGAGACTCTACGTCGGCCTGGGTCGGCGCGCCGGAGTTCGACCGGCTGACCTCGTGGGCGCCATTGCCAACGAGGCGGGTATCGACTCGCGCGCGATCGGCGCGATCGACATTGCGGATGGGTTTTCGCTGGTGGAGGTTCCGGATTCCGATGCGGCGGCGGTCATCAGCGCGCTTCGGGGAACCACCATCCGTGGCAAGCGCGTGATCGTGCGCCGCGAACGCGAAGCTCGCTGAACACGGCACGCCGACCCGCTGTTGCTGCGGCTAGTTCTTGTGCCGGTACGTGATCCGGCCGCGGGTAAGATCGTACGGAGAGACTTCCACGTTGACGCGGTCACCGGCCAGCACACGAATGCGGAACTGCCGCATGCGCCCCGCGATGGTCGCGAGCACTGTGTGCCCGTTATCCAGCGTCACACGGAACATGGCGCTCGGCAGAACCTCCGAGATCACGCCTTCCATCTCCACCATGTCTTCCTTCGCCATCAGTCGTCTGCTCCTTCAGCCTCAGCGCTTGTCGCGGCTCGAGCGCGAACGGCGCCGCGCGGCGTCCGCCTTCAACTGGCGGGCTTCGCTCGGCTTCACGTAATGACGACGCCTGCGAAGATCCTGGAGGATCCCCGCGCGCTGCACTTTCTTCTTGAAGGATTTCAGCGCCCACTCGATCCGGTCGCCTTCATCCAGCTTCACTTCAATCATGTAGCCTCCATGAGTGGACCGCCGTCAACGCGGCCGTCCGGGAAAACACCGAAGGGCCGATCCAGCATACACCGGACCGACCCCACGGAAACGCCGCGGTGGATACCGCGGCTTTCAACCTCAGCGACCAAGCTTGACGACGTTCTCGGCGGCCGGGCCCTTCTGGCCCTGCACCAC
>CAYXRS010000056.1:0-20410 GCA_964467195.1 uncultured Gemmatimonadaceae bacterium
GACGCCGCGGCCGGCGCCGCCGCGGCGCGCGATCTCGAGCGGGCAGTGGGCGCGCCAGTACCTTCCGCGCGACCGGAGCGAGTGGTGTACACGGCGGATCTTTGCATGCTGGAGCAGTGGAAGGTGATGCGGGACGACACGTCGAGCGTACGCGCGAGCATCGGCCGGCTCCGCGACCAGCGACTCTCCGCCGACATTCCGCTCGGTGGCAACTGTGCAACGATGCTGGAGGCAATGCATCTCGCCCCGCGTCGTGATGCGGAGTCCACTCGTGCCCTGGGCCGCCTCGAGTCGCTGCTCGCCTCAGGGCCAGGCGGAATGATTCAGGAGGCCGGCAACCTGATCATCGCGCGGCTCAAGGAGGCACAGGGCGACATCGAGGGCGCGCGGGCCGCCCTGCGCAGGCGCGAGTACTTCCTCTCCCGCGCCGTCTTTCTCTCCACCTATCTTCGCGAGCAGGCACGCCTGGCGGAGCTGGCCGGCGACCGCGCCGAGGCCGCCGACATCTACCGTCACTTCCTGGCGGTGCGAAGCGATCCAGAGCCCATCATGCGAGAAGATCTGGAATGGGCGCGGGAAGGCCTGAGGCGGGTAACGAGCAATCGGGGTTCGGAGGCTGGTGGTCGTGGTTCGGGCCCGGTGGGGAAGAGACCGTAGTTCCGCATTTTCAGCGGTGATGCTTATCAGTCCCGCGTTGTCTGCGTTATTTTCTGCCGAGCAACCCCTGCACTCTGTCGCGGTAGCCTCGCGTCGATGTGAGCTTGGTGCCGTCCTGCAGGATGATGACGTAGTCGCCCTGGAACCATGGCTGGAACTCGCGGATGCGATCGATGTTGACGATGCAGAAGCGGGAGATGCGGATAAAGGCGCGCGGGTCGAGCTGGTCCTCCAGCCGTGACATGCTCTCGCGAAGCGTGTGCTCGGCGCGGCCGACGTGGAGCTTGACGTACTTGCCCGATGCCTCGATCCAGTCTATGTCCGCAGTGCGCACCAGGATGGCACGCTCATCCGTGCGAACCACGAGGCGGTCGAGGTGCTGCTCGCGGCCCGTGACTGAATGAAGGAGGTCGAGCACGCGTTTGTCGAGATCGCTGCGCTCACGGCCGGAGAGATGCGAGCGGGCGCGTTCGACGGCGCGGCCGAGGCGCTCTTCATCGAAGGGCTTGAGGAGGTAGTCGATTGCCGAGATCTCGAAGGCGCGAAACGCGTACTGATCATAGGCGGTGACGAATATGATCACCGGGAGCCGCTCCGCATCGAGCTCGCGCACCACCTGGAAGCCGTCCAGCTCCGGCATCTGAACGTCCAGGAAGAGTATGTCGGGGCGCAGCCGCTCTATCTCATCCACCGCGGCAAGCCCGTCACCAGCTTCCCCCACCACCGTGATGTCCGGAATGTTGGCGAGTAGCGAGCGCAACAGCTCGCGCGCCAGCGGCTCGTCGTCCACGATCAGCGCGGTGGGCATCGACTCATCTCGGCATGATCTCGCGAAAGGGGATGCGGATGCTGGCGATCGTGCCCCCGCCGGGTGCGTTCAGGAGCTCGAAGCGGTGCTCGTCGCCGTAGAGATGCTGGAGTCGAGCCTGCGTATTCCTGAGTCCGACGCCAAGACGCAGCGCGCCCATTCCACCGGCGGGCAGCCCTCGTCCGTTGTCCGTCACCGTGAGGCAGAGCTGGCCGTCATCCCGTTGCACCTCGACCTCGATGCGTCCCGGACCAGTGCGCGTGGCGATACCGTGGCGAATGGCGTTCTCCACCAGCGGCTGCATGACCAGACGGGGAACTACGGCGCGAAGCGTCGCCGGCGATACCCTTACATCGACCGCCAGTCTGTCGTGGAAGCGCATGCGCTGGATGTCGATGTAGCGTCCGAGGAACGCGATCTCCTCTTCTACCGCCACCTCCTGTGAATCCGGCGCGCTGAGTGAGACACGAAGGAGATCGCTGAGCTGCGACAGCATGCGCCGCGCGGCAGCGGTGTCGCGGTCCATTAGCGCGGATACGGCGTGGAGCGTGTTGAACAGGAAATGAGGCTGGAGCTGCATCTGGAGCACGTCCAGCCTGGCGCGCACCAGTTGCGCCTCGAGCTGCGACGCGCGGATGTCGCGCGCCCGCGCTCGCGATCCGAATACCGCGACGTGCTGCACCGCCACGAGCAGCGCGTACACCAGCAGGTCGGCGCCCACGTTGCTGCGCAGCACCTGCCGGAACACCCCCAGGATCGTGGCGTCGGGACCGGTCGCCCACACCGGCACCAGACCAAGCATGAAGGCGACTGGTCCCGTGATGATGGTGTGCACGAGGATGAACGCGACGGCGATCGGGAGGTGCGCCACCACGCCGCGCACTATGCGTCCGGGAATGATGGGTACACGCTGGGCGACGGCGAACACCACCGGTGTGAGCAGCGCCCAGGTGCCCCAGAGCTGGGCCTGGCGTGCGAACAGCGGCAACCACGCCATCTCGCGCCCGGCGTCGCGCAATGAGAGGTAGTGCTGCGTGGTGATGACCAGCGCGAACGCCAGCCACATGCCGAGCAGGAAGAGCCACCCCGCGCCACGCCCGAAGCCACGGGAGCTTTCCTGTTCGGCAGGCTGCTGCGCGCCCTGAGTCATGTAGGCAAGGTAGGGTCGCGCCGTCGAGCGCGTCCACCCCGCCCACCCCGTCCATGCTACCCGCCGTCCCCCCTCCCGCATCCACCGCCGAGCATCGGCGGCAGGCTCGATCACGCGACTCTGCGGGATGCGGTGTCCAGCAGACAGTAACCGCGTCCACGGATCGTGATGAGGCTGCGCGGATGCGCCGGCTGCTCCTCCAGCTTCTGGCGGAGGCCGAAGACGTGCTTGTCGATGGTACGACTCTCGGGACCGATTCTCCCTCCCCAGACTTCGGTGGCGAGCTGCTCACGCGTCACCACGCCCTCGTTGCAATCCATGAGTCGGCGAAGAAGGCGGAACTCCACCGGCGAAAGACGGACGGGAACGTTGCGACGGATGACGAGTGGAATGGTCGGGTGGACCTCCAACTCTCCAAAACGGAGCCAGTGGCGGCGGCCATCCGAGATTCGACTGCCTGTGCGCTGAAGGGTCGCGGGCTGCTGCGGCGGTTGATTCGACGTCGTCAGGTGCATGGTACCTCCATTAACTGGTGGCGCAGTATGGAGGGACGGGTGACGCAACGGCAACGAAAGGGGCACGAAAGACATCGCGGGCGGCGCGAAGGAGCGGCCGGGTGGAGCGAAAACGGGCCTCCGCCGGTGACTAGACGGACATCGACACCGGCCGGACGGGGTTCGGAGCCGCGCCCGAGAGCCGCCGCTCGACGATCCGGTCCGCCATCACCGCCGGCGATATGCCGCTTCGCTCCGCCGACCGCAACAGCTCGAGTGTGGTATCGTAGATCCCCTCGATCCGGCCAAGAGCCTCCTCTGCGCTCCAGCCGGCGATCTCGCGGCAGCCGTTGAGAATCCCGCCGGCGTTCGCCAGGTAGTCGGGGACGTAGATTATACCGCGTTCGTGCAAAAGGGCTGCATGCCGGCTACGACCGAGCTGATTGTTGGCGGAGCCAACGACCACGTCCGCGGAAAGACGCGCGATGGTGTTCTCGTCGAGAACACCGCCCAGCGCGCAGGGCGCGAAGATGTCGGCGGGAACGTCGTAGATCTCCCCGGCGGGGACGACCGTCGCGCCGAGCTCATCCGCGGTGCGGCTGGCGCGCGAAGGATCGGCGTCGCAGACGATCAAGCGGGCACCCGCACGGTGCAACTCGCCGGCGAGATGATGACCCACCGATCCGCACCCCTGGAGCGCCACGGTGCGCCGCGGAAACGCGGCGTCCCCCCACCTGTGAGTGGCGGCAGCAACAAGTGCGCGAAACACGCCGCGCGCGGTGTGCGGCGAGGGGTCGCCCGATCCCGCGGCGAGACCGGCCACGAAGCGTGTCTCCGCGCGAATGTGCTCCATGTCGTCGGGCGAACTGCCGACATCCTCGGCGGTGATGTACCTGCCGTGAAGCGTCTCGACGAAGCGGCCGTGCGCGCGGAAGAGCGCCGCGCGATCGGCGTAACCGTTACGGCGGATGATGACCGACTTGCCACCACCGAACGGCAGCCCCGCCAGCGCGCTCTTGTAGGTCATGCCGCGGGCGAGCCGGAGCACATCGGCGAGGGCGTCGGCATCGCTGGGGTAATCCCAGAGCCGCGTACCACCTACAGCCGGTCCGAGCGCGGTGCTGTGAAGGGCAATGAAGCCGGTATAGCCGACGGAAGGATCATCGGCACGCAACACGAGCTCAAATCCGGCCGGCGAGACGAGACGTGTGATCGTGATGGACATGCCGCCGCGCTCTCCTCGACGATGGGAACGGTGAACAGCGCCATCCTCGTAGTATCGGGCGCCGGGGCCCCGGACATCAATACCGCTGGCACAAGACGCCGCGCCGGAGCGCGAGCAACGTTTGCGGCGGCCCGAAAGGGGTCGCCCCGGATCCTCCGGAAGCGACCGAGCCTGGCGTCAGCACAATGCGCCGAGAATCCCAGACCCAGAGTCAGACCTCGGCGCCGACTCCGTCTTTCTCGACCGGCAGCCCCGCCTTTTCCCACTCGGCGAATCCACCCTCCAGATTGGCCACGTCTGTGTAGCCGCGCGCTCGCAGGATTGACGCGCCTATGGCGGATCGGCTCCCGCCCTGGCAGTGGAGCACGACTGGACGATCGCGCGGCACCTCATCCAGGCGATCGATCAGATGGCCGAGAGGGATGTTGGCGACACCCGGAAGGTGCCCCGCCTCCCACTCGGAGCGACCGCGCACATCCAGTATCTCGACCTCGCCGGCACGCGTTCCCTCGGCCAGCTCGCCGACACGCACCGTCGCGATCGTCTCGAGCGAACCGGTGCGGTCTCGCCAGCGATGCGCTACGTCGGAGCCGAAGTACGACGTCACCTGATCGAGGCCGATCATCGCCAGATCCCGTACGGCCTCGCCGATCGCCGCGGCGCGCATCTCGTCCACGATCAGATGGAATGGTGCATGGTACGGGATGAGCCAGCCGGCCCATGTCGTGAACGACGCATTGAGCGGGATGCTGATCGTGCCGGGAATGTGTCCCTTCGCGAATTCCTTCTGCGAGCGCGTATCCACCACCAGCTCGCCACGCTCGAGCACCTGCACCAGCACTTCGATGCCATGGCGCGCGGGGGCGCGAAAGCCCTCGAGGATCGGTGGTCCGTCGCGGTTGATGCGCTTCATCTCGGCAAAGTATTTCGGCGCCTCAGGCTGCCCTTCCAGAACGAAGCGCATGAACTCCGCCTCGTCATCGATCCGCAGCGCCGGATTGTACAGCTTCTCGTAACCGAGCGTGCTCTGAGGTACGGCACCCAGCGCCTTGCCACAGGCGGACCCCGCACCGTGCGCCGGCCACAGCTGAAGCCAGTCGGGCAGCGACCGGAAGCGCTGGATTGAGGCGAACAGCTGTCGCGCGCCAGCTTCCATTGTCCCTTCGTAACCGGCGGCGCGCTCGAGCAGATCGGGACGTCCGACGTCGCCCACGAAGATGAAGTCGCCGGTGAGGGCACCCATCGGCCGGTCGGCGCCCACCGTGTCAGTCACCAGGAAGCTGAGATGTTCCGGAGTGTGACCCGGAGTGTGCAGCGAGTCGATCCGGACATTGCCAACCATGAAGCTGTCGCCATCGCGCAGCAGCGTCGCGCCGGATTCGGTGGCGAAACGATACTGCCACTCCGATCCTCCCTCCCTGGAGAGCAGCAGCCGGGCGCCGGTGCGTGCGGCAAGCTCGCGACTGCCGGACACGAAATCGGCGTGAATGTGCGTCTCGGTCACGTGCGCGATGCGCATTCCCTCCGCCTTGGCAGCCTTGACGTACTGGTCGACATCGCGGTTGGGATCCACCACCAGCGCCTCGCCGGTTCGAGCGCAGCCCACGAGGTAACTCGCCTGGGCGAGCTTGTCGTCGTAGAAGCGTTTTATGAGCATGTCTGCGAGGCGCTGAAGTGAAGGTGACTTCGTCCTGTCGTGAAAGATGCTCGGCGGCGCCAGGTGATGAAAGGTGTGCGTGAGTGTCTCTGGCTCAGGCACAGCGACCAGCCCCGCCGGTTCATCGCCTCTTGACGCTCCACTTCCCCGTTTCGAGCGTCCCGTCCTGATGTCCGGTGACGTACGTGCCCTGGATGCGATTGCCGTCGAGGACCCCGCTGAACGTCGTAACGAGCGTGCAGCCGCAGTCAGGCGAGCGATACGGATCCATCGTGCCGCGCACCCAGCCATCGTCCACCAGCACGAAGGAGATGGTGAGCACCTGGGGTGTGGGCCGATCGTCTGCTGGCAGCATGGAACTGGCCGGGCGGTTCCCCTGCACATACCCGCGCGGAATCATCAGCACGTCGCCATGAGCCGTACTGCTGCCCGCGACGAGGGTGAAGACGATACTGCCGCTCCTGCCGCTCTCCGCGCCGCTGTACTCGCCTCCCCACTCGCCTGCCAGCGCGGCAAGATCACCACCTACGGGCACGGGGCTGGGCGTGGTGGCGCAGGCGGTGGCGGCGATCAGAAGGGTGAGGAGGAGTGAGCGCATGGGCGCACGGTTGGGGTCAGAGTCGTTGAAATCAGCGTTCCAGGTTCAAGGGGGTCAGAGTCGTGATGTCGAGCGTCAGGTGGTCGTGATATCGCCAGTCCTGCCTGTTAGTCGATTCGACGATGTCATCCGAACACCAGACGCCCGACACCCGGCACCTCATGCTACCGTCAACAGCGTCTGACCCGCACCGTGCGCGACACGGAGGACGCGATCGCGGCCATCGGGGCCCTCTACCAGATCGACGCTCGTGACGCCAGTGATGCTCTTGGTCAGGTGATTGCCTCCCTCCAGATCCCCGAGCATGATCTCGACGCGCCGGTCATTGTGATCGTAGGCAACGCCGAGGAGTGGATAATCGACTACCTGCAGCTGGGCGCCGAACGACGGATCATCCACTTCCACCATGCAGCGACGTGACGCGTTGCGATTGGTGAACTCCTTCAGTCGCGATGCCCACTCCTTCTCCTCTACCTGATGTACGCGGCGAGTCGGCTTCGTGCCCACGGCCTCGGCCTCGCGCGCGGCCACGAAGGACTGCGGCACTACCAGCACGGGAATGGTGGATCCCCGCAGCAAGCGGGTGGCGACGCTTCCCACGAACATCCGCTGGAGGAAGCCGAAACCATGCGAGCCGCACACGATGAGGTCGGCGTTCATCTTTCGTGCGTGCTCGAGCAGCGTCTGCGCCGCCTGGCCGCGCAGCTCCACCGTCTCCACGGTCATGTCCGGACCGGCGTCGAGCTCCTCCTTCATCTTCTCCAGCGCGCCGCTGTAGTCATGCTGCTGGTCCGTGGCGCCGAACCGCTCCCACGGCGCGAGCAGGGGCTTCGCCTCCGGTGCCACGTGCACGAGGTGGAGCGTCGCCTTCTCGGGAAGCAGACCGAGTGCGACGCGGCCGGCGAGCGAGCTGGACGGACTGAAGTCCACCGCCACCAACGCGCGCCGCGGCAGCGAGTCAAAGCCCGGCGTGACCGCGAGCACCGGCACGTCAGCGAGTCGCAGCACGCGCAGCGCGGTCTCGTCGCCGAAGAGGCGGTCGGAAACCTCGTGGCGCCCGATGCCCATCACGATCATGCGTGCGCCGGCGCGGGATGCCGTGCGAGCGATTACCGCCGCGGCATGCCCCTGGGTCACGGTGACCGGCCAATCGGTGGACCCGACGGTGCTGCGCACCTGCTCTTCCACCGCGGAACGAAGCGTTTCCGAGCGATCGACGTCGATGTCCTGCGGCAGCTCCACGCCACCCATTCCCATCGGCGGAAGCGGCGAAATCGGTTGCAGCACCGACAGCACCTGTACTTCGGCACCGGTGTGATCGGCCAGCGCGCGTGCCGCACGAAGCGCAGGTTCGGCGGCTGAGGTGGCGTCGGTTGCGACAAGAATAGGCCCGCTGTGCTCGCGCTCGCTGACGGCGCGCGAACCGGACTGTGACATCGTCATGGTCATCTCGCTCCTCCCCAGGTGGACCCCGCTGGCCGCGGGAAAAGTGCGCTACGCGACTCGCGAATGTCGTCTGCAAGCTGCAGACTCGGAGCGCTGAAGGGAATCGGTATTGTGCCCAGGCACTGTGAGGGGAAAGACTACGGAGGTCATGGGCGGACTGGGGCAGGAGTGGGCGACAGGCCCCCCGACAGCCGCCTCTGCCAGCTCGGCGCCCTACGCCACTATCACTTCCCATGCTCCCGACGTACGCCAAGCTCCTCGCCCGCCTCCACGAGAAACGCCAGACGTTCTTGGCGGAGCTGGGATCGCTCGATCCGGCCCTTCTCGACTTCAGGGAGACTGAAACCAGTTGGTCCGTCCTCCAGGTGGCGCACCACCTGGAGCAGGTTGATCGCAGCGTGGTCGCGATGATGCGCGACCCGCGGGCGACGGAGGGTGGGCTCAGACGCCGGCCAGGGAATCTGCTGGGCTACGCGGCGCTCCGCGTGGTGCTGGCCACTGGAATACGGGTGCCGATGCCGGCCAAGGTGCGGAAGCTGGTCACTCCGCCCGAAAGAGGGGACCTGGATACACTTCGGGCTCGCTGGCGAGAGAGCGCCGACGCGCTCGAGCAGCAGTTTGCCCTCTATTCGGCCGCGGACCGGCGCCGCCTCGTCGCCATACACCCGGCGGGCGGTCCGATGACGCCTAAGCAGGTGCTCCTGTTCCTGCTACGCCATTTCCGCCATCACATGAGGCAGGTCGCGCGGATCAGGAAGGCGGCGGCGCGCTGACCTTGGCAGCGGCTCCTGGCGTCGCCCGGCGTCAGCCCTCCGACACGTCCAGCACTACGAACATGCTGTACGGCTCTCCACCGCCCGGACTTTCGATGATGTAGACGGTATAGACTCCCGTGGAGCTGAAGTTGAGGGCACCGCTGTCGTGGATGAGATCCTTGGTCCCCTCATCCGTGATGCGCAGGCGGCGCGAACCGGAGCTGAATGGCAGGTAGTTGGTGATGTGCTCGAAGGCCAGATCCTGGACCGTGGGCGCCACGTCGCTGATGTCATCCACTCCGCCGGCGGTCACGTACAGATCCACCGCGCCGAGCGAGTTGGCGGTGTGCAGTGTGCGAATCTGGGCTTCGCCGTTGGGCGCAGCCCTGGTCTGATCCTGGAGGGGCGTTAGCCTAAGATCGCTCAGCGAGCGATACGCCACGATGGAGTAATCGGTGCCGCTGCGCAGCAGGATCGGAACCTGGCCGAGGACCGTGCCACCCGCCGTCCGCACGGTCATGACGAGCTGTCGGTTCGACTCTACCGTCGCGTACGCCGACGCCTGCGGGAAGGTGGTAAGATTGGTGAGGGGCTCCCCGTCCAGCTCGAGCACGAGCGCTGGAGCGTCCGGAGAAACGTTGACGAGTCGAACGAGTGCCTCTCCCGAAGGCTCCGTACCGTACTGATCGCAGCCGGTCAGGGTGAACGACAAGCAGAGCGCGACGGCCCCCAGTACCAATCGAGACATGTGTGCTAGTCGGTGATGAGAAGCGACGACGAGGGCGGACACTGGCAGGTCATGCGAGGGATTGCGTCGCCGTACGGTTGAAGGCGCACAGGTGCGCATGCGTGAAGTTTGGCGACACGCGCGGACAGGGGAAAGGGGTAACGGACTAATGGCGTCCTGCGCTGGGCGTGGAGGCGGTGCCCATCCCGCGACTCCCAGCGCGAGCATCGATCGGACGCTCGCGACAATCCATCCGATGTACGATCTTGGCATGCGGCGCGGGAAGTGCACCGGCTCCGCCGACAGCTGACAACCCGCAAACGGGTGCCCTTGCTCCGACGCTTCGTTCTCCCGGTTCTCGCCGCGCTGCTGCTCGTGCTCTTCTGGCTCGGCGTGGGATCGCTCTTCATGGCAATGCCACCGGCGCTCGGCGTGGTGTGGATAGCGATCGTCACCGCTGCTTTTCTCTGGGTTCACGGCTACCGGGAAGGGATTCGCGATCACGCCCGCCGAGTGGTGCGGCTGCGCCCGCTTGGCAGCGCGGGACGATGGGTAATCATCGGCATCGTCCCGATACTGCTCTTCCATGCGTTCTTTCTCGTCATCTATTTGTGGATCACTGGCATACCCGATCCCACACCAAACCCGTTGGAGGGTTACATGCGCCGCCCGGGTGGATGGATCGTGCTCGCTGTCTTCCTTGGCGTCGCCGTTCCGATCATCGAGGAATTCGGCATCCGCGGGTGGATACAGCGGCCTTTGGAGCGCCGCATCGGAACGGCACGTGCAATAATCGTCACCGCAATCATATTCGCTGTCGCGCATCTGCAGCTCCTCGGGCTGCCCACGCGCTTCTTCGCCGGCATCTTCTTCGGTTATGCCGTCTGGGCAACCGGATCCATCTGGTCGGCGGTGATCCTGCACGCTGCGCACAATCTGTCGCTCATCATCCCTGCTGCCTTCGCGCCGGAGCCCACGCACGAGCCGCAGGCACCGGGGATCCCGCTGCTCGTGTTCGCCGTCGTCGGTCTTGCGACAATGACCCTCATTCTCATCCGCATCGCCCACCGAATGCGCGAGGAAAGCATCCAGGAGCGTGCTCGTCTCGCCGACAGCGCTGCCGCCCCTCACGCGGTGCAGCGTTCAATGAACGGAGGCTCATAGCCCCTGGCCTTTCGTCAATGGCCTGCGACACCTTTCCGCGTCATGGATCCCATTGCACATACGCTCACGGGCGCGGCACTCGGTGAATCGGGGCTGAAGCGCCGTACCGCTCTCGGAGTGGCGACGCTGGTGATCGGCGCGAACATGCCGGACATCGATGCGTTCGCGATGCCCTTTGCGAGGCATCTCGAGTTTCGCCGCGGCTGGACCCACGGTGTGCTCGCCATGCTGGTGCTGCCGTTCGTGTTGACCGGCATGATGCTGGCGTGGGACAGGCTGGTGCGGCGTCGCGGAGGCCGCATACCCGAGCGACCGGTTATCGCATCGCAGATCCTTCTGCTGGCGGCAATCTCCGTCGCCTCGCATCCGCTGCTCGACTTCCTCAACACCTATGGCGTGCGGCTGCTGATGCCGTTCTCCGCCACCTGGTTCAACGGCGATGCGCTGTTCATCGTGGATCCTTGGGTGCTGCTGGTGCTCGTGGGTGGCATCGTGATCGCCCGACGCGAGACACGCTGGGCAAGACAGCGGATGGTGGCCCACACCGCGCCAGGCGAGGAGCGCGTGGCTCCGCTTATCACCGCACCGGCGCGCACCGCCCTCACGTTGGTCGCGCTGTACGCGGTCGCCATGCTGGGCTCCAACCTCCTGGCGAGAGCGCATGTACGCGAGGCGCTGCGCAACGCGGGGGTAGCGCACGGCGCGTTCATGATCTCACCGGTGCCCGTGAACCCCATCCGCCGCGACGTCGTTGTCGAGTCCGGTGACGAGTACCTGTTCGGACGGTTCTTCTGGCTGCCACGGCGCTTCGAGCTAACCGGGCACTCCCTCCCTCACAATGCCGGCCACCCCGCGTCGCGTGCCGCGGCAAGCACCGCCGAGGGTCGCGGATTTCTTGCCTGGTCGCGCTTTCCTTATTTCGTCATCGACGAGGGCGCGCAGGAAACCCGCGTCCACATCGCCGACCTGCGCTACGCCGCGGATCCACGCGACAGCTGGGCGGCGCGCACGGTAGTCATCCCGCGAGAGCAGGCGGGCGAAGCAGAGCGCTGAGCTACGCGCGGCGCACCGCGCCGCCCACCTCGCCAGCGGAGCGCGAGTGGATGGCGCGGATGGCGGAGGTCACGCGCTCGAGCTCGAGCTCGGTGAGACTGGACCCCGACGGCAGGCAGAGTCCGCGCGCGAACAGGGCGGCAGCAACAGTTCCGCCGATCGCCTCACACTGGGCGAAGACCGGCTGGAGATGCATTGGCTTCCATACCGGCCGCGCCTCTATGTTGATGCCCGCCAGCGCAGTCCGAACCTTCTCACGGTCGACGCCAAATTCCGACGGGTCGATGGTGAGCGTCGTCAGCCAGCGCGTGTGCCGTCCCCAGCGCGCATCAGGCATGAACTCGAGGCCGGGCAGGTCGCCAAGCGCGTCCCGGTAGAACTCGAAATTCCGGCGACGCGCACGCACACGATCATCGAGCACGCGCAGCTGACCGCGCCCGATAGCGGCAAGCACGTTGCTCATGCGGTAGTTGTAGCCGATCTCCGAGTGCTGGTAGTGCGGCGCATCGTCGCGCGCCTGCGTGCTCAGCTTGAGGGCGCGGGCGATCAGCACATCGTCGTTCGAAACCAGCATCCCGCCACTCGAGGTAGTGATGATCTTGTTGCCGTTGAAGGAATAGAAGCCCACGCGTCCGAACGTTCCCGGCGCACGCCCCTTGTACGAGGCGCCGAGCGACTCGGCGGCATCCTCGATCAGCGGGACGCCGTGGCGCTGGCAGGCTGCGACTATTGGATCGAGATCCGCGCTCTGCCCGTACAGGTGGACAACGACCACCGCCTTGGGCAATCTGCCGACGCGCGCACGCTGCTCCAGCGCCTCGGCCAGGAGATCCGGATCCATGTTCCACGAGCGCCGTTCGCTGTCCACCAGCACCGGTACCGCGCCGAGGTAGGCGATCGGATTGACCGAGGCCGCGAAGGTGAGCGAGCTCACCATCACCTCGTCGCCACGTTCGACGCCGCAGAGGATGAGTGCCAGGTGCAGTGCGGCCGTGCCGGAGCTCGTTGCCAGCGCATTCTTCGCGCCCACGTTGGCGGCGAGCTCGCTCTGGAAGGCATCCACGTGCGGACCGAGCGGCGCTATCCAGTTGGATGCGAAGGCATCGGACATCAGCGCCATCTCCTCCCCACTCATGTGAGGCGTTGACAGCGGGATGCGGGTGGCCGACGACGACGACAACGCCGCCCCTCCAAGGGGCGGCGTAAGCCGGCGAAGCGCTGCGGGTGTCGGACGGTGGGTGCTCACGACTGAGAGACGAGCGGCGAGCACCACCGTCACTGGGCTATGGTGGAAAGGCGTTGACCCGCAGGCGGTTACCGAACCCGAGCCGCGTATTCCTTCACGCTCGTGAGATGAACCGGCCAGCGCTCCAGCGTCTCGTCCATTGGAGTCTCGCTGCCCTTCGCGTAATTGAGCATCAATGCGGCAAATGAGCGCTGGAGCGAGTCCGTAGCGCCGTCGCGCTGGGCGCGAAGCGCCTCCTCGGGGACGTGCTCGACGTCGAATCGCTTGCCGGTGGACTCCTCGAAGATCCGGATCACCTCATTGGGGCTCAGCGCCTCCGGGCCGCCGAGCTCGATCACCGCGTTCTCGGCGCCGGGCGCGTCGAGCGCTCGAACGGCGAACTCCGCCACGTCGGCCAGCGAGATCCAGCTGATCTTGCGGTCACCCTGGCCGTAGATGGTGGCATGCCCACTGGTGTAGTCAAAGCCGAGCGCGGGGCTGAGCCACGCCTCCATGAAGTAGTTCGGGCGCAGGATGGTGTACGTCATCCCGCTCTCGCGCAACTGCCGCTCCACAGCACGCTTGGCGTGAGTCAGCGGATCGTCTCCCTCGATCTGGCCGGAGTAGGACACGTAAATGAAACGAGGGACGCCGGCCGCGCGCGCCGCGTCCACCAGATTGACCTGACCATCCTGGTCGGTGGACTCGATGCTCTCGTCTGGTTGGCGCGTGCGCGTGGCAGTGGCCGTGGAGATTACCGCGCTGACACCAGCGCAGGCGGCGTCCAGCGATATGCGATCACGCAGATCGCCGCGCACCACCTGCACGCCGAGCGATTCGAGGCGAGCGACAATGTTGGGATCGGAAGTCGAGCGGACGAGGCCGCGCACGGGCCGGCCACTCTCGGTCAGCCGGCGGCAGATCTCTCCGCCCAGATAACCGGTGGCTCCGGCAACGAGAATCATCTGGCACCTCCATCAGATCAGAGACGGACGCGCGCCAATCCGCGCTCCGGGGAGAAGCTGCTCGGGCGCGCAGATCCATACTGCCACAGAATGCGACGTGCCGCCAGCGGCCGCGGGAGGGCGCTGGGGGTGGGGGTGGGCGTGGGGGTGGGAGTGAGTGGGCGTTGGAGTGGGAGCGACGGCACCGGCTGTGCGGGCTGAACAAGTGGTTGAAGGGAGCGATGATACGCTAAGGGAGGAGGAGGCATACACATGGACCGGCGCCGGCTCGTTCACGACATCTTCCGCGCCGACGCACATCCGGCCGTGCTTCTGATCCGCGTTGCCGTCGCTGTCACATTTCTGGTGGCGGGAACGCGCAAGCTCATTGATCTGGAGCGGGCCGGCGACAACTTCGCCAACATTGGCTTCCCCATCGCTCAGGCGGTGGCAACGATGGTTGGAAGCTTCGAGGTGCTCTGCGGCATCCTCATCCTGTTGGGACTCGCCACCCGCGCCGCCGCAGTGCCGCTGATGGTAATCATGGTGATGGCGCTGATCTCCACCAAGCTGCCGGTGCTCGTCGGCGGCCCCGTCGGTCCTTTCTCCGGACCATCAGGCGCCAGCGGGCTCATGCCCTTCCTCAACCAGTCGCGACTGGACGTTACGATGCTGCTCGCTTCTACTTTTCTGTTGATCGTAGGTGCAGGCCGGCTATCCCTGGATGCGCGCGTCTGGCCGCAACTCGCCCTTCGCGATCACCAGCTGCGCGTCACACGAACCCAGGCGCTCTGAGGGGCGAAGGCGGCTTCTCCGCGGCTCGCTTTTGTCGCTGCGTCTGTGCGGTTGATGCTGTAGAGAATCGCGACGCCTCTCGGAATCCCCGAAGCGACGGCCCTTAATGTCCGCCCGCCTCCATCTCGGAGTAGAACGAGGCGAGACGATCGCGCGCCTGATCCATGGGGACCGCCTCGAGATACATGTCGCGAATCTTCTCCCACTCAGCGATTGCCGCGTCGGCCTCGCGATTCCATCTCGCCAGATCACCGTTGAGCCGCGCGTCGTTCAGGCGGGGAATGGCGGCGCGGATCATCTGGCGACGACTCTCGAGACCGGCACTGAGCTCCGAGCCTGACGGAATCAGGCGAGCGAAGGCCATCGGCTCCACCGCTTCGGCCAATGCGAGCGCGAGGCGTCTGGCCCGCGGCGCTGACGCCGCATCATGGAAGGCAGACGCCGGCGGCGGCTGCACGGCTGCGGCCCAGTAGGCGAGCAACGGATTGTGACCGGCGAACGGACCGGCCGGCGAGGGTACGAACCACAGGTGCAGCATCACCAGCGCCTGCCCAGGAAGCGCCAGCTCGGCGTGCTCATGCCACACATCGTGCCGCCCATCGAAAAGGTCCGGCGCGTCCTCGATGCCGCCCATGAATGCGTAGGCGACGCCAACCAGCCGCTGTTCGCCATTGACCGGACTGAACAGGAGATGATCGGGGACGAGCAGGTTCGCGCCCTCCGGCATTCGCGTCATGCTGACCCAGTGCACGCCCATGGTGGGGATCATCCCAAGCGCCGGGCGAAAGCCGGGTGCGCGAGCCTTTGCCGGTGTGTCCATCTGTGCCACCGCTCTTTCGACTTCTGCGATCTGCTCCCGCGCCTTCGCCGAAATCGAGATCCATTCCGGCCGCGCGATCGTCACTCGGCCGTCAGCACCGATTTTCGTTTCTGTGACGGGTGACGTGGGTGCCGAGTGCGACGCGCCGTGGCCACCATCGCCGCCGTGCCCGCTCTCAGGAACCGCCTCGCTGCCCTGCCCGCCGTGAGCGCCGGCATCGCCGTCAACCCCGGCGTGACCATCCGACGCCTGCTCCGCCTCTGTCACGCTCTCCCCTGAAGGAGGCGTCACATTGGCGTCACCGGGCCGAGCACTGCCCGCACAGCCCACCACCCAGAGCCCGGCCGCGAGTGCAAGAATCATCCACTCGCCCGCTCCAGCGGAACGCGCAATCGTCGTGGTTTTCATGGAGGGTTGTACCCCCAGCCCGGGCATGCGTTCGGGGTTTGGTCGCGACGGCCGCCAGGGGTTTGGGAGGGGGCGGGCCGGCGCTCGCCATGCAGGCTCTACTGAGAAGAGCGAGCGCTCGCCTGCCTGCTCGCCAGCCGTCAGCTACCCAGCCGGCAGCTGCCCGGCCGCCCTTCTCAGTTGGCGCCCGTTCCCAGCAGCAACGCCCGCCTCGACGAGCCTCGACTTCCCCCACGCTCCGTGGAGGGCTACGAAATGCTCGACCGTGCGTTCCAGCCCTTCGTCCAGCGAGACGAGCGGCTCGTAGCCGAGGTTCGACTGGATCCGCTCCAGCGAGGCGAGCGAGTCGCGAACGTCGCCGGTGCGCGAAGGCTCGTAGCGCGCTTCGGCGCGGGAGCCGACAAGACCGCGGATCTTGCTCCACAGCATGTTCACGCTGATGCGCGCGCCACAGCCAACGTTGTACACCTGACCGCACGCCGCCGCCGGCGCCTCGCAGGCGAGCATGTTGGCGCGCACGGCGTTCCCCACGAAGGTGAAATCGCGCGTCTGCTCGCCGTCGCCGAATATCACGGGACCCTCGGCGCGCAGCGCCAGGGAGATGAATCGCGGGATCACCGCCGAGTATTGGGAGTTGGGATCCTGGCGCGGTCCGAAGATGTTGAAGTAGCGGAGCGACACCGTCTCCAGGCCATAGGTGGCGTGAAAGGCGCGCAGATAGTCCTCGCCCGCAAGCTTGGCCGCGGCATAAGGCGACAACGGGCGCGGCGTCATTCCCTCGTGCTTGGGAAGCTCCTCGGTGTTGCCGTAGGCCGACGATGAGGCGGCGTACACCACTCGCTTCACCGCTGCATCGCAGGCGGCGGCGAGCACGTTGAGCGTGCCGGTGACGTTCACCTCATGCGTGGCGATCGGATCACGCACCGATCGCGGCACCGATGGAAGAGCTGCCTGGTGCAGAACGTAGTCCGCGCCGCGCATCACCTGTGCGCAGGTGCGCGGATTGGTGATCGAGCCTTCCACAAACTCGATCTGCTGCAGCCACGGCGCGATGTTGTCGAGCTTGCCGGTGAGCAGGTTGTCCAGCACAATGACTTCATGCCGCTCGGACACGAGATGCTGCACGAGGTGGGAGCCGATGAACCCGGCGCCCCCGGTCACCACGAAACGCATGAGCTACGGATTGAGGTTCGCCCGATGCGCTGCGTGCGCACCGACACACCGGGGACGCGTGGTGAACGTTCGGAGTCACGAACAAAAGGGCGCCCTCTCGGACGCCCGTCGGCATTGCTGAAATCGTGTGGGTCTGTTGGTCGCTGGCCCCTGGCCCCGCCGCCTCCCGCGCGCGGCCTCCGGGCCTCAGTCTCCTACCGCCTCCATGTCCAGCGTCGGCGCCCGGCGCCGCCGCAGCTCCACACGCTGCACGCCTACGTACGGCGTCACCACCAGCCTCAGTCCGAACAGCGCGGCGCGAGCTCGCGCCGCCACGTAGTCGTCGAGCCCCGGCTCCTGAAGTCGATCAGGGTGAACGCGCACCCAACCTCCATCCGGAAACGCGGGCGGATGGGGACCCTCGAGCACCTGGAACAACTCCTCCAATGAATTCGCCTCGTAAACCAGCTCGGCATTCTGCGGCATCTACCAGTCCTCAGTCCTGTTGCGTTGCGGCCCCCCAACTTCGGAGCCATCCCTGATACCCCACTCCCCCTAGACACGTCTTCCGTGCCTCTCACCTGCCAACGCTCCTGCTGTCAGCTCGGCGTTCTTGCCTCTTGGGGTCACGGACCCTCGCTAGCCGTCTCCGGTTACCAATGCCTCCCGGCGCACTCGCACTCACCCCGGCAGCTGGTCCATGCATCTGGTCCTCGGCCGCTGCTCCCGGGCTGCGCGGCTGGACGCCCGATACCGATCCTACGCCTTCTCGTAATACTCGTAGTGGTAGTACCCCCCGTACGCCGGGACCTTGTGATCCGGGTCGTTGAGCACCGCTCCCACTACACGCGCGCCCACACGCGCCAGCCGCTCCAGCGCGTCCTGCGCGGAATGACGCTCCGTCTGCCCCGCTCGTAGAACAAGAAGCACGCCATCAGCCATCGCACCCAGAATCGAGGCATCCGCCGCCACGTGCACGGGGGGTGTGTCCATGATCACGACGTCGTACTCCACCGCGAGGCGTGCCACGGTCTCGCGCATACGCTCGCCCCCGAGCAGCTCCGACGGATTCGGCGGCAGCGTCCCCGATGGTATCACGTGCAGGTTCTCGATCCTGGTGCGGTGCGTCACATCGTGTTGCCCCGCCAGCCCCAGCACCAGCTGCGTGAGGCCGGGCTCGCGCGGAATGGCAAACACGTTGTGCATCCGTGCCTTGCGCAGATCACAGTCGATCAGTGCCACGCGCAACCCCTGCTGCGCGAAGGTGACCGCCAGGTTGGCTGCCGTCGTCGTCTTCCCATCCTGGGGTGACGGCGACGTGACGACAATCGTGCGCAGAGTCTGTATTGCCTGCGAAAAGATCAGGTTTGTGCGCAGCGTCCGGTACGCCTCGGCCTCTACGCCCTGCGTATTGGAGATCGTCACCAGCGCCCGCCCGTTCGTCTGCGCCGCATCCCGCCGTCCATTGGTCAGCGAAAGCATGCGAGGCAGCGCCATCGGGCCGATCCGAATGCGTGACATCGCGCTGACCGTCCCGATTTGCGGAATCACCGCCAACCCGGGCACGTTCAGCTCCTGTTCTATGTCTTCGCGGCGACGGATGGCAGTGTTGAGATGCTCCACCAGGAAGGCGATTCCGACGCCGAACAGGAGGCCGGCCACCAGTCCGCTGCCCAGCAGCGTGGCTCGACGACGTCCGATCGGGCGACGCGGCAGCGCCGCTCCGTCGATCACCTCCACCTGCCCCGCTTCCACGGCCTCGGCAATGCGGGCGCGCTGATACTCCTCGCGCAGCTGATCGGCCATGCCGCGCGTGGTCTCGACGCGCTGGAGAAGTCGCGCCTCGGTCGCTTCCGCCGCCGGAAGATGCTGCAGGTTGGCGAGGTTGCGCGCGCGAAGATCGGTGAGCGCGGCGATGCGGGCGTCGAGCGCCGTGATCTGGCTGCGCACCGCCTCGTCCAGCTTGCGTTCCGTGGAGGCGATGAGCGTATCAAGTACTCTGACCCCGGGGTCGGTTCTGCTGCGCGCCCAGGGGCCGGTGGTGAGCGAGTCGCGCCGGCTTTCGTACTGCGCGAGCTGGGAATACAGCCCACCCACTACCGGATTGGATGAGAGCCCCGACGAGGCGACGAGCGCGCGCAGGACATCACCATCGCTCTCGCCACGCGGCGACCCCAGCCGAGCCAGCAGCGACTGGTACACGCGGCGATCCGAGTCCAGCTCCTCGCGCCGCACATCCAGCCCGACCAGCCCCGACTGCTCCGCGGCCAGTCGTTCGCGCGAACCGTACACGCGCTCGCCGCTCCGGTACGCGGTGACCGCGTCCTGCGCGTCGAGCAGCTGCGCCTCCGTCTGACCGAGCTGCTCCTCCACGAACAGCCGGCGGCGGCGCGACTGCTGTTGCGCGTTCTCCTTGTTGACATGCTGGAACGCCACCACCATGGCGTTCACCGCAAGCTGCGCCATCGCCGGATCGGGGCCGACGAACTCGACGTCGAGCACGTCCGTGCCGCGTCGCTGGCGAGCACTCGTCGCGGCGGCCAGCACGGAAGCGGCGGCGCTGGCGCTGCGCACCGTTATGTGTCCCGTCCCCTTGTCCGGCGCCTCGGTGATCGCGAACGCCAATCCACCCAGATCCACCAACTCTCCATACGGGACGTGCAGCAGGGTGTCGCGACCCCGAATCACGAACTCGTCGGAGAGGAATGTAAGCCGGAGGCTGTCCTGCGACACACTGTCGGCAATGTGGACGCTGGCGAGAAAGCGCGCCGGAAAGCTGGTGGCGATCCGCAGCTGCGGTTCACGCCGCACCGCCTCCATGGCGACGCCGCGGCTCTGTAGCACCTGGATATGCGACAGGATGGGATCGATGTAGGCACCTGCCAGCCGCTCGTTCACCTGACCGTCGAGCCCGCCGGTGAGCACGCGGCGCGCGTCCGCGAGTCGAACCGTGGCCGACGCCTTGTAGAGCCGCTGACTGTTGAACACGGCGATGGCGGTGAGGCCCGTCAGCGCCAGCGCCACCATGATGATGAGGAGCATGCGCCGACGGAGCACGCCGAATACGTCGCGGAGTTCCAGCGCGCTCTCCTGCGACGCGGCAGCACCTTGCGAGAACGCATGACGTGGCGCCACGGAGACGTGTGGACGACTGCTCGATGGTATGATGTCGGACATGCTCTCGAACTGGGACGCGAACGCCTACCAGCGGCGCGAGACGGTAATGAGCGATGCGACCGAGCCTGCCAGGGTCAGCGCCGGGATCACGTACTCCCGCAGGATGTTCCGCCGCCGCTCGACCATAAGACGATCGCCGGACCTGATCGGAACGA
>CAYXRS010000057.1:0-20287 GCA_964467195.1 uncultured Gemmatimonadaceae bacterium
GGGGTGAACCTGCCACCACGTTTCCGTGGAGGTCCAGCCGCTTCATACCAACTAGGTCGGGCGACACGCTGGGAGGCGCCGTCGCGCATGGACTGTCGACGCGGCTGGAGGTTCTCGGAGATCACGCTCAGCGACTCCTCGGCGACACCACCGCGGATCTCCTGCACCAGGCGCTCGCGGGGACAGCCGCCGCGACCCTGGAGATGCGGCATCTGGCGGCGACTGCGCAGCACGTTCTCGGCGGACAGGCTGCCGACCTCTCGCGGGCGGTAGCCGGCGCCGCGCTCGCCGCCGAAAACCTGAGTCAGATCAGCGGGTCCGACGACCTGACGGGTACGATTCGCAATCTGGAGCTGGCTTCATCACGGCTGGCACTGACCGCGGCAAACATGGATACCGCTTCGGTGGCGCTTGTCAGCGTGCTCCGCAAGGTGGACGGCGGGCATGGCGCCCTGGGCCGTCTCGTCAACGATCCGGTGCTCTACGACGAGGCGCTGTCCACGGTGAGCGGCCTGGCAGCGCTGGCGCTCGACATCCGGCAAAACCCCAAGCGATACCTCACTGTCAAGGTGTTCTGATCCATGCCGACGAGCACGGGGCTCAGCGCTCAAGTTCCCGCCACGCCCATTACTGCTGCGGCGGCTCGGCTAGCGCCGCTCGCCAAGCTCCGCCGCGATTCGCACCGTTCGATACACCGCCGTAGCCAGCGCGCCCACGGCAATGATCGCCACGGCTGCCGCCAGCAGACTCCCGGCGGGCCAACCGGCCTGACCTGTTACGGGACCATCGAGAAGAGCTGCAAGCGCCAGCAGGACGAGCCGCTCCGCGCGCTGCATCACTCCGCCGCGGCACTGGACCCCCAGCGCGTCGCCCTTCGCCCGGGTGTAGCTCACGAGGAGCGAGGAACCGAGTGCGAGGGCAAGGGCGGCCGTCTTCCAGGGTGCGCCCGCGAAGAAGACGGCCAGCCCCATGAAGGTGAACGTCTCGGCGAACCGATCAAGCGTGGAGTCCAGAAATGCACCACGATCGGACGCCACTCCCTGCGCGCGTGCGATCCTGCCGTCGAAGATGTCCGCGGCTCCGCCGAGCAGTACCAGCCAGCCGCCCACGGCCAACTGGCCCCACGCGAAAGCGACCCCCGCGCCGGCGCCCATGAGCACGCCCAGGTAATTGAAAACATCAGGAGAGATCTTCGCGCGCACCAAGCCGCGCTCGAGTGGCCCTATCACCCACATCAGCCAGTCTCTCACCCAGTAGCCGAGAAGCACGGTGGCCGGCCGACGGGCGACGTCCGCGTCCACGGGGCGGCGTCGAGCGACGAGGGCGAATATCGGCATCGTGAGGAGGAGCACGGCAGCCAGCAGCAGGGCCACCATCTCGGTGGCCCTCACTTCAGTACCCGCCGGCGCTGGGGCCTCATGCGCAGAAAAACAATGGCCTTAGGCCAGAGGAATATGAACGGCCAGCGGCGCTCCCGTTCTGTCAGCTCCACCGCCATGCCTGTACGCCGGGAGATCTTCTGAACGATATAGTCGAGCCAGTCCTCGTAGAGCGCCACGTGCTTGGCCCAGCGTACCGTTGCCCGGGCCTTGCTCTGCCGGAAATAGCGGCGCATCCGGCGGCGCTCCCGCACGGTGGGGGGTGCGGCCTGCCTGTAGACATTGCCGGCCCGAATTAGTATCCTTTTGCGCGTCAAGGCTTCGAGGAGTGTCCCATATACGGCAAGCAGCACGTCCTGTTGTGCTTGCAGCAGTTGTCCCACCCGATCATCGCCTTCAGGTCGCACCTCCGCCGAAAAGGATGTTTCCAAGAGAGAGCGGCAGTAGGTTTCGGTGTCGAACGACGCAGGCAGGAAGCAGCGGCCCCACTGGAACGTGCGGGCCCGAATCTCTATCAGGGCAGCGCGAACGACCTCCCGGCTCTGCCCGTCCCGTGCCCAGAGTAGTTGAACATGCTGGAACAGCCGCCCCTGAGTGAAATGATCTGCGGTTTCCATTCGGGCGGCCAATCGCAGGTCCCTGAGGGTGAGAACGGCGCATTTGCTTCGGTGCTCCGCGCCGGGTGGCGCAGTGATCGCATGAACGTTCGGCGGAAGTACGTGGGCGAGCGAGACCGCGGTCCCGGGACGGACGGTGGTGCGAATGGAGCTGGTAAGCGAGCGGTAGGCATCCCGATACGAATCGACGATGACGAAGAAGTCGTGGGCGCTGTCGAACCTCGCATCGGACCGGTGAGCATGCGAGCCGTAGTGGATTACGGCCAGCGCCGCCGGGCCGAAGGCGGCTGCCAGGGCAGTGCCAAGATGAAGCGCGGTGGGCGTCGGCTCGGACTCCAGTCCGCCGGCGAGGGCGCGTTGGACCTCAGGGTCCTTCAGCAACTCGTCAATGGTGTCCACATCCCTCCGGCTGGTCAGGGGTACGAAGCTGGTGAACCGGCCAGGCACCGGCGCACCCCATCTCCGGTCGGCCGAAAGAATCGAGCCCCTCTCCACGAGGGGGAGGGGCTCACCTATCATAATACGGGATGTCGAGCGGGCGTAACGGGTCCGACCGACAGACCGAGCGGCGCGCACACCTTGCGCGACGCCGGTCGGCCCGAAGAACGTACGAAGCGGCACCTGTGAAACCCATCAACCGTGGTCGCGTAGGGCGGCCGAACGGCGAAGCGGCGGGCGGGGAGCAGGTGTCTTCCACGTGGAGGTCACTCATGGCGACGCGGGTCGAACCGCAGAGTAGTAGTACGAGCGTCTCCGATTACGATCATAGCAGCTTCTACTACTCCTCCAGCGACGACATCTTCGCGATTCTGGAGCCGTTCAACGCGTGGTACGACAGCGCTCGCGCACAGGGGTATTACCTCTTCGCGCAACCGATGAGCACGGCGGCCACGACGCGCATCGACCTCGAGGAGCAACTCGACCGTCGCAGCATCAACCTTCTCAACCTTTCATCCTACAACTACCTGGGCCTGTCGTACCGCCCGGAGGTCATTGCCGCCGCCAAGGCCGCGCTCGACCACTACGGACTCGGCGCTGCGGGATCCCCGATTCTCAGCGGCACCATGCAGGTCCATCTGGAGCTGGAGGAGGCGTTAGCCCGATTCAAGAAGCGGGAGAGCGTGCTGGTGTTCCCCACAGGCTATAGCACCAACCTTGGGCTCATCCAGGCTCTCATGAGACCGGGCGACCTCATCGTTGCCGACCAGAATGCGCACGCAAGCATCGTGGACGGGGCCATCCTCTCCAAGGCCAACGTGCGCTTCTTCAAGCACAATCGTCCCGACGATCTGGAGAGAAAGCTACGTGGCGCCAGCGGCAAGAAGCTGGTGGTGGTGGAGGGGGTCTACTCCATGGACGGCGACGTTTGTCCTCTCCCGGACCTCGTAGCGGTCGCAAAACGTCACGGTGCGAGAATCCTGCTGGATGAGGCACATTCCGCCTTCATCTACGGTGAAAACGGGCGCGGAGTCGCCGAGCAGTTCGGGTTGGAGGATGAGATCGACATGCACGTCGGCACCTTCTCGAAGGCGCTCGGCGGACAGGGCGGCTACCTGGCCGGCTCGCTCAGCCTCTGCAACTACGTGAAGGGGTTTGCGCGGTCGCGCTTTTTCTCGTGCGCGTTGTCGCCTGTCGTGGCAGCAGGAGTTCTGGAGTCGCTGCGGATCGTGCAGGCGGAACCGCAGCTGCGCCGTAAGCTGTGGGAGAACGTGGCGCACCTGCGGCGTCAGCTCACCGAACACGGCGTGGACATGGGCGAATCCACTTCGCAGATCATTCCAGTGATGATCCGGAATGACCGGAAGATTCTGGATATCGCCCACCGGCTCCAGACGGCAGGGCTCTACCTTCAGCCGATCCTCTACCCGGCGGTGACCAAGCACCGCTCGCGGTTCCGCATCTCCGTTTCGGCGTCTCATACAACCGAGCAGTTGGACGAGGCGGTCACGGCGCTCGTGGGAGTGCTGCGGGAAGAGGGCATTCTGTGAGCGAAGCCGGCCCACTGGCCAGCTTACGTTTTCGCAGCTGCACCGGCGTCTTCGTCGAGATACCCACCGAGATCGCCCGGGCAGTTCTCCCGGGCGATCTCCAGCCAGTGGAGCTCTTCCACGGCACGAGCGTCCTCTCCGCCATGGCCTTCGACTATCGGGGGACTCCCTTCGGCGACTATCGGGAACTGGCGCTCGGCATAGCGGTGGCGCCGCACGTGGCAACCGCCAGCGCCATGCCCAAGTCGGCCTTCTTCCCCTTCGCTCTCGCCAGCACGTCGCCGGCGGCCCGGCAGTTCGCCACGGCCGAGCTGCACCTCCCGTACGATGAGGGAGATCTGGAGATAACCATGGAATCGACGGGCGGTGCCGCTTCCGTGGTGCTGCAGGACGGCGATCGACCGGTAGTCGAGCTGCGAGCTACCGAGCATGAATGGCGTGACGTGAGCCAGCTCTACCAAACGTTCATGGTGGACTCCGACGGCGTCTGGACGGCGGAAATCGTCATGACTGCACGCTTCAGCGAACATGAGGAGGAGCTTGGATCGCTGACGCTGCACGCACACCCCTTCACCGCCGGAATACCCGTGGACGACGTGGAGGGCACGCCGTTCCGTGAGCAGATCATGCGAGACGGAATGCAGAGCTTCCTCGCCATCAGCAAGCTGGCAGACGCACAGCGGCCGTGAGCCGCAGCGTCGCCGTGATCGTCAACCCGGCGTCCGGCCGAGGGCTGGGACGCAGGCGGCTGGCTGGCGTGCGCCGAGCGTTTGCCGAGGTCGGAATCACTGGAGTAAGCTGCACCGAACACGCGGGCGATGAGCGCACACTGGCCTACAGGGCGATGGACGCGGGAGCCACCACGCTGGTGGCGGTGGGCGGAGACGGTACGTGGAGCAACGTAGCCGACGCCATCCTGCTGGCAGGGGCTGACTGCCGGCTGGCGCTCCTGGCGGCGGGCACCGGCAACGATTTCGCCAAGAGCCTCGGCGTGCCGGCCAGAGATGCGGCGCGCACTGCCCGGCTCAGCCTCGAGGGCGGAGACCGTCGCGTGGATGTGGGCCGGGTGGAAGGGCGGCATTTTCTGAACGTCGCCGGCTTCGGCTTCGATACCGCCGTTCTCGAGGACTCGCTCCGGTCTTCGCTGCTTCGCGGCCGCGCCCTGTACATCTCAGCCGCTCTCCGCCAGCTCGTGCGGTACCGCGGAATTCACGTGGAGGTCTGCACCGCCGAAGATCGTTGGCAGGGCCATCATCTCATGTTGATCGTCGCCAACGCACGGTATTTCGGCGGCAGCTTTCTCATCGCGCCGGACGCAGTGCCGGATGATGGGTTTCTCGACGCGATCTCGGTGTACGATGCGACGATCACGCGCCGTGCGGCGCTCTTCCATGCAGTCATCAAGGGCCGCCACATGGACCTGCCCGAGGTGTACGCCCGGCGCACGCAGCACGTGTTGCTACGCTTTCGCGAACCTCCCGCCTTCGAGGCGGACGGCGAGTACCGCCTCGCCTCGAAGGCGGAGGTGGAGGTGTCCTGCGTGCCCTCCGCTCTCCGGATCGCCTCCGAGTAGGCTACTGACGCTTCACGTCAACGGTGTGCCCGACAATGCCACCGAGCACGCCGCCGATCGCCGCGCCCACGAGCGCACCCCTGGTGTTCTTCTTGATTGCCGCACCAGCCACCGCTCCGACGCCAGCACCGATAGCCGCGTCGCGCACGGTGTTTCTCTTCACGATCCTCGTGCCCTGGGGCGCAGGTGCGGGCGCGCTCTGCGCCGGCGCATTGCGGTATACCACGCGAACAGGCTGCGGTTGTGGCTGTGGCTGTGGCTGCGCGTAGGCGTACTGATAGCCATAGCCCGGCTGCATCGGCATGGGCTGACCGTAGGGCTGCTGCCCGTACATCTCCATGGGCGACATGAACTGCTGCGGCATCATCGGCTGGGCCGATGCGGCCATCGCCAGATCTCGCCGCAGCGCCTCATCCATGGGCGAGGCGTCGCGCCCACCGCATGCCGCGATTGCCAACACCGGCAGCAACACTGAAAATCGAAGATACTTACTCATGACCCTCCTCCTGCGCGTCGGGCGACCATCGCATAGCGCGCCATCGGGGAGGAGATTGGCACGTGCGGTGCCTCGACTTAGGCGCCTCCAACGCCACGCGAGCGGGCTAAATGTCCTCTCCGGTGACAGTATGATTCCACGGTTCCGGACAACTCTGGCGCGTGCCGTCCGGACTTCGTGAGATTTGTCCAGCACACCCTTCAGAGACGCCCGTTTCCACACGATTCAGGACGTACTCGTGCCCGAACTGCCGGCCCTTCATGTAGCAAGAGGGAACGTTCTCGCCGATCTGTTCTGGTCCGCGGTTCGCGCAGCCTCGCCGGCCCGTGCAATGGCGCGAGCACTGGGTGGTATGCGCCTCGATCCAGGAGTTCCCGTCTGGATCGTCGCGATTGGCAAGGCGGCAAATCAGATGTGCACCGCCGCGGTGGACCAGCTCGGTGCCAGGGGAATCGAACCGATCGGCGGGATCGCCATCGTCCCTCGGGCGGTACCGCCCCCGCACCCCGCCTTGGCGATGGCCGTTGGAGATCACCCGGTGCCGGGCACGCAGTCGGCAGCAGCGGCCGACGCTCTGGCCCGGGTGCTCGCGCAGGTGGCACCCGGCGATGAGGTGTGGGTGCTGCTCTCCGGCGGGGCAACCAGCCTGGCCGCCGCGCCGGAAGGGCCCATTCGCAGCGAAGAGTTGACGGAGCTCTTTCAGCTTCTGTTGAGCGCCGGGATCGAGGTGTCGACGATGAACACGATCCGGAAGCGCTTCCTTCGCTGGGGCGCGGGGCGACTCGCGGTGGCGATCGAGGGCGCGAGCATTCGCAACTTCATCATTTCCGACGTCATCGGGGATAACCTTGGCGCGGTGGGATCCGGCCCGTGCGTGCCGGACCCCGTTACGGCGGCGCAGGTGCGCGCGATGCTGGAGGATCGCGGGCTGTGGGAGCGCGTCCCCGTTTCCGCGCGACGCTTTCTGCAGATGGTGGAGAGGGATCCGTCGCTGGAGACACCGAAGCCCGGCCACCGCGTCTTTCATCGCGTCGAGCGCCGCATCGTCGCCAGCAACAGACAGGCACTCGATGCCGCCGCCGCGCGGGCGCGGGAATTGACGCTGGAGCCAAGAGTGATCGGCACACCGCTCGCTGGAGAGGCGGCGCTCGCCGGGAGGCGCGTCGCGCTTCAGCTGTTGGCCGAGGCGCGGCGCGGTGGCGCTCGGCCTCGATGTCTGATCTGGGGGGGCGAGACGACGGTGAAGCTCGAAGCCGGGAGCCGTGAGCGGGGTGGGCGATGTCAGGAGCTCGCGCTCGCCTGCGCTCGCGAACTGCACGCCCAGGGTGGAGATGGTGATATCTCCGTCCTCGCTGCCGGAACCGATGGGCGAGATGGTGAGACCGATGCCGCCGGTGCAACGGTGGACGCCACCACCTGGTTGCGCATCGCTGAAGCAGGACGCGATCCTGATGCCGACCTGGCGTCACACGCCGCCCATGCCGCGCTCGGTTCCGTGGGCGCGCTGCTCCACACCGATCTCACCGGGACGAACGTGATGGATGTCGTGATCGGCATTGCGGGGAGGCGCGGCCGCGCGATATGATCCGGCGCCCGCAACCAGTCGAAGCGAATGACGAGAACGCCCTTCACCGTCGGCCTCATACAGGAAGCCGTCGCTGGCGATGCCGCGACCACCGTTTCGGTCGCGCATCAGCGCATCCGGGAAGCGGCCGGCCGCGGTGCCCAGATCATCTGCCTGCAGGAGCTCTTCAACGCGCCGTACTTCTGCAAGGTGACCGACGCCGAACGATTCGATCTTGCTGAAGCCGTCCCCGGTCCCGTGGTGGAGGGGATGCAGCAGCTCGCGCGCGAACTTGAGGTCGTGATCGTAGTTCCGATCTTCGAGCGGCGTTCGCCTGGCGTTTACCACAACTCCGCAGCCGTAGTGGACGCAGACGGATCGCTGCTCGGTACGTACCGCAAGATGCACATCCCCGACGACCCGCTCTATCACGAGAAGTACTACTTCACCCCAGGCGAGTTTTACCACCACGGCGCCGACCCCGGAAAGCCGACGGGCTTCCAGGTCTTTCGTACCCGCTACGCCGCCATCGGAGTTCTGATCTGCTGGGACCAATGGTATCCGGAGGCGGCGCGAATCACGGCACTGATGGGTGCACAGATCCTCCTCTATCCCACCGCCATTGGCTGGCACCCGGCCGAAAAGGAGGAGTGGGGGCTCGCGCAGGCGGACGCGTGGCGTACGATCCAGCGCAGCCACGCCATCGCTAACGGCGTGTACGTGGCCGCCGCCAACCGGGTGGGCTTCGAGCCCGAGCCTGGTACGGAGGGGATAGAGTTCTTCGGGCATTCCTTCATAGCCGACCCGTTCGGCCGCGTAATTGCGGAAGCCGGGACGGAGCCTGCGGTGCTGGTAGCGGAATGTGATCCAAGGCGGATCGAGGAAACACGACGGAACTGGCCGTTTCTGAGGGACCGTCGCATCGACGCGTACGGTCCGATCCTCAATCGGTACCTGGGCTGACCGCCCGCGTGCCGAAGGAAGCCGTCTTGTCGCGGCGCATGCCGGCGGAATGGGAGAAGCACGCCGCCACATGGGTTGGCTGGCCGCACCACCGTCCCGATTGGCCCCACAAGTTCGAGACGATCGCCTGGGTTTACGCGGAGATCGTACGCGTGCTGCACCGGCACGAGCACGTGCACGTGCTCTGCCATGGCGAAGAGGTACGCCAGGAGGCGATGGCGGCACTGCGCTCCCACGACGTGGATCTGTCAAACTGCAGCCTGCACCTCTGTCCCACCGACCGGGTCTGGGTTCGTGACTCCGGACCGACGGCCGTTTACATCGGTGCGGAGCGCGCGCTTGAATGGATCTCCTGGCGCTTCAACGCGTGGGCGAAGTACGAAAACTTTCGCAGCGACGAGTTGGTTGCGCGGGAGATCGCGCGCATCACCGGCATCCCGCTCGTCGAGGCGGCCAGGCCCGACGGCGCCGGTCGGCTCGTGCTCGAGGGCGGCGCGATCGATGCCAACGGGTCCGGCACGCTCCTGGTGACCGAAGAGTGTCTGCTCTCGAGCATCCAGGAGCGGAACCCCGGCCTCGGACGCGTCGGCTACGAGAAAGCGTTTGCCGAGTACCTCGGCGTTCAGCGCACGATCTGGCTGGGTGAGGGCTGCGTCGGCGACGACACGCACGGCCATGTGGATGACATCGCGCGATTCGTCGCGGCTGATACCGTCGTGCTGGCCTACGAGGAGGATCCCGCAGACGAAAACCACCGGCGTTCCGTCGACAACTTCCGTCGCCTCGACCTGGCCGCGGGCGATTACCCCGGAGGATTGCGCGTGGTGCGAATCCCGTACCCGCGTCCGGTGGTCATGGAAGGAGAGCGCCTGCCCGCCAGCTACGCCAATTTCTACATCGCCAACGACGTCGTGATCGTGCCGACATTCAACGACGCCAGCGATCGGCATGCGCTGAACATCCTTGCCGAGCTGTTCACCGGACGCCAGGTCATTGGTATCCATGCCGTCGACCTGGTCTGGGGACTTGGCACACTGCACTGTCTGACGCAGCAGCAGCCGGCCAGCTGACAAACCACGAGGTTGCTTACAGAGCTGCGACTCCGCTGTTCGGCGCGGGCGGGTCGGCGTTCAATTCCGCCGGATGACCGCGTCGCGGAGAACGGGAAGCCGCGAGAAAGCCGTGTCCACCAGCGCAGCGATCAGCGCATGATCGCGGGACTCGAGATGGCCGCCTCGCATCCACACCAACTCTTTCGGTTCGCCAGCCGCGTCGAACAACCGGTGCACGGCGCGCTGGGGCATGCGGTCATCATCCAGCCCGTTGATCATGAGCAGGGGCCGCGGCGCAATCAGGTGCACGTGCCGTGATGGATCGAGCTCGTCGAAGGACCACGCCAGGGCGCGAGCAGCGAGCGCGTTCAGTGGGCCGGGCAGCACGCGGAAATTGGCCGCCGCCAGAGTCGGCAGTTCGCCCGCGCCGTAGATCAGCGCCACGTTGTGGAACCGGTCATCGAGCGCGGCGGCGATGCCCGAGAAAGGGACGGCGAACGAACCGCCGATTATCGCGAGGCGCTCGGCGTCGATTCGGTCATGCCTGGCCAGGAACTCGCCGGCCAGCGAGAAGCGCGCAGCGATCTCGCGCCCCGCACGAAGGAGCCGCGTCCGCTGTTTGAAGATCGCCGCCGGATCCAGTTCGCGCGGGATGCTCTCCGGGTAGTCCATCGTCAACACGGCGATGTCTCCGAAGTCCTCCGGCAGCGCATCGATCACGCCGCTGCCGATCCAGAGCCCCGCGTTCAGGAGAACCGCCGGAACAGGGCCGGTAGCCTCCGCTGGCAGGAGCATGCGGCCGGTGGCAATAAGTCCCGTGTTGGACTCGAGGCGCACCGCGCAGACCACGTACCGCTCGCGCCTCGCAGCGCACAGCGATTGCACGTCCGTCAGTTCGCCGCGCTCGCGCCGCAGCGCCTCGTACAGGAGCTCACCGCCCGGACGACCATCGCAACCGCCGAGCAGCACCCCGGCAGCCAAGACCCCCGCTCCGACAGTTGCCCGCATATCCGGACTCCGTTTTTCCTGCGTCGCTCAGCCGGCCGGCGCGTCGGCTCGCTCGTCGCGCCGCAGCGAGAGCAGCAGTGGCTGCGCGCGCCGACCCAGGACCCGTCCCAGAGAGAGGATCCTCTCATTTACCATCTCACGCTCCATCGTGCCCTGCAGCCCCTGATCCGCCGCCTCACCGATCAGGCGGACGTGATTCCAGATTACATCGCGTCGATCGTCCGTGTCTACGATCTTGGCAGTCGCCCCGAGCACATCCAGCAGTCGTAGCACCACCGCGGGATCACCGCTCGCGTATACGCGCATTGGCGTGAATACCGCCCAGGCCACGGACTCGAAGGTGGAGCCATGCACCACGACTCGCAACCTTCCGTCCGCGCCGGCCCGACGCGCTACCGGGTCGGGGCGCATCGCCATCCGCCGGAGAATGACACCGCAGTGATCCAGGCAGGTCAATGCGGTGGTGGGGTCGTTGATGCTCGGCGACATTGCCTTGACTGCAATGTCGGAGATCTGCCGCACGCCGAACGCCAGATCCTGCTGGAGTGTTCGACGGCGCCCGATTGCCACGAAACCGTGCAGGTCGCGCTGGAAATCCTCGTCGGGCGCCGTCGCTGCGTACACCAGGGCAAGCTCGGCACCTTCGGCGATGAAATCGCCGATCGTCACTTGCATCTCGATCACGGCGTCGTGTCTACGAGCCAGCTCGAGGAGGTCATCTGCCTCGATGACCTGGATGTATCCCGTCAGCGGGGCCGGAACGGGAGCTCCTGGAGGATCCGGAGCGTGAAGGTCCTCCGCAGGCTGGCCGCAGCTGCCAGGGAACGCTCGATCGACCAGCGGAATCGTTGCGGTTGCGAGTGTAGCGATAAGGTTGGCAGCCTGGATGCTCTCGGCGATGTGGTTAATGAAGTAGATCAATGCGGCAATGCTCCCTAGCGCCAGGAGTATTCCCGCGGTGAGTCCGATGATCGGGACGAAGTAAAGCCCATTCTCATCGTCGCGGACGGTTCGCGCCATCACCAGCGCATAAACGAACGTGGCGATGAACGTACCCATTACGATCTGACTACCGCGGTCGCGCATGAACTCGCGGAGCACGCGCGGCGAGTACTGCGTACTGGCCAGTTGCAGGGCAATAATGGTGATCGAGAATACCACCCCGAGGACGGTGGCCGACGCAGACGCAATGGTCGTGAGAATCTGCCGGGCGCTCTCGGCGCTGCTCTGGATCAGCCACCAGCCTTCATCTTCCTGATCATGCAGATCGACGGCGCGGTCGAGAATCGAAAGCGTGAGCGCCAGCACCAGCGCGCCCACCGCCATGAGGGCCGGCACGAACCAGAGGCTGGATGTGAGGTGGTACCACGCCTTCTTGATCTTCGCCCTGCGCTTCATCGGCTCGCTCCGCGGCTCGCGCGCTCACCATTCTTCGGGATGAGCGAGCACGGAGGTTCACGAACCGTGCTAGCGCACCGGACCGGGGGGAGACGCGGTCTGGGTTTCAGGCCGGGCTGCCGGCCGGCTCGAAGGGCACGGGCGACTCGGAGGCCATGTGCACCGTCCGCGTCGGATATGCGAATTCGATCCCTTCGGCCGTGAAACGGCGGTAGATCTCCAGGTTGATCGCCTGCTGAACGTCCATGTAGATGTTGTAATCCGGCAGCGTGACGAAATACACCATCTCGAAATCCAGCGACGAATCGCCGTACTTCTGGAAGTGCGCCCGATCGAACCGCACGTTCTGCTGCGACTCGATGATCTCGCGAATCATCACCGGCATGCGCTGAAGCTTCTCGTGCGGCGTCTGATAGGTGACGCCCACGGAGAAAACGATGCGGCGCTCGAACATCCGCTTGAAGTTGCGGATGCGGCTCTTCAGCAGATCGCTGTTCGAAACTATGATCTGCTCTCCCGACAGGCTGCGCAGGCGTGTCGTCTTCAGCCCGATGTACTCCACTGTGCCTCGGTGCTCATCCACCACCAGGAAGTCGCCGACGACGAATGGCTTGTCGAGTACGATGGACAGTGCGGCCAGCAGGTCGCCGAGCACGCTCTGGACGGCCAGTGCGATCGCCAGTCCACCGATGCCAAGGCCCGTGAGCAGCGCCGTGACGTTGAGCCCGAGATTGTGGAGGGTGAGCAGCACCGCCATGATCCAGACACCGATCCGCAGCGCGATGCCCAGCGCGCCGATCGTGGTGGCTGTGGCGGCGTCCTCGGTGAGCTGGCGCGCGGTCGTCCGCTTCACCCAGAAGCCGATCACGGTATTCGCCCAGAGCGCCGCCTGAAGGACCAGCGCCACAAGCACGTACCAGCCGATCACCCTCCGGAGTCCCGGCGGGGGGATGATCGTCAGCAGTGCAAGACCCAGCGCCGCGGCCACCAGCGCAACCGGCCGCGTCCGGCGCACCAGCAGTCCTATCAGCCGCGGAGCGTCGTTCTCCTTTCGCTCTCCCATCCTCAGAAAGCGCCGAGAAAGCACCTCCCGAAGACCTACCAGCAGCGCCGTTGCGCCGACGACAACGAGCAGGAAGTACAGCCAGGAGCGCAGCGGATTGTCCAGGTAGTTCCAGTCCAGGAAGTTGGTCGTGTCCATGGAGATCGTGTCGTGACCGTGGCAGTGGTCCGATCTCTATACGGCGATCGAGCGGCGCCCGGCAAGGGGGCAGAGGCTACTTTCGATCCTTGCGGTCCCTGGCGCGCCCGGGATCAGCGAGGATCCGGCGACGCCTCCGCCATGCGCGGCGAGCGCGATGGCGCTTCGGTGACCTCGGCGCCGTTCCAGCGATCGATCTCGTCGCAACCATCGCAATGGTGGCATCGCCACTCGCGTGCCGTGTCCTCCCCGAAGTACTCGAGGATGTAACGCGTGCGACAGTGCACGGCCTGACAGTACGACACCATGCTGTCGAGTTTGGCGCGATCTCGTGCGCGCCGCTCCTCGTAGCTCGTCAGATCGGCGCTGAGGTCGATATCGGTGAGTGCCTGGGCGATCCGCTCCCAGCTTCCCCCCCGATGCTCGCGCACGAGTCCATGCCGTTTGAGAAGGATGAAGGTGATGCGCGCCTTGCGCAGTGGTACGCCGCTCTGCTTCGAGATCTCCTCCAGCGGCACAGGAGTCTCCATGGGATGCGCTTCGAGCGCAAGCGCGACCCGTGCCGCCTCCTCGACTTCCGGATACTTGCCGCCGAGGAAGTACGACTGGATTCGACGGTCCTCCACGCGATAGAAAAGCGTGCATACCGCCGGTAACCCGTCACGGCCGGCACGCCCGGCTTCCTGATAGTACGACTCGATCGACCCCGGAAAGTGGTAGTGGACCACGAAGCGGATGTCACTCTTGTCGATGCCGAGGCCGAAGGCGTTGGTTGCGACCATCGCCTTGAGTTCACCAGCCATGAAGCGATTCTGCGCGCTCTTCCGGTCGGCCGCCGGCATTTTCCCGTGATACAGTGCGATGGGGTGTGCATCACGGAAGGCCTCGTAGAGCCGCTCCGCCTCGCGGATGGTGGCGGAGTAGACGATTCCTGCGCCGGGCGTCCGGCGAAGGAGCCTGTGCAGCTCCTCATCCTTGACGGCGCTGTTCACCGTGCGCCGCACCTCCAGCCTGAGGTTGGGCCGGGCGAATCCGGTGACGGTGATGAACGGATCCCGCATGCCGAGCTGCCGCACGATGTCCTGACGCACTTCACTGGTCGCCGTCGCGGTCAGCGCAAGCACCGGCGGAGAACCCAGCCGCCGCGCCACCGAACCCAGTGTCAGATAGTCCGGTCGGAAGTCATGTCCCCACTGACTGACGCAGTGCGCCTCATCGACAACGAACAGGGCGACATTACGTACCAGCAGTCCCTCGAAGAACTCCCGGTCCTTGAAGCGCTCCGGAGTGAGATAGAGGATCTCGCTGTTCCCTTCCCCGAGCATACGCAGCGTCTCTCGCGACTCGGCGGTACTGAGATGCGAGTGCATGGCCAGCGCATCCACGCCCTGAGCCGACAGCTTGTCCTGCTGGTCCTTCATGAGTGCGATGAGCGGGCTGATTATGACGGTCAGGCCGTCGAGCATTAGCGCGGGGAGCTGATAGATGAGCGACTTGCCGCTCCCCGTCGGCATGACGACCAGCGCATCGCGCCCCTGAAAGATGGCGTCGATCGGCTCCCACTGGCCCTTCAGAAAGGCGTCATGTCCGAACCGACCGCGGAGAAGCGCCCGCGCGTCCGTACGGAGCGGCTGCTTCGGTTTCTTCACGCGCTGAGCGAAGGCACAAAGTGTTCCGCGACTGCCAGCTACCGGGGCAGTCCGGCATGTACCGGGTGCGGTGGCGCCCCCCTTGCATTTCCCGGTATTCAGCGGGGCGCCCTGCGCGCACCCCCGCACCGAACAAGAATTGGAGGAGCCATGGCGGATATACGGGTCGAGGAGAAACGAGGAGTCGGGAACTGGATATGGATCGTGATAGCCCTGGTGGCAGTCGCGATAATCGCCTGGTTCCTGTTCGCCCAGCCGAGAACGACCGACCAGCCGGTTTCGGCCCCCGCGGACACGATCCCAGCATCGCTCGAGTGGCGCAACGACTCTCCGCTCCTGCAGCGGATCGCCTGAACGCATGACGCCGGCATCGCCGGCATAGGAGGAGGCATGGCGAAGGACACCGATCGGAACAAGCGAGCGGTCCGCGATCAGGCCGGCGTCGGACCGGAGCCTGCCGAAGCGCGGCATCTTACTCCGATGAAGGAGCTGAAGAAGTTCCGCATGGTGAGCGGCGAGCCGGACATCCGCGGCTGGAACGTCTATACGTCTGGCGGGAGGGAGATCGGGAAGGTGGCAGATCTCCTCGTGGATACGTCGAGCGGCGTGGTGGTCATGATGGACATCGATCTGCGCGAAAGCGATCGCCAAACGCTGGCGCCGCTTCGGGCCGCCTGGGTGGACCGTGACGCAAAGCACGTTGTGATGGATGGTACCCACTTCGACGCGGAAGAGGAGATCCCCTCGCTGCGTCGCGGCGATGTCACCGACGATGAAGCACGTACCTTCGGCGACCGCTACGTACGTGCCTATGGCGATCGTGGCTTTGGCGCCGACAGCGACTACCGTGTGGGGCGCGGAAAAGGGGAACTCCGCTTCGGGCGGCGGCAGAGAGACCGCGAGCCCGAGGACCGTGAGTACGTGGTCGAACACGGCGCCAGCGGCGGCCGACGCGATGTGCCTCACGACGATTCCGAGCGAGATGTTCGCTACGCTGCGCGGGACGCCGAAAACGTGGTGCGGAGTCGTCCGGTAGTGGTGGAGGAGACTGTGGTGCGGCGGCGTGTGGTGGACGAAGACGACGCGGCACTGGGCGAAGGCTCGGAACGCGCCGGCGAGAGACGTGCCGAAGATGACATGCCGGAGGAGCGTCGCTGATCGTAGGAATGCGTCCGCGTCGGCTACGCGGGCGCATTCTTCCGAGGGCCACCACCATGCTGTACGCAACGGGGTCCCGGACGTACATGACCCTTGGATGTGAGCATCATCACAAATAACGGTTGACCGGCCGCTCGGCGAGCGTTAGCGTCGAACTGGAGCAGCAACCCGTTGCATTATCCCCGCGCGAAGCGGCGCGGCATGAGGAGCATCGTTGTCTCACGATCGAGCGCTGTGCCAGCGCAGGCCTTGACGCCCGTAGCGTACTTCCTGACCCTGGGCGCTGCACTGCTGTTTTGCGCGTCCGCGGGCTCGTCGCTCCAGGCTCAGGAGATGCCGGGAGAGAGCCCGTGGTCCCTCGAAGGCACAGTAGCGGCGTTCGACGCCATGGGCGCCTTTCCGCCGCCCGCAGCGGGCCGTCCCTCAGCGCAGCCCCTCGCGCTCCGCGATTCGCTCGTTGCGCTTGTTCGCGCACAGATAGGGACGCGCTACAGGTTCGGCGGACAGACGCCGGAACGAGGATTCGACTGCAGCGGCCTCGTCCTTTATGTCTCCTCACTCCTCGATATGCCGTTGCCACGCACGGCCGCGCAGCAGGCGCGTGTGGGTGAGGGAATAGCGCGCGACACGTCCGAGCTCTTGCCTGGCGACCTCGTCACCTTCGGCAAAGGCACCGTGAAGCACATCGGCATCTACGTGGGCGACAACAGGTTCGTCCATGCTAGCCCTACGGCGGGACGCGTCATAGAGAGCCCGCTGGTCCGGCCGCCGGCGCCACGGCTCCCCCCCTGGCGTGGCGCTCGTCGACTGTTCGTCACCGACGCCGGCGACGACGCCCGGTAGGTCTGATCTCGAAGATCGGAACGCCGTCAGGCGCTGGCGAGGCGCCGCGCCGGCTCGTCCGCGACAGCTGTGACGCGGATGTCGAGCGGGATCTCGCTGGGGTGAAATTCGTTCAGCCGCGCCACCATGCGGCCGATGCGCTCGCGTACCACCACCCCGGCGTCCGTCCCATTCTCGGATACGAGCAGCTCATAGCTTCCGGCCGCGCTGCTCGCGATCAGGCTGCAATGTGGAATGCTCGTCGCCAGGCGCCAGCTGAGAGAGTCGCGGATGGACGACACACCACCGCTCACTTCGAGTCGAAAGACTCCGTGCTTACCATTCATCGGACGATCAAGGGCCATCTGCTCACCTCATCTCTTGCCAACTCGGGGACCTGCCGAGGGATGGCCATGTGGAAGGCATTTTCCGTGCTCACACTCCGCGAGAAGGCGGAACCGCCTGACCGCGATCCCAGCTGCCGCCAGCTCTTCCTCAGAACGCAAGGTGGGATCAGCGGCGCGAAACTGTTGCATCCTTGCACCAGGACGGGACTGACCGGTCTTGCCGTCTTGTCCTCAACGTTCCTGCGATCTACTGTACGATCGACGGTGATCTGCGTCACATAGTCACCGGAGGCGTACGATCGACGGTGGTCTGCGTCACGTAGCCACCGGAGGCGTACGATCGACGCAGATCAGCGTCGCATGGCGCCACCGGAGGCGATGTCTTGTCGCAGAAGCGCTGACGGAGCCGCGCGCCGGGCTGGCGCGAGCGCGAGCAAGGAAACTCACTTCACCGAGGCTTCAATAGAATGGAGACGGCCGATTCGCTCACTCGCGGTGAGGTCACCCGCCTGCTCGACGCCGCGCGCGGTGGCGAGCGTGATGTGCTTGAGCGTGTCATTCCTCTCCTCTACGACCAATTGCGGAACGTCGCCATGCGACGGCTTCGCGGCGAGGCGGGAGCGGTCACACTCAATCCCACCGATCTGGTCCACGAGGCTTTCTTCAAGCTGTCTGATGACGTCGCCGGTCTCGCCGCCAACCGCGCTCACTTCCTCGCGATCGCGTCCCGCGCGATGCGACAGGTGCTCGTAGATCACGCGCGCCGGCGGAATGCCAGCAAGCGCGGCGCGTCATGGGATCGCGTGACGCTCACCGACGAGCGCGGAACTGCGGATATGGCACCGGAAGAGCTGCTCGCCCTGGACGAGGCGCTCGAGCGACTCGACCCGCGACAGCGCCAGGTAGTGGAGTGCCGCTTCTTCGGTGGGATGGAGGAAACGGAGATTGCCCAGGCACTGGGGGTCTCCGAACGCACGGTGCGCCGCGACTGGGTCAAGGCCCGAGCCTGGTTGTACCGGGAGATCTACCGCGAACCCCCGGCATGACGGCGCCCGCGGAGACTCCCACAAAGCGAACCAGCCTCAGGTAGTACGCCGCCCACCCCCCTCGCGCATGTCCGGTCGCGCCAACCTCCTGCGCAATACCCGGTGAGACGAACTACTCACTCACCGAATCAGGAGGAACAATGCCGCAGTGGCGCCCCGATCCAACCTTCTACGCCTCACCCGAGCTCGCGATGGATGCGCCGTCGGAGGAGCTCGCGTACGTAGTCATGCTGGATCCAACCAAGCAGCGCCCCGATGCAATGGGCGTGGTAGATGTCAATCCGCAGTCGCCGGAGTATGGTCGCCTGGTAGGTCAGGTGGACATGCCTACGCCGGGCGATGAGCTCCATCACTTCGGCTGGAACGCGTGCAGCTCGCACCTGTGCGGCTTCGCGCCCAACGCGCACATGGAACGGCGCTACCTGGTGGTGCCCGGCATCCACTCATCGCGCATCCACATCCTCGATACCAAGCCCAATCCGCGGCAGCCGGAGATCGTGAAGGTGATCGACGGCGAGACTATCGCCGCCCGCACCGGCTACAGCGCCCCGCACACCACGCATTGCGGGCCCGATGGCATCTACATCAACGCGCTCGGCGGAGCGGACGGCGAAGGTCCTGGTGGCATCTTCGTCATGGATCACGAGACGTTCGAGATCACAGGCAAGTGGGAGAAGGACCGTGGTCCGCAGCACCTGGCCTACGATTTCTTCTGGCATCTCGGACAGGACACGCTGATCACCAGTGAGTGGGGCACGCCCAACATGGTGACCAGTGGTGTGAACCCCGAGCTGCTTCTCGCCGGAAAGTATGGGAACGCGTTGCACGTGTGGGACATGAGCAAGCGCACTCACAAGCAGAAGCTGGAGCTTGGCCCGCAGTACCAGATGGTTCTGGAACTGCGCCCCGCACACAACCCGCGCCGTCCGTACGGCTTCGCGGGCGTGGTCATCTCGCTCGAGGACCTGTCCGCCTCGATCTGGGTCTGGTACCTGGACAACCCGAACGGCAACGGCTCCGGTGAATGGAAGGTGAAGAAGGTCATCGACATCCCCGCCGAACCGGCCGCCGAGGAGGACCTGCCTCCGGCGCTGAAGCCGTTCAAGGCGGTGCCGCCAATGATCACCGACCTCAACCTCAGCCTGGATGACCGGTTTCTCTATGTCTCCTGTTGGGGAACGGGGGAGATGCGTCAGTACGACGTATCCGACCCCTTCGAACCGAAGCTCGTCTCCACGCTGCGAATCGGCGGGATCGTGCGGCGAGACTCGCACCCCGGCTCCCCTGACAAGGCCCGCAATGGCGGCCCGCAGATGGTGGAGATCAGCCGCGACGGCAAGCGCGCCTACCTCACCAACTCGCTGTACTCGCCCTGGGATGCGCAGTTCTATCCCGATGGCATCGAGGGGTGGATCGCGAAGATCAACATCGGTCCTGACGGCGGGATGGCCTTCGAGGACCGCTTTCTGGTGGAGCTCGAGGGCGGAATGCGCAGTCACCAGGTGCGGCTGCAAGGTGGCGACGCATCCTCTGACTCGTTCTGCTACTCATGAGCGGCATCGAATGGTGGTCCTGGCCGACGCTGCTCGGGCTTGGGGCGTTGCACGGCGCAAACCCCGGCATGGGTTGGTTGTTTGCCGTCGCGCTGGGACTACAGGAACGGAAGGGGCGCGCCATCTGGCGCGCCCTTCCACCGCTCGCCGCGGGGCATGCTCTGGCGGTGGGCGCAGCGCTGGCCGTAGCGCTGCTGGCCGGGTCGGTGCTGCAAGGGCGCTGGGTCAAACTGGCCGTCGCCGCAGCGCTGCTGGGCATGGGTGTCACCAAGCTGCGACGACACCGTCACCCACGGCTGGGAGGGATGCGCGTGAACGGCCGGGAGATGACGGCCTGGTCGTTCATGATGGCAACCGCGCATGGAGCCGGCTTGATGGTCCTGCCGGTGCTGTTTGGTGGCGCGAATGCCGCCAGCGCTCACCACGGCCACGCGGGACACGTTCCGGCAGCCGCCGCGGCCACCGTTCAGGCG
>CAYXRS010000058.1:0-19934 GCA_964467195.1 uncultured Gemmatimonadaceae bacterium
GGACTGGGGCACCCGGAAACTGCCCCGTTCTTGCCGCGTCGCCCTCGGCTCTTTTTCTTGGATCGGGGAATTCCGCGACAGCAACCCGCGCCAGATGAGCAGCATTAAATGGTTACTGCGCTTCACACGCAACGACTCGGATCTGATCGACTGGGGAAATGATCTGGTCCTGTTCTCACACGTGCCACGAAGTCTCTGGAAGAGTCTTGCCAGCTGATCATTCGCGCGATCGGTGGCAAAAGGATTGGTTCCTTCGGACCGCATCAGTCGCCGGGAACGCCGACGATGAGCATCCCGTTGCTTCTCGCCCTGTCACCTAGCCGACTGCGCGAAGGCCGCGTAGACGTCGCTGTTGACGGCACCGTAGTCGCCAGTCTCGGTGTGGAGGCGGTGGTGCGGCTCGGTCTCCGCGAAGGTGTGCTCGCCGAGCCGGAGCTGCTGGAAGCCATACGCCGAGAGGCTCGCGCTCTTGCCACGTTTGACCGCGCTACCAACATGCTGGCGGCCAAGTCGCGGGCATCGCGCGAGCTTCGGACCGCACTTCTACGCAAGGGAGAGCCCGAGGATCTGGTGGATGCTGCCATTGGCCGGCTCCATGAGCTCGGACACCTGGACGACGCGCGCTACGCCCGACAATTCGCCAGGTCGAAGCTGGTGGGTGGCGGCTTCGGCCGCCGGTGGGTGCTGGGCAAGCTGGCCTGGCGCGGAATTGGCCGCGCCGAGGCGTACGCGGCCATCGATGAAGTGCTCGCCGAGGAGGAAGTGGACGAGCTGGCAGTGCTCACCGGCGCCGCCAGGAAGCGATTACGGTCGCTCGGTGCACACGATTCGGGCACTCGTCGCCGTCGGCTTTTCTCCTTCCTGCTCCGGCGTGGCTTCGACAGCGATGACATCGCCAGATCCATCGACAGTCTGCTCGAAGAAACCGCTCCGCCCGGATGACTAGTTCGCGCGTCGGCCCGCTCTGCCTGCGCGGACGCGACGGCAACCATACCGGGCCTGACAGCCACTTAGCGCCCCCCATATATTGCCGGAATGCTCGCTTCGGACATCCGGTCGCGCTTTCTGGCGTACTTCGAGAGGGAGGGTCACGTCATCCGCCCGAGCGCCTCGCTCGTTCCCGCGGACGATCCGACACTTCTCTTTACCAACGCCGGGATGGTGCCGTTCAAGCGGATCTTCCTGGGCGTGGAGCAGCCTGACTTCGGCCGCCGGGCCACCACAGCGCAGAAGTGCGTACGGGCAGGCGGCAAACACAATGACCTCGAGCAGGTTGGCCACACCGCCCGGCATCACACTTTCTTCGAGATGCTGGGCAACTTCTCATTCGGCGAGTACTTCAAGCGCGAGGCCATCCGCCTCGCCTGGATTTTCGTCACCGAGGAGCTGCGGATCGACCCACGCCACATACGTGTGACGGTCTTCGAGGCGGACGACGAGGCGCGGCAGCTATGGCGGGAAATCGGGGGTCTGCCGAATGAGCGGATCTACGGGCTCGGCGAGAAGGACAACTTCTGGCAGATGGCCGACACCGGACCGTGCGGGCCTTGTTCGGAGATCTACGTCGATCTCGCCAATGTCGCCGGCGACTGGGCGCCGCCGAGCGGCGTCGCCGTATCATGGACTGATCCGTCGGTGGTCGACCTTGGGCGTGACGACTTCGTGGAAGCGGCGGAAGCGGGCCGCTTTCTGGAGATCTGGAATCTCGTCTTCATGCAGTTCGACCGCTCGGCCGACGGGGTGCTCACTCGGTTGCCGAAGCCGTCCATTGACACCGGTGCCGGTCTGGAGCGCATCGCCGCTGCGATGCAAGGAGTGACGAACAACTTTCATACTGATCTGTTCATGCCATTGATCCAGCGCGGCGAAGAGGTCGTTGGGATTGCATACGAAGGAAAAGTGCCCGAGGCGCACCGCACGCGGCTTGATGTGGATCCATCATCCTTTCACGTGCTGGCGGATCATGCGCGGGCGGTAGCGTTTCTTCTTGCCGATGGCGTCTATCCCTCGAACGATGGACGAGGGTACGTGCTTCGGCGAATCCTTCGCCGCGCCGTTCGGCACGCCTGGCTGCTCGGACGGCGCGAGCCCACGCTCGCGCCAATCGTCGAACGGGTGGTCGACGTGATGGGTGCGGCGTATCCGGTGCTAAAGCAACGCTCGCGATATCTGGTGGACACGACCCGGGCCGAAGAGGAGCGATTTCTGGCCACCATCGGGGGCGGAATGCAGCGCTTCGACCAGATTGCACCGGCGCACACCACGCAGGGATCGACCGCCATGCGCGGTACGATCTCTGGTGAGGACGCATTCCGGCTCTACGACACCTTCGGTTTCCCGGTAGACCTGACCGAACTGATGGCGCGAGAACGCGGTTACATGGTTGACCTGACCGGTTTCGAGGGTGCGTTGAATCGACAGCGCGAGCAGTCGCGCGAGGAGCGGAAGGGGCGGGCGATCGTGGTGGATGCGACCGCCGTACTCACCGATCTCGAGAGCTGGGATCGGCCTGACACGGCCGAGGTGGTCGATTCGTTTGTCGGCTACGACAGTTTCGAAGTCGTCACCGATGTCGCGGCGATTCGCCGGCTGGCGGGAGACCGAGTCGCTGTCGTGCTGCGCGAGACGCCGTTCTATGCCGAATCGGGCGGTCAGGTCTCCGACGTCGGCGAGATTGTGGGTGAGCAGTGGCGGATTCTCGTCGATGACGTGAAGAAGATATCGGGACGCATCGCAGCCATTGGAACCCTGGAAGGCGAGTTCAACTTTGGACGCGTGGTCGCTCGCGTACCAGCCGATCGGCGACGTGATACGCAGCGGCATCACACGGCCACTCACCTACTGCATGCGGCCCTTCGCGATGTGATCGGTGACCACGTCCACCAGGCGGGATCACTGGTCGCCCCGGACCGCCTGCGGTTCGACTTCACCCATCACGGCCCGCTGGTACCGGAACAGCTGGACACTATCGAGGCCTGGGTAAATCGCGCGATCTGGCAGGACCTCCCGCTGGAGACTGCGCAACGTCCATATGCCGAGGCGGTGGCCAACGGTGCGATGGCGCTGTTCGGGGAGAAGTACGGCGACGTCGTGCGCGTCGTTTCCATTCCTGGCGTATCGTCGGAGCTTTGCGGTGGTACTCATGTGCGCCGGACGGGCGAGATCGGCCTGTTTCGCATCGTTGCGGAGACTGGCGTTGCTGCGGGCGTGCGCCGGATCGAGGCGGTGACTGGGTCACAAGCGTATGACCGGTTGCGCGCGGACGCCGAGCGGCTCTCCCGGATCGCCCAGGTCCTCAGGACTCCGGTCGATGCGGCGGTGCGTCGCGTTGAGACGCTGGTTGAGGAGCGGCGTTCACTTCAGCGCCGCCTGGAAGAGGCGCAGCGGGGCGGTGGCGACCAGCTACAGCAGCTCATCTCGGAGGCGGAACTTGTCGACGGAGTCCGGCTTGTGGCGGCACGCGTTGCAGCTGGAGACACGCGTGAGCTCCAGGCGATGGGCGATGCCCTCCGCGAGCGAATGTCCACGGGCGTCGGCGTCCTCGCGGCGTCGTTCGATGAAGGAAAGGCTTCGCTGCTCGTGGTGGTCACGGATGATCTTCGCGAGCGCGGGCTCCGCGCCGACAGTATAGTTCGCGAGATCGCGTCTGCCGCCGGCGGTCGGGGGGGTGGAAAGCCTCACATGGCGCAAGCCGGTCTTTCCGATCCGGGGCGGATCGGCGACGCGCTCAGGGGTGCCGCGGGTGCTGTGCGGTCGGCCCTTGCCGGGGCGCCGTGACGGTCGCCGAATGGCTGGAAGGACGCGTCCCCGCGCCGCCGGCGCAACTCGCGGCACGACTTCGAACGGCAATGGGCCCGTACATGCTGGCGGATGCTTCAGAGGCGCCGGACCGGCTGCTGGATGCCGCGGAGTCGCTGCTGGCCCGTTCGCTGGCCGAGGGTCTGATGAGTCGTGAAAGCGCGTTGGATCTGCTCACCGTGGACGCGCTCGTCACGTACGCCTTCGAAGCGAGCGCCGGGCAGACGGGATCACTCCCCGAGCGCGGCATCAGAGCCATGCGGAGCATTGCGTCACTCGCCGGCACCGCGCCGTGATCGACATCCACTCGCACCTCCTTCCCGGAGTAGACGATGGTTCACCATCGCTCGACGTGACGCTGCCGATTCTGGAGCGATTCGGGCGAGAAGGTGTCGATACTCTGGTGTGCACGCCACATCTCGCGGCCACCGAGGCTGGACGCGTGCCGCATCATCGATACGCCGAGGCATTCGAGGAGTTGGTCGCCTATGCGCCACCGACGCCCCGCTTGCTGCGCGGTTGGGAGATCATGCTCGATGCCCCGGGCATCGATGTTTCGTCGCGCGATCTCACTCTCGGACGCTCGACCGCAGTGTTGGTAGAGTTCCCCAGGCTGACTGTGCCGCCCGGAGCGGCGCGGGAGCTCCGGCGTATCCGAGAGAGCGGCGTCGTTCCTGTGCTGGCACACCCGGAGCGCTATGGTGGCTGCCGTCTGGAGATGGTTCTTGACTGGCGCGCCGCCGGTGCCGCGATGCAGATAGACGCGACCATTCTCACCGGCAATTCCAACAGGTCGCGACTCGCCCGGGAGCTGCTCCAGGCCGGACTTGTGGACTGCATCGCAAGTGACAACCACGGGGATCTGCGATCGCTGGCAGCGGCGCGACGCTGGCTCGTGGAGATCGGTGCCGATGAGCAGGCGCAGCTTCTGACGCATACCAACGCGGAGCGACTTCTGAGCGATCTGCCCGTCATTGGAGTACCGCCGCTTCCTGCCATGCCGGTGGGCGTGTTTGCTCGGCTGCGTGAACTTCTCCTCGGGCGTGCATGAGCGAGCTTACCCGTGCCCTGCTGGAGCTGGCGGATCTTGCAGCTCGCTCCGCTGTAGCGCTTGAACCGGACATAGCGCGTGCCGCCGAGCTGGTGCGCGCGACCGTCCGGCGGGGTGGAACGCTGTTCTTCTGCGGCAATGGTGGCAGCGCCGCCGACGCTCAGCACCTCGCCACGGAGTATGTGGTTCGGTACGCCCGGAACAGGCGCGCCTATCCTGCGATAGCGTTGACGACCGACAGCTCGCTGCTCACGGCCGCTTCCAACGACATGGGATTCGAGCACGTGTTCTCGCGGCAGGTGGAGGCGCTGGCCCGACCCGGGGATCTTCTGATCATCCACTCCACCAGCGGGAGCTCGCCCAACGTGCTTCGTGCCGCCGAGGCGGCCAAGGCAAAGCAAGTCGAGACGCTTGCCTTCACGGCCGGCGACGGCGGTCCATTGCGGGCGCTCGTCGACCATGCCGTGATAGTGCCCACCAATCGCACCGACCGCGCGCAGGAGATTCACCTGTGCATTGAGCACCTCATCTGCGAGCTCGTGGAGCGAGAGCTGTGATATCGCTGACCGGACGGCGGGCGCTCGTAACCGGGGGATCTCGAGGCATCGGTGCCGCAACCGCCCGCCTGCTGGGGCAGTGTGGAGCGCGCGTGGTGATCGGCTACCGCTCGCGCGGCGGGGACGCGGATGCGGTTACGAACGGGATCCGGCGAGCAGGTGGGGATGCCTCGGCATTCGCCGCCGACCTCTCGTCGAAGGAGGGCGCAGACAGCCTTTTTAACCAGGCGCTCAACGCCTTGGGCGGACTGGACATCGTAGTCGGCAATGCCGGTATCTGGCCGACCGAGGCGGTTTCGGTGGCCAACATGCCGGACACGCGTTGGCGTGAGACACTGCGCCACAATCTCGACGCGATCTTCCACACAGCCAGACTGGCTGCCGCTCACGTTGCGAATGACGGACGGTTAGTCCTGCTCTCGAGCACGGCTGGTCAGCGTGGAGAAGCGATGCACGCCGACTATGCCGCCGCCAAGGGCGCGATCATCTCCCTGGTAAAATCGCTGGCGATCGAGCTGGCTCCGCGGGGAATTACCGTCAACGCGGTGGCGCCGGGTTGGGTGGATACCGAAATGGCTGCTCCTGTTTTCGTCGGTGGCTTGATGGAGGAGATCGTGCGGACGATCCCGCTTAGGCGGATAGCAAGTGCCGAGGACATCGCCGGCCCAGTCGTCTTTCTCTGCTCCGCGACAGCCCGGCACATCACCGGAGAAGTGCTGAATGTCAATGGAGGGACCGTGCTTTGCGGTTGATGCGCGAGCCCGACCACGGCGGGTGCATCACTGGAAACATGGGGCGACCGGTGCCCTGTTGCTTGCCTGCTGCAGATAACCATCCGGCATGATCCCGATAATCTTCACGGGCGGTACCATCTCCATGCGCCACGACGCCGCCAGCGGCGGTGCCGTGCCTGCGCTGTCTGGGCACGAGATTCTTGCGGCTACGCATGGCATCCGCGACATCGCCGACGTGGAGATTGATGACTGGGGAGCCTATCCCGGACCGCACATGACGCTGTCCCGGATGTGGGAGCTCCGGAATCGCATCAGGGACCAGTTAAGCCGTTCCGAGGTCGAGGCGGTGGTCGTCACCCACGGAACCGATTCGCTGGAGGAGAGTGCATACCTCGTGGCGCGGTCGGTCAGACCCGGCAAGGCGATCGTCTTCACTGGTGCAATGCGCACCGCGAGCGATCTGGGGTGGGATGGCCCGCCAAATCTGCTCGATGCCGTACGCGTCGCCGCCAGTCCGCAGGCACGTCGTTACGGTCCGCTCGTAGCTCTTTCAGGGCGGATCTTCGCGGGCTTTGATGTCACCAAGTCGCACAGCCATCTGCTCGATGCATTCGATAGTCCAGGCGTTGGACCGGTGGGTGTACTCGACGACGGTCAGGTCATTTTCCGGCGGGCACTCCCCGAGTCGATGCATCTCCTGGAGTCTTCAGCGCCAGCCGAGCCTGTCGACATCATCTACGCCTGGGCGGGGGCGGACTCGCGCCTGCTGGACGCCTCGCGCGCGACGGCGCATGGTGTCGTAGTGGCGGCCCTTGGACGCGGCAACGTGCCACCGGACATGGTGGCCGGGATCGAGCGCTGGCTTGCCGATGGCAAGCCGGTGGTGGTCTCATCCCGCGTGCCACGCGGCCGCGTCGGAGTGACCTATGGCTACCTTGGGGGCGGGCGGAGGCTGAGAGAGGCGGGCGCCATACTCGCCGGGGGCCGCAGGCCGCAGCAGGCGCGGATAGATCTCGCGCTGGGTCTTGGCGCGGGGCTGTCGCAGGAGGCATTACGGGCGATATTCGAAGGCTAGCTGGCAATGGCACTTGGCGGCTCGGCAGGTGAGATGCCCGCCTGTCGCCATGTACGGAAACAGCGCCAGCCGAACTCATCCGCAGCCCGGATCTGATCGGGAAAGCCGAAGTCGTCCGTCCAACCTTCCTGCTCGGCGCGCCACTGGCAGTCCCAGCGGAAGTCGAAGTGGTGTGTGGCCACAGCGGTGTGCACGTCCAGCCGACCGTCGAACGCTGAGCAGTTGGAGCGCGCATCGATCGTCACGCGTTCGATAGCCAGCCGCGGCTCGGCATGCAATAGCTGCGTGAGTAAGCGAATTACCTTGACCGAAGGCGCTCGGCGCACGAGATGAATGCGCGGCGAGCTCCCGCCGGCTACGAAACCGAGCAGGTCGCCCCTGAACTCATCGGATGCCGCGGATGCGGCAAGCAGTGTGGTCAACTCCATGGCGAAGAAAGATAATGGAGGAAGGAGGCAATCGGATGCGGTCCTGGCTCCGCCCCGAACAGTGCGGGCGATAGCCCGCAAGCTGGAACGCGCCGGCTTCGAGACGTGGTGCGTCGGGGGCGCGGTCCGCGACGCCCTCCTTGGTGAGCGCCATCTGGATTGGGACCTCGCCACGGCGGCCCTCCCACAGCAGGTGCGGCGGCTGTTTCGGCGCACGATTCCGGTGGGCATTCAGTTCGGTACCGTGGGCGTGCTCGACGAACATGGGACGATGCACGAGGTCACGACGTTTCGGCGGGATGTTCAGACTGATGGACGGCATGCCGTGGTGGAGTTCGGTGCGTCGCTCGATGACGACCTTGCACGCCGCGACTTCACGATCAACGCGATCGCCTACTCACCGTCGCTGGATCGCCTCCACGACCCGTTCGGCGGGCGCGATGATCTACAGCATGGACTCGTTCGTGCCGTGGGAGACCCTCGCGCGCGCATGCGGGAGGACCGATTGCGTGCGCTGCGCGCCATTCGCTTTGCCGCCCGCTTCGGATTCGAGATCGAGCCGGAGACGTGGGACGCAATAGTGGAGAGCGCGCCTCACCTCGACCGGCTTTCAGCTGAGAGGGTGAAGCAGGAACTGGAGAAGACGATGGAGCAGGTGGCGCAGCCGTCGTACGCGCTCGAGATGTGGCGGCGCAGCGGCGCGCTCGCCGCACTGCTGCCAGAGCTTGCCGCGGCGGGCAAGGTGGACCTGGGCACCGCCGACTTCCTTCCGCGGCCAGGGCCGCCAGGGAAGCCGCAGCGGCTGATCAACCGCATCTGCTCAATCCTTCTCGCGTTGACGCCGCGCGACGCGCAGCGGTTGCTCCGTCAGCTTCGGTTCTCAAATGCGCAGACAGCCTGGTGCGTCGCCTTGATCGACGCATGGGGACGTATCGGCGGCGAGATGCGAGATCTGCTGATGAGTGGCAATGTCTCTGATCGGAGGACACGGCAATGGGTGGCGTCAGTGGGACGGGTGAGAGCGCCGGCGTTCGTCCGTCTGGCCAATGCGCGCTTCGCGGCGGAACGCGCTTCCGGAATGGCCGCACCCGATGGTGCCGCGGTGCGGGGTTTCCACAGGCGCCTGGTGTCCATGGCCTTCCGGGAACCGGTCGAGGTGCGCGATCTTGCCGTAGACGGTGATGATCTCCGCGCCATCGGTGTTCCCGCCGGACCCTTTCTCGGACGCATTCTGGGCGAGTTGTTGGAGTGGGTGCTCGACGATCCGGCGCGGAACGCGCGCGAAGGACTCCTGGACAAGGCCAGGGAGATCCTCAGACGCCTCTCAAATGGCCCGGACGAGGAATAGCTCCATGTTCTTCAGGGGGAGACGGCCCGATACCTCGATCTGGCGACGCTTCCGGAGTGCGGCGGATGGGTTCCAGTTCACCGAGGAGGGCGGCCTCTTCACCGCGCACGTGGTGGCGAACGCCGAGCGCGTAGTAGACCTCTTCCACGCGCTTCTCGAGGACATGCCGCCGGCCATAGACGTCGCCGTGGAGGACAAGCGATCCGACCGAAGCTGGAAGGGAGAGGAACTGCCGCTCCCGGACGTGCGTGACGCCGTGGCCCGGTTGAAGGTGCCCTTGGCGTCGTTCGGGGGCGTCGAAATCGCCTGCTTCACCGGCGATGATCAACTGACGCTCAATGCGGTGCTCGAACTGTTCATCTACGCACGCACGGACCGTTGGGCCTACATCCTCAAAGGAAAAGGGCTGGAGGAAAGCAAGCGGATTCGCACCCGAAGCTGGAAGCTGGCGCGACGCAGCTATCCTCCGGCACCGGAATTGGCCGAGGCGGTGGAAAGCATGGCGACGACGCTGGGCTTGACCGTCGTGTGACGAGACCCGAGATCAGTTTCGCGGCGATCACCGCCGGTGCCATGCTGGCGGGTGCCGCTGCCGTTGCGTGGCGCCGTGAGTGGAGTGTCCGGGCGATCGAGACACTTGTAGCCCTCGCCGCCGGCTTCATGATCGCGGCCTCGCTCCTGGACATCCTTCCAGAAGCCATCGCTCGGGGCGGTCGGCTGGCTGCGATGGTGGCGCTCATTGGCTACGTGGCCGTACACCTCACTCAGCATACTCTCGCTCCGCACTTCCACTTCGGAGAAGAGACGCATCGCGTATCGCGCGTCGTGAGCCATTCGGCGCTTGCCGGACTCATGCTGCACACGTTCGTGGATGGCGTAGCGATTGCAAGCGGATTCCTCGTTAGCGAAGCCCTGGGAATTCTGATCTTCACGGCGATCGTGCTGCACAAGTTTCCCGAGGGTCTTGCCGTATCTAGCCTCTTTCTGGCGGCCGGAAGCAGCCGAACGGTGGCGCTGTTGGCAGCGGTGGCCCTGGGCTCGGCCACTGTGGCCGGAGCGCTGTTGACGGACTTCGTCGGTCCCCTGCGGACTCATGGCCTTGCGCTCTCCGCCGGCGTAACGCTCTACGTTGGCGCCTCGAACCTCGTACCGGAGTTCCAGCATGAGCGCGGCTGGCGTCTCCCAGGCGCCTTCTTTCTCGGGTGCGCGCTCTACCTTGGAGCGCGGCTGCTGGTGGGCCTGCCGCAATGAGTGCTGGAGGAAGGCGCGGCGGTTCACGTGATGAGCCGAGCCTGTTTGCCACGTCAGCCGGTGAACCTCTCGCCGCGCGGATGCGGCCGCGATCGTTGGAGGAGTTCGCCGGCCAGGAGCACCTGCTCGCTCCTGGGCGCGCGTTGCGGGCAGCGATCGAGAGCGGAACATTCGGCTCGCTGATCCTCTGGGGACCACCAGGCAGTGGCAAGACGACTCTCGCCCGCCTCATTGCGACAGGCAACGACCGCGTGTTCGTTCCCTTCAGCGCGGTCAGCGAGGGGGTGCCGCGAATTCGTGCAATCGCCGCGGAAGCGGCTGAACGTCTGGCTGCGGGAGGCAAGAGCACAATTCTTTTCATCGACGAGATTCACCGGCTGAACAAGGCGCAGCAGGACAGTCTGCTGCCGCACGTGGAGCAGGGAACCTTCTCGCTCATTGGTGCCACAACGGAGACGCCGAGCTTCGAGATCAACAGCGCGCTGCTGTCGCGAGTGCGTGTGTTCGTTCTGCGCCCGCTCGAGCCCAAGCAGATCATGCGACTGTTGCAGCGGGCGGTGTCGGATCGGGAGCGGGGGCTGGCATCGCTCGACCTGAGCGTCACTGACGAAGCGCTCGAAGCGATTGCGAATGAAGCAGACGGTGATGCTCGGCGAGCGATCAGCGTGATCGAGGCGGCAGCTGGTCTGGTAGGGCCCGGTGGGAGTGTGGAGCTGGCGACCGTGCGCGAGGCGATGCAGCTGCGTTTCGCCCGGCACGACAAGGCTGGGGAGGAGCATTTCAACCTGCTCTCGGCCTATCACAAGTCGCTGCGTGGAAGTGATCCGCAGGCCGCCCTCTACTGGATGGCTCGCATGATCGAGGGCGGCGAAGACTCCATGACGATCTTCCGAAGAGCGATCGCCATGGCCGCAGAGGATATCGGGCTCGCCGATCCGCAGGCGCTGCAGCTCGCCATCGCCGCCCGCGACGCCTACCACATGCTTGGCGATCCCGAGGGTTTTCTTCCCCTGGCCGAGATGACGATCTACCTCGCGACAGCCCCGAAATCGAACAGCGCGTACGTGGCGCTCTCTCAGGCCAGGGAGGCGGCACGAGAGACGCCAGCCGCTCCCGTACCATTGCATGTGCGAAACGCGCCCACCGCTCTGCACCGCGAGTTGGGACACCATGTAGGCTACCAGTACGCGCACGACTCCGCTGAGGCCTACATTCCGCAGGAATACCTGCCCGACGAGCTTCGCGGCCGCACCTTCTACGTTCCCGGCCCCTTTGGATTCGAGCGCGAGGTCGCCAGGAGGCTGGCCTGGTGGGCGAAACTGAGGGATGGAGCTCCAAGAGACGCAGAGGCGTGACGACCGCGACATGAGCGGCGAGCCATCGGGACATGAGCTGCGCCGTGCCCTACGCTTGCGCGACGCCGTGGGAATCGGGTTCGGTGCCATCGTGGGGGCGGGCATCTTCGTCATCACCGGGGTGGCCGCTGGCGTGGGCGGGCCGGCATTTCTTGTCGGCCTTCTCATCGCCGGAGCGGTAGCCAGCGTCAATGCGCTGAGCTCGGCTCAGCTTGCGGCAGCGTACCCGCGGGCGGGCGGAACCTACGAGTACGGGTACCGCGTGCTCAATCCCTTGGCGGGCTTTGCTGCAGGGTGGATGTTCCTCGCGAGCAAGATCACCGCTGCGGGTGCTGTGGCTCTCGGACTCGCCGGCTACATCGATCCGCTTATTCCCGATGTATCACCGCGCATCCTTGCAGTCGGCGCCATCGTCGTCTTTACCGTGCTCAACTCGTTCGGTATTCGCACGTCCAGTCGGGCTAATCTCTTCATCGTCGCCCTCTCGGTGGGGTCGCTAGTGCTGTTTATCGCGGTGGGCGCTCAGGCATTCTCCGTGGAGAACCTGCGCCCGTTCGCACCGGCTGGAGTTCCAGGCATACTCGAATCAGCAGCAATTCTGTTCTTCGCATACACGGGCTACGCGCGGATAGCGACGCTGGGCGAGGAGGTCATCGACCCCGGGCCCAATATTCCGCGTGCTGTCCTGCTCACTCTTGGCGGCGCGCTCCTGCTGTATGCGGCGGTCGCCCTGGTGGCGGTAGGCGCGGTGGGTGCTCCGGCGCTGGCCGCGACAGCCGCGCCGCTTCGTGTTGCCGGCGAAGCTACAGGGGTCGCCTGGCTTCCGGCAGCGCTGTCGGTAGGTGGTGTGACCGCGATGCTCGGTGTGATCCTCTCACAACTGCTTGGGCTTGGCCGAATGACTTTCGCGATGGCGCGTCGGAGCGATCTGCCGCGCTGGCTGGCGGCAGTGCATCCAAGCCGGGGAGTGCCTGTACGGGCCGGCCTGCTGGTCGGAGCAATCGCCGCGCTGATCGCGGTGACGGGGACGCTCTCGCAGGTGGCGCGTACCGCATCGTTCACTATTCTCGTCTACTATGGCATTGCCAACTGGGCTGCGCTTCGTATGCCTTCCGATCTCCGATTGTATCCGAGGTTCATCCCTATGGCCGGCTTGCTGAGCTGTGCGGTGCTCGCTTTGGCGATCGAGTGGCGGACCGTGATTCTCGGCGTGACCGTGCTGTTGACAGGCTTCGCGGCACTCCCGCTCTTCCGGCGTCTCGACGGTTCTCCCGGCGGATAGGCTGGAACTGCTGCGCAGTCACGGGTATCATCGCAAAGGAGCTTCTTTCCGGGCGGGCAGGTCGCTGATCGATTTGCTCGAGACAGGGGTCGGCTGACGGGATGGCTCGTCGGCAACGTTCTTCAGCAGGAGGCCGCATGCGAAGGCTGACAGGGTTGTCGTTCGTTACGCTAATTGTCGTCGCAGGCTGTGCCACATTGATGCGTCGGGCGTTCGAGGAGCCCGTGGTGACTTTCGAGAATGTGATCGTTCGCGGGGCAGGCCTGGATGGAGGGACGATCGACATCATTCTTGGTGTGTACAACCCGAATCGGTACCGTCTCGACGCGACGAGCATGACATACCGGCTGTATGTCGATACCATACCAGTGGGCTCGGGACGCACGGAAACCCAGTTCACGGTTGCCGAGCAGGACACCATGCAGGTTCGCCTGCCGCTCGACTTCCGCTGGGCGGGGATCGGCGCCGTAGGACGCGAGATGATGCGCACGGGCACTGTCAACTACCGGGTGGCGGGCGACCTTCAGGTGGCCACCGGGGTGGGAACCGTTTCGGTACCGTACGATCGCGTGGGCCGCTTTTCCGCTTTTGGCAACTAGATTGGCCCGCGCGTAACCGAACCAGGAGCAGCGGCCATTTCACGGGAGCCTGTTTCATTGGCCACGCCGGCAGAGCGCGCGTTGCTCGTGGGCGCACCGACCAAGGGGCCATCTGCCAGGCGCGAGCTGGAGGAGCACCTCGAGGAGCTGGCGCGTCTGGCGGACACCGCCGGCGCGATGGTCGTTGGTGAGATCACGCAAATGCTCGCCAAACCCCACCCGGGTACGTATCTCGGGAAGGGAAAGGTCGAGGAGCTACGTCTCGCGGTAGTGGAGCGCGGCGCGACTCTCGTCATCTTCGATGATGAGCTGACGCCCGCGCAGGGACGCAACATAGAGTTGGCTGTTGGTTGCCGCGTCGTTGATCGCGCCGAGCTGATACTTGATATCTTTGCCATTCGCGCCCGTACCAGCGAGGCGCGAATGCAGGTCGAGTTGGCGCAACTCGAGTATCTCCTGCCGCGTCTTACGCGAATGTGGACCCACCTCGAGAAGTTCCGCGGTGGAATCGGCGTGCGCGGTCCTGGCGAGACACAGCTCGAAACGGACCGGCGGCTGATCAACCATCGCATCCGCCTGCTCAAGGGTCGGCTGTCGGACGTTCAGCGCGCGCGAGAGGTGCAGCGGCAGGGGAGACGTGATGCCTTTCGGGCGTCACTCGTCGGCTATACGAACGCCGGCAAATCTTCCATTCTCCGGGCGCTCTCCACATCGCCCGAGATCCTCGTGGAAGACCGGCTGTTCGCAACGCTCGACCCGCTCACACGCGAAGTACCGCTCGGCCAGCCCAAGCAAGCGCTGATCACGGACACCGTCGGCTTCATTCGCAAGCTTCCGCATGATCTCGTCGCATCATTCCGCGCAACGCTGGAGGAAGTGCGGGAGGCTGACCTGCTGCTCCATGTGATCGATGCCAGTCACCCCATGTGGGAGGAGCAGCGAATAGTGGTCAATGGTGTGCTTGCCGAGCTCGAGGCAAACGAGAAGCCCGTTCTGCACGTCTTCAACAAAATGGATGTGCTGTCTGATGAGGCGGTCTTCAGTCTCCAGTCACGCGTTACGGATCTCCTGCCAAATTCCGTGTTCGTGTCCGCCCTGGGCGAACATGGTCTCGACCCGCTGCGTCGGGCCTTGCTGTCCACCATTCAGCGGCTACGCCCAGTAGCCGAAGTACGGATTCCGGCCGCTGACGGGCGTCTGATCGCAGAGGTCCACCGTCTTGGCGAAGTCGTGGAACAGCGCGCCAACGGCGAGGAGCTCGTGGTGCTGGCGCGCCTCGACGCCGCCGGCGTGGGGCGGCTTCGTAGCCAGGGAGCGGTGGTCAGCGGGGCGTAAGCCGCGTTACCTGCGAGAACGGATCAGCCGGAACTCCCGGGGAGGGGATCGCCTGATCCGAAAGCCGCTCTTCCCACACTGCGCGCGCCAGTGTGATCGCTCCTTCCGGACAGGCATCAACGCAAGCGGCGCAGCGTGTACATCGCTCTCCATCGACCACTGCGATCCCATGCTTGCCTAGCGTGATGGCGCGAGGTTCGCACGCATCCACGCATTTCCCGCAGCCCGTGCACTCATCATCCACCAGCGGGACAACGGTGCAGTCCAGGCAGCGGGCCGCTTCGGCTGCGATATGGGCATGGTCGGGCTGTGAGGAGAGGGAGAACGGATCCGCTGGAACGACGTTGACGGACGGGAGGATACACCGTGGATCACCCCCACCACGTTCAGCGGCTGCTGAATGATCGTCAGCCTCCACCCACGCCGATCTAAGAGCATGCGTGAGGCGCCGGCCCGTGATGGCGGCGTTTATCTGCCATGCCGCGCGCTTACCGTCAGCCACGGCGTGCGCGATCGAGCGGTGGCCGAACGCGCATGAGCCGGCAGCCCACACACCAGGCCGGGACGTCCGGAGCGTGTCCGGATCAACGGCAACGTATCCGTGTCCGTCGAGCCCGATCTCGAGCCGCGATGCGTCGGGGAGACGAGACCTTGCGTCGAGCACGTGCGCGCAAGTGAATACGCGCCTTGTGCGACCGCCGTCGCGGGTGAGCTCGACGCTCGTGAGTCCATGCGCGGCGTCCTGGTGCATTCGGGCGAGGAGCCAGCCCGCATGCACGGCGACCCCTTCGCGCATGGCTGCCGCAATCGCATGCGGCGCCGCTGTCACCTCCTCGAGGCGAGCCGTAAGCACCAGGTCGGTTCGCTGCGAGCGGCCCAGTCGATTGGCACGATTGATCACCTCGCGCGCAGTATCCACCGCCAGGTCGCCATCGCCGATGACCACCGAGTCCCCTACGATGGCGTGATCGTCACCCAGGAACTCCATCGCATCGTAGGCGTTGGCTATGGGTGCAGTCGGCCTGTTCCAGCAGCCGATGGCCAACAGTACGGCGGCGAACCCTTTGTCGAAGAGGGCATCGATGTCAGAGCGGTCGGCGATAGGCACGCCGGGCCGATAGCTTACTCCGCCGGCGAGAATCGCCAGACATTCGGCTCGCGCTGCGGCGACGGGAAATCGGAGGGCAGGCAGTGTTCTGGTGAGAATGCCACCAGGCTCGTGGCCCGCATCGAACACGACCGGCTGATAGCCGAGGAGTGCCAGATCGTGCGCGCATGCCATGCCTGCCACTCCGCCACCGATGATCGCCACGCGCTGCCTTGGCGCGGGCGAGACGGCGACATGCGCGCCGCGGCCCAAGGCGACAACGGATCGAAGGTCATGAGGCGAGGTGCAAGGGCCTGCATGGGTAATGGCGCTGGGCGTCGAGAACGCTCCGGCGTACGCCTCGAGACTGGCGATTGCTACCGGGGCTCCGAAGCGACCCCGCCGGCAGGCGGTTTCGCACGGTGCGTGGCACCCATGCCCGCAGCTGCTCGCGAACGGATTGGATGCGCGTGCGATACGGTAGGCCTTCTCGTGCTCGCCGTGCGCTACGGCTGCAACGAGGGCCGGAACGTCGGTGCCGAGGGGGCAACCCTGGCGGGAACAGGGCACCTGGGCATTCAGACCCTCCCGAAGGAGAGGCAGGGGATAACGGTTAACTTGAAGCGCCACAACACTTCCGTTAAGTTGGCGACAGGGCGCCGGCGGCCCTTTCTCGTGCCGACTGGACCGGCATTTCAAGGACGGATCGGACCGGGCCCAGGTTACGACACTTGGTGACGTTGTTCCCAGGCTGGAGGTCCGGCCTTCGGTTCGCGCTATCAGGCGCTTCGTAAGGAGGCAAACTCACCGCCTCGTCACCTCTCCCCCGCGATAACTGGCGTAATGAGCAGCTACAGCGCGCTGTCTGATCGGATCTCGCGTCGCGACGTCGTCTGCGGCGTCGTCGGCCTAGGTTACGTCGGCCTCCCTCTCGCTGCCGAGATGGGCAAGGCGGGACTCCGCGTCCTCGGTTTCGAGAAATCCGAGAGCGTAGCCGCTCTGGTCAACCGCGGCACGAGTCACATCCTGGATGTGCCCGACGCGGACGTCGCGATGCTCCGCGAGCGCGGGCTGCTCGACGCTACGCTCGACATGCGCCGGCTTTCGGACTGCGATGTCGTTTCCGTGTGCGTCCCGACGCCGCTCAGCAAGACGCGCGATCCCGACATGTCCTACGTCGTGAGTGCCACGGACGCAATCGCTGCCGCACTGCGCCCCGGGCAGCTGATCGTACTGGAATCCACCACGTATCCCGGAACGACGCGGGAGCTCATGCTGCCGAAGCTCGAGCAGCGAGGTTTGCGTGTGGGGACCGATTTCTTCCTTTGCTTTTCGCCGGAACGGGTCGATCCCGGTAATGAGCAATGGCACACGCGGAACACGCCCAAGGTGCTGGGTGGGATCACCGAACGCTGCACCACGCTGGGTATCCGCCTGTACGAGCTGTTCATCGAGAATATGGTCGCGGTCAGCTCTCCCGAAGCAGCGGAGCTGACGAAGCTGCTGGAAAACACCTTCCGCATGATCAACATCGGCCTCGTGAACGAGATGGCCGTAATCTGCGACAAGCTGGGGGTGAGCGTGTGGGAGGTCATCGACGCCGCCGCTACCAAGCCATTCGGCTTCATGAAGTTCACGCCTGGCCCGGGCCTCGGTGGTCACTGCATTCCACTCGACCCGCACTACCTCGCGTGGAAGATGCGCACGTTACACTACAAGACGCGCATGATCGAATTGGCAGGTGAGATCAACACCGAGATGCCTGCCTTCTGGGTCAGCAAGGTTCAGGACGCGCTGAACGACGCCGGCAAGCCGCTGCGCGGTTCCCGGGTGCTCGTGCTCGGTGTGGCATACAAGAAGGACATCGACGACCTTCGCGAATCGCCTGCGTTGGAGATCCTGGACCTGCTTCGCCAGAAGGGTGTCGACGTACACTACCACGATCCGCACGTGCCCGAGATCAGGGAAGACGGGCATACGCCGGCGGGTGCAGTTGGCCGATCCGTTCAGCTCACCGATTCGGAGCTCACCAGCGCCGATGCAGTAATCATCGTGACCGACCACTCAGCCATCAACTTCGAGCGCGTGAGCCGGCTCGCCCCGGTCCTGATCGACACACGTAACGCCACCGGTCGCGAAAAGGAACAGCAGACGACAGCCAGCGCCGCTGCGGCGCCTGCGGTCCATGCCTGATCAGCCGGTTGGCGGACATCCACCGGCCATTCGGCTTGCACTGGTGGGTTGCGGCCGGATCAGCGAGCGCCACTTCGAGGCAATCGCGGCCCACCCCGAACTGCGCCTCGTCGCGGTGTGCGATTCGATCATGGAGAGGGCGCGTGTTGCTGGCGAAGTGTGGGATGTCCCGGCGTTCGACAGCCATGCGGCGATGCTATCGAAGTCAGAAGCAGATGCCTGCGTCATTTGCACGCCGAGCGGTCTTCACTCCCGGCACGGCATAGAGGCGGCGGAACGTGGCCTCCACGTGATATGTGAGAAGCCGATGGCGACGCGGCTCGAAGAGGCGGATGCACTGGTGCGCGCCTGCGATGAGAACGGCGTTCTTCTCTTCGTGGTCAAGCAGAACAGGCTGAATCCCGGCATTCAGCTGCTCAAGCGCGCCATCGACCGTGGCCGATTCGGGCGGTTGTACCTGGCCAACACGACGGTCCGGTGGCAGCGCCCGCAATCCTACTACGACATGGCTCCATGGCGCGGCACGTGGGAGTTTGACGGCGGTGCGTTCATGAACCAGGCCAGTCATTACGTGGACATGATTCAGTGGCTCATCGGCCCGGTCGATTCGGTGAGCGCCAAGACGGCCACCCTCGGCCGGCGGATCGAGTCGGAAGACACCGGTGTGGCGCTGCTGCGCTTTCGCAATGGAGCAATTGGCACCATCGAGGTAACGATGCTGACCTATCCGCGGAACCTCGAGGGCTCGATCACCGTTCTTGGCGAGAAAGGTACCGTAAAGGTTGGTGGCACCGCTCTGAATCGCATCGAGCATTGGGAGTTTGCCGAGTACGATGACGACGACCGGGAGGCGGAGGCACAGCGTTTGGCGCCCAATCCGCTCTCGGTATACGGCTCGGGACACGGTCCGTACTACGAGAACGTTGCTCGGGTGCTGAGCGGTCACGCAGCTCCGGGAACGGACGGCCGTGAAGGACGAAAGTCGCTCGAGCTCATCCTGGGCATCTATGAATCAGCGCGCACCGGACAGGAAGTGCACTTACCTCTCCGGACTTTCTCCCTCGAGGAGTCGCGGTGAGCGAGATGCGGGAACTGCCGGGCGGCGCCTTCGTTCACGAATCCAGCTATGTGGATGATGGCGCCGTGGTCGGCCGCGGAACCCGCGTCTGGCACTTCTGCCACATCTCTGCCGGTGCCGAGGTGGGGGAGGGGTGCAGCCTCGGCCAGAACGTAGTGGTGATGCCGCACGTCCGCCTTGGCCGGAACGTCAAGGTGCAGAACAACGTCAGCATATACGAGGGCGTCGTTTGCGAGGATGACGTCTTTCTTGGTCCGTCGATGGTGTTCACGAACGTGATGACGCCACGGAGCCATGTGTCCAGGAAGGCCGAGTATCAGACCACATTGGTGGGGCGAGGCGCCACGATCGGTGCGAACGCAACCGTGCTCTGTGGACTTACTCTCGGCGAGTTCGCTTTCGTGGGCGCGGGTTCAGTGGTCACCCGCGACATCGCGCCACATGCCCTGGTTGCCGGCGTTCCCGCCCGACATATCGGATGGATGTGCCGCTGCGGCGAGCGACTGTCGGCGGGCACTCAGCTGCTGGAGGGACGAGAAATGACCTGCACGCGATGCGACGCAGTCTACGCGCCAAAGGGCGCGGGTATCTCGTGGGTGCGAAGCGGAGGGAGCAGCGAAGAGCAGGCAGCCGGGCCCGCCGCAGCGCGCGCGTCCTCCCCTGGGGATCGCTGACGTCGCTCACGGAAGCCCGGATGTGCCGAGGCTCCTCAGCAGGAGAGGAGCCTCGGCATGGTCGCGCAGGGACTCGAACCCCGGACCTC
>CAYXRS010000059.1:0-19653 GCA_964467195.1 uncultured Gemmatimonadaceae bacterium
GCCCCACGCCCAGGGCGAGACCTCCCAGCGTCATGATGTTGAGAGTCAGGTCGAACAGCCCCATCAACATGAAGGTCGCGAGCACGGCAAACGGAATCGCCAATCCTATGATGAGCGTCTTGCGCAACGACTTGAGGAAAACCAGCACCACGAACATTGCGAGCACGGACCCGAGCAGCGCCGCATTCCGCACCGACGCGACCGAGTTGCGGATGAAGCTCGCCTGGTTCTGAATCACGCGATAATGGACGTCGGCGGGGATGAAGCTGCTCGACTCCAGATGGGTAAGTCGCCGCTCCGCGGCATCGGCCACGGCAACCGTATTGGCGTCAGGCTGCTTGCGCAGCGACAGCTTGACCGAAGGCACGCCATCTAGGCGCGCCCAGAGCCGCTGATCCTGATGCGTGTCGCGGATGGTGGCAACCTCGGAGAGCGGGACGTGCCGGCCGCCCCCGATCATCAACGTCACGCTGCGGATATCGTCCACCGATCTGAACTTACCGGCAGTCTTCCCCACCAGTTCCCGCTCGTCCGTCGACATGCGCCCCGCGGCCACATCCTGATTCGCGAGCCGGAGAGCGTCGATCACCTGCGACACGGTCAGCCCGTACAGCCTCAGCCGCTCCTGATCCAGCACCACCTGCACCTCGCGAACGAGGCCCCCCGAGATGTCCACCGAGGCCACGCCTTCAATGGTGAGCAGCTGCGGGCGCAGTCGGTCCTCGACCCAATTTCGCAGGGAGACCAGGTCACGTCCCTCGGATGAGAAGGCGACCTCGAACACCGGTATCTGCGAGGGGTCGAACTTGAAGATCGTCGGTGGGTCCGCTTCGATGGGCAGCGAGCCGCGGGCGCGATCGAGGTTCTTGGACGCATCCTGTAGCGCGAAGTCCACGTCGGTGCCGTAGCGGAAGTAGAGGTTCACCGCCACCCTTCCCTCTTCCACCTCCGTCTCCAGTCGCGTGAGGTTCTCCGTTACGGCCAACGCACGCTCGAGCGGCTTGGCCACGGTTTCCTCCAGCACCTGCGGCTCGACGCCGGGATTGTTTACGTTCGCCCGCACCTGCGGGTAGATGATCCTGGGCAGGAGATCGAGAGGCAGGCGCGACGCCAACATCGCGCCCAGCACGATCACCACTGACGTGAGCATCACGGTGCCCACTGGACGAGGAATGGCCCAGCTCGAGAGGCCGCGGTATTTCTTCGTCATTGACTTGTCCCCCCGCCTGAACGGTTCGCCGCCGTATCGGGCGTCACCAGCGATTCGGCGCGAACTGCATCACCTGCCAGAGGCGCGGCGACGATGCGCACGTTCATTCCATCGCGGAGCTGATTCTGACCAGCGACCACTACCGAGGCTCCCGCCTCCAGCCCCGACAGGATCTCCACCCGGCCGCGAAAGTTGACTCCTGGCGTCACGCGCCGCCGCACGGCCCTCCCCTCCTCGACCACGAACACCGCCGGCTCGCCAGCGGATGCCACCACCGCGGCGGCAGGTATGAGCAGCGCATCGCGACGTCCGTCGAGCTGAAGCGTCACCCTGGCCAGGAAACCAGGACGCGCCACCTCGGCGCCACTGCCGGTGAGCGCTACCTCCACCGGTACGAGCCGGGTGGTGCTGTCGGCCGATGGAAAGATTCGGCGGATCCGGCCTTCCACACGGCGACCGGAGAGCGCGTCCAGGGCTAGCTCCGCGCTCTGGCCAGGACGAAGCTGTGCGACATCCAGCTCGGAAATCGGCACCCGTACCACCATGGTGGACAAATCGGCGATCGTGAAGAGCCTGGTCTGCGGCGCCACCACGTCACCTGCCTCGACGCGCTTTTCCGTCACCACTCCAGTGATTGGTGCACGAATCGTGGCGAAACCGAGCCTGGTGCGAAGCTGCTGGAGGCCAGCCTCAGCTGCCAGATGCGCCGCCCGGTCACGGTCGTACTCGACCGCCGTGATCACCTGGGCAGCGCGCAGCTGTTCAGAGCGCTCCAGGGTGGAGCGCGTGACCTCGACGTTTGCCTGTGCGCTGCGGACCTGAGCCTGGAGTTCCCTGGCATCTATTCTGGCCAGCACAGCCCCGGAAGCTACCCGGTTCCCTTCCTCCACCAGCACGCTCAACAGCGCACCGGACAGCTGGGCGTTCACCCCCACCTGCCTGATCGGTTCCACCGTGCCGGACACCGTCACGCTGCGCTCGGCCACACCAAGCTCCGCGTGCGCGATCTCGACCGGGATCACTCTGTCTTCCCCCGAGCCTCCTCCCCTTGCTCCCTGCGCCGGAGCCCCGCCGGCGGATCCCCCACCGCATCCCACCGCGAAAATGGCCGCTGCCAGCACTACGGTCATGCCTGATCTGGAAGGTCGGGCCATGAAGGATCGGGCTGCGGAAGCAGGAATCATATGAGAAACGCGGCGTAAGCCGCCCGTCGGTTCGGAAACGAAGGAAACAGGAGCGGGTCCGGCCCGGTCCCGAGGGACCGTCAAGGCACGCAACACCTTAAGATAACGCGCGGGTCCCCCCGAGCGTTGCCGATGCCCGGGTGAGTGCCCATCTTCGCTGGACTCGTTCCGCATATGGTGCAGGTCCGTGCACCCAACCGGTGAGGCACATGGCGCAAGAGACGACAGGCAGGGCCGTCGATCCCACGGCAATGGCTGGAGCGGAGGAACCCGAACCACGGCGAACCACTGCACGGAGCGCGCTCGTCCTTCTTGCGGGGCTGGTCCTTCTGGTTGGACTCTGGTTCATCGGTCCGCGTACCACCCCTGAGCCAGGCCAGCACATCGGCTTCTGGAGCCTGCTCCCGGCGCTGGCAACGCTCGCAGTCGTGTTTCTCACGCGAGAGGTGATCACTGCTCTCCTGCTCGGTATCGCGGTGGCGGGGGTGGTCAGCGGCCAGCCCAATGTATTGGGTGCGTTCCTGCTGCCGGCCATCGGAAGCGAGTCGTACGCCCTCATCCTGATCGTGTATCTATGGTCGCTTGGTGGCCTGATCGGGCTGTGGACGCGGACAGGTGGTGCCCGCGCGTTTGCCCTGGCGACGGGCGCGCGCATCGTGCGCGGTGAGCGCTCGGCGCGGTTTTTCGGGTGGCTCATGGGGATGTTGTTTCACCAGGGTGGCACCATCTCCACCATTCTGGCGGGAACGACCGTCCGTCCCGTGACTGACGAGCGGCGCATCTCCAAGGAGGAGCTGACGTACATCGTAGACTCGACCGCGTCGCCGGCGGCGACCGTCATCCCGTTCAACGCCTGGCCCCTCTATGTTGGAGGGCTGGTGGCAGGGACGACGCCGCTTTTCGCCACTGAAGCCGCGGCGCGCGAGTTCTTCTTCCGCTCCATTCCCTTCAACTTCTACGGCATCTTTGCCGTCCTCTTCACCCTGCTATTCGCCCTGGGTCTGCTTCCGTGGAAAGGTGGCAAGATGAGCCGCGCCATCCGTCGGGCGAGAGAAACCGGGCAGCTTAACGCTCCCGGCGCGCAGCCGCTTGCCGCTTCGGAGCTCACCACGTTGCGCGTGGCGCCCGGGTATCCCACCGGACTGTCGGACTTCGTGGTGCCCATCGGCGTGCTGCTGGGAGTGGCGATCATCCCGTTCATCTTCACCGGTTCGGTTCGGATAGGTGAGGCGTTCGGGCTGGCTGTTCTCTCCGCGTTCTTCCTGGCCATGCTGAAGGGGATGCCGCTGCGCGAGGCGATGAGCGGATTCGTCGACGGGTGCAAGGGCGTGACGGTGGGAGCAATCATCCTGGGGCTCGCAGTCACGCTGGGCTTCGTATCTCGTTCACTTGGCACGGCGGACTTCATAGTGCAGACGACGAGCGGTCTCGTGCAGCCGATGTTCCTCCCCGCCATCCTGATGGCCATCTGCATGGCGGTGGCGTTCTCCATCGGATCGTCATGGGGGACATACGCCGTTGTCTTTCCGCTTGCGATGCCGCTTGCCTTCGCCGTCAATCCCGACCCGTACTACGTGTCGCTCTGCTTTGGTGCGGTTCTCGGCGGCGCCGTGTTCGGGGACCAGTGCTCGCCCATCTCGGACACGACCATTCTCTCCGCGCTGGCCTGCGGCGGCGATCTGATGGATCACGTTACGACCCAGTTGCCGCTGGCGCTGGGAGCGGCAACGCTGGCAGCGGTGGTTTCTACGGCGTTGGCGGCGCTGGCGTAGCCGCCTCGGTTTCCCTGCCTTCGGGGGCCCGCGCCTCCGTCGGGTGCGGCAGTGGAATGGTGCGGGAGGCACAGAAGCTGCGGCGACTAGCTTCACTTGCCTGCGTTCGTCATCTTGCGCAGATATCCTGGCGGCAGGAGGACCAATGAACGCTTCTCTACCGCACGGCAGTGATCCAGGAAGGGCGCCCACCGCCGACAGCTCGGTTCCCAGGCACGTCAGACCCTCGTCAGACGTCAAACCATTGTCCGACGTAAAGCCATCGTCGGGCCTGCTGAAGCTGGCGCTGCAGCTCCGCCTTAGGCGGACACTTTCCAGGCGGCTTGCCGGAGACGTACCGATGGTGCAGCGCCAGGAGGTGCCGCGCAATCCTGTCGTCGGCCCCACGCTCCAGGGCGGGGAAACACCGCGGAGTGACGTTGGCCAGCAAAGCGTTGGGCCGGCCCTCAGGGCGAAGTCGCGGTAAGAGTCCCAACCCCTTCCAGCCGACAGCGGCGTAGTCCAATCGCGAACATGCAGGGAAAACAAAAACGGGTGCGTACCCAAAGGTACGCACCCGCCTTCGTTCACTTCTGGATCAGCGATCAGTTGCGCCGGGGCATCGACGAACCAATCGCCGGAACACGCCGGACCGAGGTGCCGGATACGGCACTACGGGGCGACGCATTCACAACCGAAGCTCCGGGAACCAGGCACATTCCCGTCGGATCGACAGCTGCACCGCCGCACGTGTAGATCGGCATGTCCAGCACTTCCAGCTCGGCCGCAGGGATCGGCAGTTGACGAACGGTGCCCTCCCTCAACGGTGTCATGTTGTTGTACGACCGTGCGTTGTCCAGGATGCGCTTGCGATACAGCTCCCAGCCGTTCGTATCGATGAGCTCGATCGTACGCTCGTAGTCGATGTACTGGAGCAACAACGCAGGTCCGTCACCGGCAGTGGCTGGCGTGAGCTGGCCCCTTCCGACACGAGTGTTGTTGATGAGCTCGGCAGCAAGCGTCAGGTCGCCGCCTGTCTCGATGAGCGCCTCGGCATGCAGCAGATCGGACTCGGCCGCGAGCATCCAGGGCACCGGGCCCGAGCGGGCTGTCGGGAACTGCCACGAGGCAAACCAGGAGTGGTGGCGATGCCTGCGGTGCGAGTACGCCGACATCATCCAGATTCCGCGTGCGCGATCGCCAATGGCGGCCGTATGGAACTGGAAGTCACCACAGGGAGAGGCGCTGCTCAACGGAAGCACACCGCAGTTCGCCTCGGTGAACGCCAGCGCCGAACCACGTGCGCGATGGTCAGCCGAGCTCAGCGCCGTGATCCCCACCACGGTGTTGTCATCGCCCGGCATAATGTTCGCAAGCGTGAAGTCATCCGGCTGGCTGGGATCCAGCATGTTGGCAACACGCATGTGTACACGGGTCCACGACTCCAGATTGCCGTACGCGGCGATGTTGGATACCCATGTGCTTCCATCACCGACCACGTTCAGGTCGAACGGGGCGCCCAGCGAGCCGTCTCCCTGCCCCATACCCTTCTGCGCGTACGTCAACACCGCATTCCAGTCGACCGGGTCGGTCGGCCGGCGCGCCTGATAACGCAGGAGGGCGGCGTTCATGGTGTTTGCCAGACGGTGCATCCGCGCAGAGTTGAAGCCACCCTGCACTGGGAAGTCCGCTGCCGAGTAGTTGTGATTCGCACCGGCAGTGGCAGCTGCCAACGCCTCAAGCTTGCCGCTGGCAGCCGCTACCACATCCTGCCAGGGCGACAGCTGCACGAGGCCGTCCGAGGGGTTATAGGTCTCGTCGGTGATGAACGCCCGCTCGAACATCAACCCCAACTGCATGAGCGTCGCCGCCTGTGTGAGCAGGCCGAGATGGCGGTACTTCTCCGTTCCGCCTGGCAGATCCATTCCCGTTTCGTCCAGAACCCTCAAGGAGTTGTTCGCAGCACCGATCGCCCCATAGAACAGACTCCACGGCCGTTCCGCGACCAGCGCGTCGCCGCCAGCAGAATTGTTCTCGTAAGGGCTGCGCGGACGGAGGTTGTTGAACCGCATCCCGAAGTTACCGAAGTTAGCGGCCTTGACCTCCGCCGTAACCGAAAACATGATCCACGGTTCTTCCGCGGTACTTGCAATGTACCAGCTACGGATGGACGACGCCAACAGGTTCTGCACGTCCGTAGGAGTAGCGAGTGCCTTGTCGATGTCTGGTTCGTTAGGGTTGGTAACGTCGAGCTCGACGCAGCCAGCGCTCGCGATCAGCGCTCCTGCCCCAACCCACACGCCAAGTCTTCTCATTGTAATCATAGCTAGAATATGGCTCCCGACCGGGAGGAGATCAGAACCTGATCTCCACCTGGCCCGTGAAGGTGCGCAAGTTGGGGTAGCGGAAGCCGTCAATGCGGAAGTTGAAATCGCCGCCCGACGTGACTTCAGGATCGAAACCGGTGTAGCTCGTCCACGTCTTCAGGTTACGGCCGATGAGCGCGACCTTCACACCGCTCGCCATCCGGCCGAGACCAACGCGGTCCAGCATGGCCGCGCTGAAGTTGTAGCCGACCGACACCTCACGCAGCTTGACGAAGGACCCGTCCTCGACGAAGTAGTCGTTCGCCACGAGGCCATTGTACACGCCGTCGGTGAAGAACGCGTTCGCGATCTTGTCCTCCGGGCGCACTCCCGACATGTCGGCATGGGCATGGCGGTGGTCCTGAGTCATCCACTGCTTGGTGAAGTTGTAGACATCCCCGCCCCGCTGGCCATCGAGCAGCGCGTAGACGGTGAAGTTCCGCCAGCGCAGGTTGTTCGAGAAGCCGAAGCTGAAGTCGGGGTTGACGTCGCCGATCTTGAACTGATTGACGGGCACGCCATCCTGGATCTCGGTGTAGCGGACCGGCCGCTCGTCGATCGTACCGCGGGTCGTTGCCAGCACCTTGTAGCCGAGCGGGTTGGTCATGTAGTCGGCCGGATTGAGGCCCATCGTCTGAAGTTCGGCATCAGTCGTGACCCAGCGGGAACCCCAGATGATACCGAGCGCCTCTCCCTCCCGGTAGTAGAACACGTTCTGACCCTGGTCGGCAACGCAGCCACCTGACGTGATCGGGCAGTTGGCGGCCACGCGGAAGGCCGAGCGGTCCATACGGGTGATCTTCTGCCTGGTACGGTCGCCCATGATGCCGAACGAGTAGCTCCAGTCAGGGCGCGTAACCACGTTGGTCTGGAACGAAACCTCGGTGGTTCTCGCGTTGACATCTGCGGCATTGACGTACTGCGTCCGGAAGCCGTTCGTCTGTGCGCGAGACAGCGGCACCTCGAGGAAGGCTCCGACCGTCGTCCGGTTCGCCTGCACCAGCTGCAGGTCGAATCGATCGAGGAAGGTGATGTCCAGCCCAAACTCGTCTTCGGTCTGGGTAGCGACCTTGAGGTTCCGGTTGCCGAGCTGGTCCTGCGTGATGCGACCATCGGCAACGGTGAACGTCTCGTACTGGCCCCGGAACTCCGGGCGCAGTCCGGCCGTACCACGAGCGGCGCGAAGCTTCAGCTCCTGCACGCCATTGATCGGGAAGTCCTGCGTTATGCGCCAGGCACCCGATACCCGGTAGAACTCGGCCCAGCGCTCATCGGGTCCGAAGAACGACGAACCATCGCGACGAGCCATCACGTCGATCAGGTACCGGTCGTTGATGTCGAACGCCTGCGCAGCCAGGAAGTTCACCGTACGGCCAAGCTGGTCGGTCGAGCCGATGAACACCTGACCCTCGCTCTGGGCACCTGCGTCAAGCGTGGGGAGATCGGTGACGTTCAGCTCTGCCGTACGCCCGAAGAAGTAGTTCAGGCGGAACTGCTCGTACAGTGCGGACACCCGGGTGGTCGAGCGCACGTTCGCGAACGGCCGGGCAAGGAAGGTGGCCGACACCGCGGAGTTATCCGAGGAGATCGCCTGCGAGTGACGGGTAAGCGCTCCTGGACCCGGAGTACCTCCGGCAGTCAGCGCACCGCGAGCCGTGTAGTTCTGTTGGCGAAGGTTGGAGCGGTCGATTCCGTGCGAAGCCTCGAGCCGCAGCCAATCCACTGGACGATAGCGGGCGGAGAACGATCCGATGATGCGCTCGCGCCTGAGATCGAACCCGGCCTTCTCGAGCTGTGCCAGCGGGTTCTCGCGTGCGCTCGGCGTGTGCGTGCGCAGATCGGGGAAGAACCGCGGCTGATCGGGGAACGGGAATTCCAGATCGATGTCCTGCGGCGCCTGAAGCAGGCTGAACCAGGCCGTCGATCCATTGGGGTTGTAGTCGTTACGGTTGTTGCCGTAGCTCACGCCGAACGACACATCCGCAACGGCACCGATCCCCTGGTCGACGTTGAGACGCACGTTCTGGCGAGTCTGCCCCTTCTTCAACGGGATGATGCCCTCGTTCCGGTCCAGCGTGAACGAGCTGTTGAAGTTGGTGGCTCCGCTGCGACCGCCCACCTGGAAGTTCGTAAGGTAGAAGTCGCCGCTTCCGGTCCACTCCCTGACCTGATTCCGCCAGCGGTTCTCACCGGTGGTCGGATACGGATCGTCGAGGAATACACCATCTGCGCCCATCCGGGCCCGGGCGATCGGCACGTACCGCTCGATGCCGCTCGTGCCGTACTCGGTGCGCAGTGTGTACGAAATGCTGTTGTCCTGAACGTTGCGGCCACGGCGCGTGGTGATCGAGATAACGCCGTTCGCAGCGTTGGAGCCGTAATACGACGAGGCGGCGGCACCCTTCAGGATCTCGATCGACTCGACATCATTCGCGTCGATATCGGCAATGCTCGCCGCCGTGACTACGCCGTCGAGAATGATGAGTGGTGTGCTGTGCCCCACCAACAGTCCCGTTGAACCACGGAGCCGAATGGTGGGCGGGGCGCCGGGATTTCCGCGACCCATCGACACGCGTGCGCCGGCCACCTTACCGGCGATGGCAGCGATTGGCGAGGTACCCGGAACTTGCGTGAGCTGCTCCTCGGAGAGCTTCGCCACGGTAAAGGTGAGCTTCGTGGCGTCCGTCTCGGCACCCACACCCGTCACGACTGTCTCGCCAAGCCGGAAGGGTGCTACCGCGAGGGCGAAGTTGATCTCGTGCGTCCCCGCGGTGAGCGTGATCGTGCGTGATGCCTGGGCATAACCAATGAAACGGGCGGTAAGCACCACCTGTCCGCCGGTGACGCGCGGGCTAGGCACGATGAGCGTGTACTCACCGCGCTCGTTGGCCTGCGTGCCCATATTCAGTGCGGCCAGCGATACCAGCGCATTACCGATTGGTGCTCCCTGCTCATTGGTCACTTGACCAGTGATCCTCGCCTCCTGCGTCTGCGCCGGGCTCGCCACAAATGGCACGAGCACCAACGACAGGAGCGGGATGACTACGTTTCTCAAACGAGCCAGTCCTGTCATGCTTCCTCCCCTCTGGTGAATGAGCACAATCTCCCGGAAACCGGAAACCGGGCCTGCGACTGGAACACCCGCGGTGGACCGATCGAAAGCACGATGACGACGGCTCTGGGTAACCACAATGGAACTAACGATTCTACCACTTGCGCACCGGGGTGCGCAAGAAACACTGAGCCGTGCGACGTGTAGTAAAGGTCTCCTCCTATGCTCGGCAGGTTCAGGAAGTCAGGGTGCTGCGCGCCGCGGGCGCGCCCGTCAGCCCCGCCTCTCCCCAGCGGAGCCAAAACGCTCCGCGTTCCGGCCGATCTTCGGCCGGCTGTCGGGTAACTACTGATCCATGGTTCCGTTACCGCCTCTGGGCGATGGGATCTCGAAAGCGATCGGAAGGTAAACTATCTGTCTCACCTGGCGGCCCTGCCACGCGGCGACTTCGAACCTCGCGTCTTCCATGGCGCTGGCAACCGACGCGGCAAACAGGGGGTGGGTCGACGAGACGATGCGAAGAGAATTCGACTGCATCCGGCCGGTGACTCCTACGATTAGCTCAACGGTAACTCGGCCCGCAATGCCTGCCCGCCACAGCGAATCGGGATAGGCGGGCGCAAGAGTACCTTCCACAAGCGACGCCGGGCTATCCACATCCTCCGCCGTGAAAACGGCGCGATCGGCAACCAGCGCCTCCAGGTCCACCGGCTTGGGGGCCCTGGGCGCGCGCGGGGGCGGGCGGTACGGCTTCGACCAGATCGCGATGACCCCGCAGCGCTCCAACCCGCGCACGCTGGCGAATTCGGCGGGCACCCTGGCGAGGCCGTGGTAGATCTCGATCCCTTCCACCGTGAACAGGTCGATCATATCCAGATCCATCGCCCCGGCGGATGCCGGCGCGCCATCTATGAATACCAGGGGCGAGCAGTTAGAGGCCCTGATCTGAACGGTCGTGCCACCGCCGCGAAGCGGACGGATCCGTACGCCAGGGACTTCCCTGAGTATGTCCGTAAACCTATAGGATGTGACCTGATCCAGCCGGTCACGAGAGATGAAGGTCCCCGCCCCCTTCGCGCGGCGTTCATTGAAGCCCGAGAGGCGCGAGTCGTAGGGCTGTGCGGCAGACTGAACTCGGACTGCGGCAAGCTGAGCGGGAACCGGCGTGAGCAGCACATTTACCGTAACCTCGCGACCCCCGGGAACGGTCACAGGCACGGTGTCGGGCCGGAACCCGAGGCGGCGGACCACGAGGGTGACTTCGCCCGGCCCAACCCTCGCAATACGGAAGCTCCCGTCCTCCGAGGTAAGCGCTCGCAGGGGCGTGCCCGCCACGGCGACCTCGGCGGCGTTCACCCTCATCCCAGCCGAGTCGCGGACGACCCCCACTATGGTTCCGGGGCCCCCTTGCGCACTCGCCTCGTCCACGCTTAGCGACGTAGCCACGCCCGCTAGCGCGCCGACGAGGCAAACACCGAGTGCTCGTACGCGAACCCGCATGGATCCTCCCTGTGGGAGAATGGGAGGGTGACATTACAAGTAACGTTCACGCAAGAATGGTGTCAAGCATTTCCGACATCGACAGCCAGCAGGCCGCGCTAGCTTACGCCAAGCGTTCTGAGCCATTCGGCCAGTCCGGGATAGTCTGGCGCGATCTGCGCGAGTCGAATGGCCGTGTTCCGCGCGGCGGCGAGGTCCTGCGCCAGCGCATAGGTCAGGGAGAGCTCGTAAAGTACGACCGGTTGCCAGCCGTCGAGCTGAAGCGATCGAGCATACAGCGCGATCGCCTCGGGTATGTCTTGTCGCTGGGCGGCCAGTCTCCCCAGCACTGCAAGCGTTTGAGGCGCTGCACGGATCGCCAACGCCCTCCGCAGCACCTGCTCAGCCTCCCCCGGCCGGTTGGCGGACAAGAGGGCCCGTCCCTGGAGCAGCAGCGGCTCGTCAAAAAGCGGGTTGGCGCGGGCAAGGCCCGCATACTCCCCGGCGGCCAGCTCGTATGCCCCTTGCCGCTCGTATTCAGTCGCCAAGTGCGCCTTCATCTGTTCCCAGGGAGCACCACTGGCCACCGCCAGCGCCAGACTATCCAGCAGATCAGCGGGCCGATAGCCAGCCCGATAGTCCCATTCGGAACCGGCCGGTACGAAAGGCCAGCGCGCCTCGAGCGCTCGTATGGTGTGGTGAGCCACCCGTTCGTCGAACTCCGTGAGCGCAGCCTGCTTCTCGTAACGGTCCCATGGACGCAGGCGCTCCAGGTCGGCGCGTGCCAGCGCACCCGCACCAGCCATCCCTTCAACGAACGCGCGGGCAATGAGTGCGTAGCCTTGCCGATTGGGGTGTACGTGCTCCAGGAACAGGTTCTCACCCGGCAATCCGCCCGATGACGCCTCGGCGAACTTCTCCGCCACCGGAACGTAGGTTACGCCGTCTCGAGCAGTGACGCGCCGAATGACGGCATTGAACTCGGACGGCGCGCGAAAGCGAACGACGTCCAGGTCACGCGCCTCCGTCAACATTCGGAGCGCGGTGGCTGAATCACCGGTGGCGAGCGCCGCCTGGCCTGTGCGATAGAGATCGGCAGCCCCCCCCGGTACCGAATTCGCCCGCGAGATGAACGGTTCGAGGTCGCGCACGTTGCTCGCCAGACTTCCGATGAAGACGGGCACGCCGTCCCTGCGGAATCGCCGGACGATTGATTCGAGATTCGATTCGAACTGGGCAACTCCGGCGTGATAGCCAGCGCTGCCGAAGGGAAACTCCTGGCCGCGGGCGAGAATCTCCATCAGGCTCGCCGCCTCCTCCGGCTCCGGAGCTCCGCTACCCGCAGCCTGGGTCACGGCTACGATGCCGTTACGCATTGCGAGCACCAACCTCGATCGAAGCAGCAGCATGTAGCCGCGCGCCATTCGAGTCGAAAGCCCCACACCCTGGCTGCGCGAGCCGACACCAAGTGCGCCGTAGTACTCGTTGTGACCGGTGTAGATCAGCACTGCGTCGGGTTTGCGGCGTGCTACCTCCCCAGCCACGTCCGCCAGCGCAAAGCTGCTGACACCGGCGATGCCGAGATTGATGACCTCCACCGTGTCGCGCGGGAGTACGTCGCGCAGCGCGTCGCGGATCAGGCTGGCGAAGGTGCCGGTGGGCGGATACGGGAATCCCGCCGCCGAGGACTCACCCAGTACGAAGACGCGATATCCGTTCGCGGGCTTCCGACGCGCGAACGGTTCGGGACGCGGTGTCGGTGGGGACTCCAGACCGGCGAACCACCTTGCCGCCACTCCACGGTTCGCGATCTCGTATCGCCCTTCACCGAATGGCGCGGTGACGAAGAGCGGCAGCCCGCATGAGCTGCAGGCGACCCGCAGCACTCCTTCAGCGAGAAGGAGAAGGAAGAAAGGCGCGAGTATGGCAACTGAATAGAATGCCGCCCGGCGCCTGGGCGTGAGCGGGCGCGGCGCTGACTTCTCGTCGTTCGCTCGCTCGCGAGCACCCGTTTTCTTTCCCTTGCTTCGAGCCATGTGCAGGTAAGCGCAGTGAGATGAAGCGGTGAGCGTCTGCGGCGGGACCACGGGCGACTTTGGGCCACAAGCAGGCCTACCTGATCATCCCATTGCGACAGCCACCGGGCAAGTGGCCACTCCACATCCTGCTGCGCGCGGTGCGGCAGCAGAGAAGCGACAATCGTTCTTGACGGCCGTCGTTCCCGCGCCGATTCTTCAAAGGGAAGGCGCACTTGCAATTTGCCGGGAGGCTCAATGATGCGCATGACAGCCAGCAGCCTAGCCATCTGCATCCTGCTCATTGGCTGCGGGGGAAGCACTGCCCAGCGATCAGTCGAGCGGGACGCGATTACGGGGCTCCAATGGACTGGCCGGTTCCAATCACAGCTTCAGCGAAGCGGTGAGGTGAGCCCGCGCGGCCAGGTAAGCGCGGAAGGAAACATCACGCTGATGGAGACCCGAAACGAGCGCGTACGGGTTACGATCCGACTCTCGGCACCGAGGCAGCAGTCCACGAGCCTGCGCTGGGCGGTACTTTCGGGGCAGTGTGGCTCAGCGTCGATGCCGGTCCTGTCGTACCAGCAATTTCCGATGATCGAGATGGGATCAAACGGGCGTGGTCAGCTCGATGTGGAGCTCCCGTTGACGCTGGAGGTGACAACCACCTACCACGCCAACATCTATATGGGCTCGGGCAATCAGCTGAGCGATCTGGTAAGCTGTGCCAACTTGCGGCTGCGCTGATCTGACCTCCACGCGGTCTGCCTGCAGAATCTCCCTGGTTTGCCGGTTACCCGATTGTGCTCGTGTACGCGCTCGGCGCATGGTATGCCGATAGATCAGTGGCCGTGACCGCGCCCAGCGCGCGGATGGCGGGCGGTATGCTGATCGGATCAGTGCTCGTGGGCAGGTTCGGCGGCCCGCGGCCGGCCAGCGACGTGGTGCCTGTGGTCGTCGAGTTCGCCCCGAAGTAGCTGCCAGTCGCGCAGGTACTGCGGATGTGCGGCATCCACTCCCGGCCATCTGCTTTTGCGCGAAGGCAGGAACACGCCGCCCAATGTACCCATGCCGCCGTCCGGGATTACGTCGCCCGACTGATTGTCGTAGATGGCCGTCAGGCGGTAGACACGTCCGGTATCGACCGGAAGACCGAGCCTCAGGAAGTAGCGCTTGGTCGGCATCGATTTCACTCGACCCTTGTCGTCGAAGCGCGGTTCTGCCTCCCACAGGACCCTGCCACTCGTCACGTCCTCGAACCGCAGGAGGATACCGTAGCGATGAAGGTGTCCCCCCACGCCGAGGATGCGTCCTGGAACCGAGGGGCTTCCCTCCCAGCTTCGTTCCGATCGACCCTGGGGAAGATCGAACGCGTGCTTTCCATCGGGAGGCATCACATCCACGTAGAAGGGCTTCACCCTGAACGGGCGCAGGCGCGTATCCGCAGGAGTATGGCGAAGCCGAATGCGCATCCGCACGCCTTGGTAATCGCGCGCCTCAGGATTGTGAAACATCGCAGTAACCAGAAGCGAATCGCCTTTGGAGACGGGCATCGCGAACATTCGCGGCAGCAGCACCGGGCCCGTTTCCGGGCCGGCCGCACCGAGGCGTAGCATGATGTTGCTGAACAGCTCGCGCTTCTGGGGCACGATCAGATTGACATGATGGAGCACATGCCGGGAAACGGGCGTACCCGCGCTGTCCACCATCTCCACCTCGTAGCCGTGAAGATAGGTATCCAGCGGAAAGGTGAATGCGGAGAGGGGAGGTTGCGGCGCCTCGTGGTGCGACGCCCCGGCCGGCAGGTCGAGCGGCCCAATCTCCACTATCAGCTGCCGAGCTCCCTCAGCGCGAAGTTCGCCATCCTCCTCACCGTGCATCGCGGCGGTGCCCGCCCCAGCGGCGCTGAGCATTGCGCCGACGACGACGAGCGCGGCGGCGGCGAGGGCGATCCCTTTCCTCGATCGGGATGCGAAATAGTGCCGGATCTTCATGGTGCAGAAAGCCTCCGTGCAAGCAGATTCGGCGGCCGTCCCGGCCACCGTGGTGCAGACCCATAGTGCGCCGGAGGGCGTCCCGCCGCAACCGTTGAAAGACGAGGGTACACGCGCAGCTGCCTGCGATCATGCAGACGACAGCCGCGTGTCCGGTTGGTGCTCGCAACGTCACCAGGACTGGTACATGGGAGTGCTACCCACGTATTCTTCGGCTCCACCTGCAAGTCCGACGGGAGATGAATGACCCTTCAGCCACGCGGCAAATGACAGCTGGCCCGCCGCGGCGCGCCGTAGTGCGATGTCCGCTGTGCACGTCGCTGAACGCAGTCAATCTCGCGCGCCTGGCCGACGGCCCACGGTGTGGCGAGTGCAAACGTCCTATTCTGCTGGACCGTCCGATTGCCGCGCACGATGATGATCTCCAGCGCACACTGGATGGCACCACGGTTCCAGTCGTGGTGGACTTCTATGCCGATTGGTGCGGGCCCTGTAAGGTCATGGCGCCCGTCTTTGATGATCTCGCAGGGCGGCGCGCCGGGGAGCTGCTCTTCCTGAAGGTGGACAGCGACCGCAGTCCGGCCGCCACCCAGCGCTACGGTGTGCGCGCGATCCCAACGCTGGTGATCTTCCGCGGCGGGCGCGAGGTTGCGCGCCAGACGGGTGCCGTACCGCTTCGAGCGCTCGAGGAGCTGATCGCGCGAAGCGCACTCACCTGACCGTCACATGTCCCACCATGCCGAGCAGCACGTGCGGATCGCACTGGTAGTAGTAGCGTCCCGGCTCGAGATCCACGAGAACGTCGAACGTTTGTCCGGGAAGCTGCATCATGGGTGACGCAGGCGGCAGGCTGCGCACGCCCGGACTGGAATCCGCCAGGAAATGCGCGTTGTGGACGCCAGTACGGAGATGCCATCGAATGACGTCGCCACGGCGCACCTCGAAGTCGGCCGGCGCGAAGTAGTTCCCTTCTCCGTCCGTCACCATGTCGATCACATGCACCTCTCCTCCCGGGGCGGGTGCGACCGGACCCGCATCCTGCGGGGCTGGTGTGGCCACGGTGCCGCCTTCGCGTTCACCGGAATCGCCAGGGCATCCGGCTAGCAGGATCACGGCGGAGATCGTGAGGAATGTCAGCAGTGCTCTCATTTCTTGTCACCTTGTGGACCGGCTTGCGCACGCGCCGCGCGCCACCGGCATCGCTGCCCCATGGGCGATGATCAGAAGTCCTTCCTCTCGAAGCGGCGCGCTCCAAGTAGCACCGGTCCCGCAATCCACGCGAGGAGCGCGGCGGTCGACAAAAATAGTCCGCCCGCGGAACCGAAGAAAGCGCGGAAGACTGCACCGGTATAGCCCATAAGGGCGGAAACATCGAACTGCAGCAGCAGGCCAAGTCGCGCCAGATCCACCGGATTGAGGATCATGAGAGCAAGCATCGGTCGTTCGATGGGGTAGTCCCCGAGCGTGGCCGCGAGCACCAGCACGATTCCATCGTACAGGATGGTCAGGGCGAGCCAGGCGCCAATAGCAGTACCCAGACCACGCACCCGATCGTCGAAGCGAACGGCGATGAGCTGTGCGAGAGCCGCGAAGATCCAGCTCAGCGCCGTGCCGGCTACGAGGAGTGACAGAAGCGCACTCCTGTCCCCGGCGTCGCCCATCCCGTGCAACATGAAGGGAATGGTGAGGCCCGCAATCAGGGCCAGCGACAGCGGCACAGCCATCCCGACGAACTGCGCCAGAAACATCGCACGACGCCGGATCGGCTGCGCCAGAAGTACCTCGGTGAACTCTCGGGCAGCATACACATACATCGTGCCCACCATCAGGCTCACTAGCGGGACGATCAGCAGGATCACGCTTACCAGCGCCACACCGGCCTTGGCCGGTGAATCACTGAACTGCAGCAGCGTGTAAGTTGCCAGCGCGAAGAATATGGCATATACGAGCAGCCAGCGGCTCCGCAGCATGTCGCGCAGATGATAGCCAGTGATGCGAAGGAAGATCGTCATGCCGCCCACCCACCGCCCTTCTCGGCGAGGCCGCCGCCGTCGAGCATGATCCGGGCAATCGCGCGCTCGAGGGTATGCTGCCGCGTCGCCTGCTTCAGCGCCTCCAGCGGACCGGCGAATCTGACACGTCCATCGAGCAGAAACACGACATCATCCGCCAGCTCCTCCAGCTCGCTCAGGATGTGAGAGGTGACCAGCACCGTACGACGTTCGCCGCGCACTTCCAGAATGCGGTCCTTCAGAGTGCTGCTGGCCACGGGATCGAGTCCGGCGGTGGGCTCGTCCAGCACCAGCAGGTCGGGGCGGAACAGAAAAGCCAGGACCGCGTTCACCTTCTGACGGGTGCCGCCGGAAAGATTGCGCATGGGCTTGTTCAGCTCGCCCTCGAGACCGAGGGTGGTTACCAGTTCCTCATCCGTGGTGACCGGGTTGCCGCGAAGAGCCTTCATGAGCGCCAGCAGCTCAGCCGCGGTAAGGTTCTCCGGAAGTCTGGCGGCCTGCGCCATGTAGCCGATGCGGGCCCTGTACGATGGATCACCGCTGACGACCTGGCCGTCGATGCTGATGCAGCCCGAATCGGGACGCGAGAGACCCAACAGCATCTTGATGAGCGTCGACTTCCCGGCGCCATTCGGACCGAGGATGGCCGTCACCCGTCCGCTCGCCAACTGAAGGTCGATGCCACGCAGGACCTCGAGCCTTCCAAAGGACTTGCGAAGCCCGCTGATCTGAATCATCGAATCACCTTCATTGCCGGACGCTCATCCGCCATCCCCTCCGGGGTGAGACCCGGAAGAACGCGCTCGGCGGCATCCAGCATCCCGACCAGGAAGCTGCGCAGCAGCACAAGGGCAGGCTCGAACCGCTCGACGATGAGAGAGAACAGCCGAACGGGATGATGCGGCACGTCGCCGAACCCGTCACGATCGAGGTCGTAGCCGCGATAGACATCCCAGTAGTTGCCGCGGAAGGTCGAGTAGCTGCGGCGACTGTTGGTGCTGACATCGAACGTGTTGCCGATGAAGTTGTTGCGCTCGAAGCGCGCGTCCTGTGAGCTCGCCATGAGGCGGACCGCCCAGCCATTGCCGATGAACTCGTTCCGCTCGGCAACCAATCGCGTAGCACCATCGGCCAGAATCGCCGTGCTGTTCCGCTCGAAGCGATTTCCGCGCACCTCGGAGTCCACGATCTCCTTGAGCAACAGCCCGTAGGCCGCGCTCCCCCAGTTGCGCTCGAACCGGTTCCCGAGCATGTGAACGCCGCGGCTGTACATCACGGCCACTCCCGCCAGATTGTGCCGAAAGACGTTCTCCTCGTACAGACAGTCGTTCGAGTACATGAAGTGCAAACCGTAGCGCATGTTGCGCTCGGCAACGTTGCGTCGCGCCGAGCTCCCGTGGCCGAACTCGAGATAGATCCCGTCGCGATGGCCGGTCACATGGTTGTCTTCCATCGTGATCGACGACGACGAAAAGATGTGTATCCCGTTTCCGGATGTTGCCTCGCTGTTGCCGCTCGCACGAATCACGTTGCGCGACAGCCGGCAGTCGGACACCCGTGCCAGGTAGATTCCGAAGTACGTCTCCTCCAGCACATTGTCCTCGATGGTGCACCGGCTCGCTGATGTTACGCGGATGGCCGCTCGATCCTCCATGAAACTGGAGCCCGTGTTGCGAAAGTGCAGGCCGCGCACGGTGACGTCATCGGCGGTGATCGTGAGGAGCTGACGCTGGCCTTCGCCGTCGAACACCGGCTGGCCTTCCCCCACTATCGTGACGGCACGATCGACGAGCACAGTGGGTTCACGGTACTCGCCGCCGCGCACGAGGATCGTTCCTCCCTTGCCGACGACCTTCATCGCCGCAGTCAACGTGGTGATCGGACCCGTGGGGGAGACGACGACGGTGTCAGCGTGCGCGGGCGATGACGCAGCGGCGGGCGATGCGAACGCGATCATCGCGCCAACGAGGGCGGGAACGACGGCACGTCGGATCACCAGGCTTCCTCCACCGAGTGGACGTGGGCATGCTGCGGGTTCATCCCTTCCTCACGCACGATGTCCAGCACCTGCGTCCATGTCAGCAGCTCGACGACACCATCTCGCAACTGCCGGGCATCCTCGCGCGTTGCGAATGCCGCGATCCCGGCTCCGCGCCCCATGGGACTGTGCAGAGCTTCGTCGCGGACGAATATGGCATCGCTTGCATCGAGCATATTGCCGGCGTCAGCAAAGTCGCTCACCAGAATCGCTCTTGGCGCCCTCCCTTCACTATCGGCAAGGTGGAAAGAGGCCAGGCACTCGATCGAGTCGAAGACGTGCGTGCGCCCCTTGCCAGTGACGAGCTGCGCGCCGAAACGAGCATCGCTCACGGCCATGCGGCAAAACGCACAGGCGTCCTGACCATAGCGAATGGGCGCAGGAGCGCCGCCGCAGGCTGCGAGCACGAGCGACAGAACGACCGCGGCGGCCGCCAACATCGAGCTGCGCATTACCCCTGCCCCCCACATGAAGCGAACGCCGGTCGTCCGTCGAGGTTCTCGGTACGGCGTCGCGCCGCCGGCGTCGCGGCGCGCGCGCCCACTCTCCGGC
>CAYXRS010000060.1:0-19471 GCA_964467195.1 uncultured Gemmatimonadaceae bacterium
GGTGTCGCGCGATGTGACCGCGGCGCGGCTGCCCAGGCCCGACGCCAGCGGCGCGGCGATGGCGGTCACATCGCGCGACACGCAGTAGAGCACCGTGTCGATGCCTGCGGTCTTGAGCGCTTCCACGTAACCGAACAACCACCCGCCCGTCATCTCGGTGCGAAAGCGGTCGAGCGTTATTCCCACGGCATCGAGATAATCCTCGATCACATCGCCCCATGGCAGAAGGGCGATGCGCGGTTTCATACCTTCCGCCACAACGATGCCGTCTCCGTGCCGGTGGCGCGGGCCGGCTGGGCAGCATAGCCCGCCCACGTCACCGGCGAGATAGCCGTGCACAGCACCTTCCGCACCATGCGCGGAAGATTCGAGAACGCGATGTCGTGGCAGAGTACGGTGACGGGATTGATGAACGCGGCGTGGTCGGTGCACTTCATACCGATCACCTGCTCGAGCTCCGGAAGGGAATAGCCCCGGCGCACGTGCCCCCATTCCGCGAACTTCTCTTCCTCGCTCGGACAGAGGGGACGCAGAAAACCGTAGTAGGGGAACCGCCAGTTCTCGTTCGGGCTGCTAACCATCAGTGCCCCACCCTGCCGGAGCACGCGCAGCGCCTCGCGTGCCGCGGCACGATCGTCGGGGATGTGTTCCAGCACGTCGAACATCGTGACGGCATCGAAGCTGCCATTGGGGAAGGGCAGCCGCGTAGCGTCGCCCGCCAGGAAGCGCACCAGCGGTCGCTGGTTGACGGGTGATGAGGCGTACGCTGGATCGCGGTCCAGATTCGTGATGCGAGACTTTGGGTACAGGAGGCCGGTCAAACCCCCCTGGCCGCCCCCCACCTCGAGGATGTCGGCAAACGGCTCGTCGGGTGCGATGCGATGGATGGCGCGCATCTTCTCCCGATAGAAGAATCCGAAGGTGTATGGATGACCAAATGGATTCCGGGAGAGGTAGGGGCCCAGCGGCGCCTTCCCCTTGCCGTTGGCCTTCGGCGATACTCGTTCAGCTTCGCTCACCCTTCCTCCGGGGGAATGCTGCAGGCGGTGTTCGCCGCGGATCTGGTGCGTACGTAGTAGCGGACGCCCGCCGCGCAGCCTGCGAGCTCGGCGCGCAGCGTGCGATGGGCGGGGTACCCGGGAAGAATCCGATACATGCTGTGCTTCAGGTAATGACCGGGAAGCGTCATGAAAACGCGGCGCAGATTTCGCCAGTGCCCGTGCCGTGCCCACTGCACCAGAAGCGCGGCCACGTGTCCGCTCATGTACGCGCGCATCTGGCTGTGCAGGCCGGCCAGATCCTCGCGGTGGCGGTGATAGACGACTGCGTGGGGGTCATAGTGACAATGCCAGCCGGCGGCGATGACCCGATACCAGAATTCCGTGTCCTCGCTGCAGCCTGCCGCTCCGGCGCCCAGCCGCTCGTCGTAGCCCCCCAGCTGCTCGAAGGCGCGCCGGTGCACCGCCATGTTCGCGCCCGCGCCAATGTTCCAGACCGGGGCGCCGTCCGTTCGCTCCCGCAGGAAAGCGCTGTCGAACACCCTTCGCTTGTAACCGCGGCCGAAACCCGACAGCTCCCTCTCGAAGATCCACTGCGACTCGGTGCGGAGCTCCGCCGGAAGCACCAGCCCGGTCACGCACATCACCTCCGGCGACGTGAACGCATCCAGCAAACGGCCGATCCACTCGGGCGTGACGATGACGTCATCGTCCGTCCAGGCCACGATCTCGCCACGCGACTCGGCGATTCCGCGATTCCGTGCGATGCTCAGTCCCGGACGCGGCTCGAACACGTAGCGCACTGACGGATAGTCCTGCTCCAGCATCCGCCGCGTATCGTCGGTGCGCGAAGCGTTGTCCACCACCACGATCTCCGCCGCCGCCGGCTGACAGGTGAGGAGCGAATCGAGACACTGCCGCAGCGCCTCGCTGCGATCCCGGGTGCACACCACCACCGAAACGCTCCGGCCATCGTTCCCCTTGCCATTGCTTTGAGCCCACTTCTCCCGCAGCCGCGAGAGCGGGTGCTCCGGAGTTTCCGCGCCGTCGCCGACAACCGGATCCAGAAGGCTCGCGACCGCGGGAGCGATGGCACTCAGCGCCATCTCGCGCAGCGCCGTACCGGGGAGCGGCATCCGTGTGGCATCCACCTCCACCTGTCCCAGCGGCCGCCCGTCGCACCAGAACACGGCAAGCACCCCACCCGTCCGATCGTCCACGGAGAGGTCCGGGAACTCGCTCCTGACATCCAGGTGGAGCATGCGCCAGGGCTTGAAGGTCACGGCAATCTCGCTTCGCCGGGAGCGCCGACAGGCGCCACCGCGTTGCCGGCTGTAGTGGCGGCGTCGCCGTCGGGATGCGCGCGCCGGATCCGCTCGACTCGGCGAAGCGATCGGTTGTAGCTTCCCGTGAGTCCCCACCCACCGCCCAACGTCTCGGTCAGGATGATTCGTGCCGGGAGCGGTCCGCGCCCCAACAGCGCCTTCACCCACCGCTTGGCCTGATGAATGAACCACCACCCCACGAGGCCGGTGAGCAGCCGGCGCGCCGCGGGATCGTGACGAAAGGACTTCTGGACGAAAGCCATGAACCCTTCGCCCCACGTCCAGTACTGGTGCCGGAGCTTGTCGAGCTCGCGGCGATGCTGATGGTGCACCAGCAGTGATGGCTCGTAGATCAGCGGCCGGCCGGAGCGCACCACGCGATAGAAGATGTCCAGGTCGCCCCCTCCCGGCAGCGGTGCCCCGGTGTCCAGCGCCTCGTCGAATCCGCCCAGCGCTTCGAGCACATCGCGGCGGAAGACCATGTTGCAACCGGCGCCGAAGATTCCGGCACCAGCGGGATAGTACGCGTTGCCCCGCAGTGTGGACCCGCGGAAGTGGATGGGAAGAAAGCCGCGACCAAAACCACCTGAGCGCTCGAACAGGATCTGCGCTTCGCTTTCGAGCTCCAGCGGGAGTACCAATCCGGTGAACGCCCCGGCATCGGGGTGCGCGGCGGCCAGCCGCACGAACGCCGGGAGCCATTCGTCATCGACCACCGCGTCGTCATCGATGAACGCCAGATACTCCGTTTGCGATTCCGCCAATGCGCGGTTTCGCGCGAAATCCAGCCCGGCTCTCCGCTCGCACACGTAGCGAACGAGCTCCAGACGCGAAACCAGCCTGGCGGTGCGCTCGCTGGGCGGCGCGTTGTCCACCACCATGAGTTCGACCGGGACGCGTGCGTTGGTGTCGCGCATGCGGATCAACGCCGATACACAGCGCTCGAGCAGCTCGGGGCGATCTCGCGTGCAGACGGCCACCGTAAGTGATGGCGCATGCGTCGGCTGGGTCGTCAGCTCCTCGCGCAGCGCTGCGTGAACCGCGCTCTCGAAAGCCTCTTCCCGGATGATCCCGCGAAGGACGGCTGCGGCAAGTTCGCTGCCGCCCGGCATGGGCCGCATGGTGAAACCAACCGGTGCTCCCTTCCGGCGCAGCACGAGTGCGACGCCCTCAGCATCGTCAGGAATGCGCACGGCATCGATGGGCGCGGTGATCTCGATGTCCACCTTGTGGAAGCGCATCAGCTCGCGCCTCCGTAGCGAAGGCGTCGTCGCCGCGCCAGGCGCCGGGCCCGTGGATATGCGCTCAGTCCCGCAACGCAATTCCACCACATGCGCAGCAGCACCGGTGCGGGCAACGGGTCGCGCCCCACCGCCCGGCGCACCAGCCGCACCGCCGGCTTCGTCATGCGCCAGGCGAGAAAGGTAGCGAGTGGAACGCGGCCGCCACGCGTCTGAACGAGCATCTTCGTGAGCACGGCCACCAGCGCCCGTTGATGGCCGACGATCTGGGCGTACGCCGCCTCCACCTCTCGCCTGTGCTCGTGCAGTGCGACTGCCTCCGGCTCGTACACCACGTCGTGTCCCGATTGCAGGATGCGCCAGAGCATGTCGTGATCGCCGCCGCCGGGAAGCGCGGCTCCCATGTCCAGCGCCTCGTCAAAGCCGCCAATGCGAAGCGCGAGGTCACGGCGGACGGCCAGGCTGGTACCGCTCCCCACCGAGACCGCCCATGCAACCAGCGGCGCGCGGTGGCCGTGCAGCGGCCGATGCGCGTCGCGGGGGAGACGCACGCGGTCCCTGCCGCGAGAGTAGCCGCCGTTATCCTCCACGATGCGCTGACCTTCCGACTCGAGTGAAAACGCCTCCACGCGGCCGGTACAGAGTCCCACTCGCGGATCGTCCTCGAACGTGGCAGCAATGGCTGCCAGCCAGCCGGGCTGCGCAACGGCGTCGTCGTCCAGGAACGCGACTATCTCCATTGCAGACTCGCGCAACGCCCGGTTTCGGGCGAAGTCGAGGCCTGGGACCTTCTCCAGCACGTACCGCGCCCGCGGAAATTCACGCGCCACTATGTCTCGCGTCGCGGTGGACGAGGGTGCGTTGTCAACCACGAGAATCTCGCCGCCGGGCCGCTGCTCCACCAGCGAGCGCAGCGCGCGCCGCAACAATTCCGGCCGATCGTGCGTGCAGATCGCCGCGGTCACTGGCAGCGTCATTCCCACCTCGGCCGCGCTTCTACACGTGCTGCGTCGTTGCGGCTTGCCAGCCATCGTGCGCCGCCAATCATGTAGCCGGCCGCATATGCCACGCGGGCCATCAGGATCGCGGGCGACATCACCAGAGGCTCGAGCGCGCCGACGCGCACCCAGCACCCGAGCGTGTACACCGTGTGCACGAGAGCGAAGGCCGGTCCGGCTGCGATCAGGAGCCGCGGCCTGCGATAGAGCCAGGGAAGACGCGCTGCGCCCGTTGTCGCCTTGCTCTCGAGGGAACTGTACCCCCAGCGATAGTTGCGCCTGAGGAGGTTGGCGAAGCCGAGCCGGTTGTGGTGGTACGCCATCGCCGTTGGCTCGAACCATATGCGGTGCCCGGCGCGCTGAGCGCTGGCCTGCCACTCCAGCTCCTCGTGCGCATAGGCGATCGGTTGTTCGATGGTGAAGCCGCGCGTGGCGCGGAAGACGGCCGTACGTACGCTCAGATTGGCTGGTATGTGATTGGGCACTACACCCGCATTGCGGCGTGGATGCAGGTGATAGAAGCCGCAGTAATGATCGCAGCGGGCCATCGCCGGCAGGTCAGCGGCCATGTCGAGGCCTCCGCCAACGATCGTTTCGCCGCGATCATGCGCGGCGAGCAGCGCCGCCAGCCATCCCGGTGCGGGAACGCAGTCGGCATCGAGAAAGACGATCGGATCTCCCAAGGCAGCCGCCGCGCCGCGGTTGCGGGTCGCGGCCGGATTGCCGAATACCGTGTCGTCCGGTGCACGCTCGACCACGCGCGCTCCTGCCGCTCGCGCCAGCTCGCGCGTACCGTCCGAGGAGCCGTCGTCGGAAACGATGACCTCGATGGCGGTTCCGGATACGTCTTGCTCGAGGACGGACCTTACTGTTTGCGTGATGATCCGCGCTTCGTTGTACGTCGGTATCACGACGGAGGCGAGGCCGCCGCGTGGCTCAACCCAACCCATCGCGCCGCACGCTCAGATCGCGCACGTCCTCCAGTAGATCGTGCACGGACTCGAGGAAGGGAAGCCAGCCCAGCCGCTCGCGTGCGTGCGTGGTGGCTGCTGCGCCAAGCGCGGCCGCCTGCACTGGATCATGCAGCAGAGAGGCGATCCCCGCTGCCAGCTCCGGCGTGGTGGGCTTCACCAACTTCGCCAGTCCGTTGCCCAGGATGCGGCGGTGCGTCGGGATGTCGGTAGCAACTATCGGCTTTCCGGCCGCAAGGTAGTCGAAAACCTTCAGCGGCAGATTCGCCCCAAGTATGCGCGGCGACACCAGCACGTCGGCCATTGCCAGAAAGACCGGCATTCGGGCGCGCTCCTGTCGCTCGACAATGCGAAGCGTGCCAGTGCGCACCAGCCGCGCGACCTCCGGCGTCGCAACGAACGGTTCGCGCGATCGAGCGCCGACCAGTACGAACACCGCGTCGGGAATCTCGCGCTGAACCAGGGGCATCGCCGAAACCAAGAGAGGCAGTCCCTGGTATCGCTCGAAATTGCCGATATACATCACCACTCTGGCGCTCTCGGACAGGCCGAGTGAGCGCCGCAGCTCCTGAACTTCCTGCGCATTGGCGTGATGCGAGTCGGTCGAGTACTGCCACTCGCGTCCGCGCGACCCCGGAGCAACCGCTTCCACACGCGAAGCCAGACCGGCGCTCGCCACTATCAGGTCGGCCTCCTGGAGCAGCCAGCGCTCGCACCTCCGCAGCCACCATTGCACCGGGGACAGGTTGAAGGGGAAGCGCGACGCCAACTGCTCGGGGATGCTCGACTGCATGTCGTATATGACCGGGATTCCAAGGCGCCGCCCCAGCCATGTGGCGGGGAAAGCCGACTCCTCCACGGCATGTATACAGTCGTAGCGCTCCACTCGCAGCAGCCGGCGCAGGCGGACGACCATCGCAGCGTCCAGGACCATCTTCCGCAAGGAAAGCCCCACCGGCACGTGACGGAAGCGCAGCGGGTTCCCCACCCGAAGGATGCGGACGCCGGCCATCTCGATGTCCCGGCCTACTGGGAAAGTGAGCAGATCGACCCGATGCCCCAGCTGGGTGAGCGCCTGCAGAACCTGCCGCACGGCGATCGGAGTGCCGCGATCCTCGTAGAAGGGCTGGGGGGCGACCACGAGCACCCGCATGGACGGGCGGCCGGCCGGGTGCGGAGGTAGGGTTGCGCTCACCACCTGCTCTCCGGCTTCGGCCGCGACACTCCGGTCATCGAGAATCTGTTTGAGCTCAGCGGTCATTGGTGACGACGAGAGGGGCGCAGCCCCCCCGGGGCGGTGACGACGAGAGGCGCGCGGCCCCCCCCGACGGCGGGAGAAGGAATACGAATTGGTCGGGTCACGAACGGCTCAAGACGGAGACGGGCAAGTGATGTGCCTCCGTACAAAACCGTAGAAGCTACCCTATCATCAATGGTGACCACCACTTCCGGATACTCCGCAGCGGCCGCTTGTGATTCCGCTCCGCTACAGTGTTGCACCTGTGCACCGCCCGCTCAACTTGCTAGAGCACCAGCACCATGATGTCATACAGCGCATGGGTCCACGCCGTGATGCCGAACCCGCGAACCAGAAACAGGCCGCTGAACGCCAATCCGGCGACAAACCGGAACGTAAACGAATGCAGCTCCAGCGGGTCACCGTAAGCACCAACATAGTGGAACGCGGAGAAGATCAGCGCCCCCAACGTGGCCGCAAACAGCCCCGCCGCCAGTGGACGCCAGGTCAGCAGCGTTCGTGCCCCGGCCGCCAGCGTTCCCACGAGCAACACCCGAAAGACGATCTCCTCATAAACCCCGGCACCCAGTGAGAGCATTATCCGGGCGCTCAGCGGCATTGCCTGAATGGACGTGGGTTGGGCCAGTTCCGCAACGTGGTGAAGGGCGTTCCGGGACATCGCCGCGAGGAGTCCGGCGGATCCAAGCAGCTGGGCCGTCACCACTCCTACCACGATGCCAAAGACCACTGACAGCGCCGCCGACTCGGCGAACATCGCGGCCAGGACGATTGCCCGCGGCCGATCATCACTCCGCCGTACATCGCGAACGATCAGCCAGGCAGCGCCTAACACCAGGACGAGTCCCAGCGCAGGCGGCCCCCACCTTCCGCCCACGGCGTAGGCCGCGCTCTTCAGCATCACGTCCGCCGCGTTTCGCACCCCCGCTGTGGCCGCAGCTGGCAGCAGCGCCGCCATCGCCTCGTACATCAGCAGCAGCGGCAGGGCCAGCGAGATCGTGTAGCGGGTCGTTCGTGAGCGATCGAAGTAGGACAGCTGGCGTGCGGGGTTCGGGGACGGCGAACCCCGAACCGTGGGGCTGATCAATTTCCGAAGCGCAATCCCACCGCTCCGTAAGTGCGCCTCTTGTCGGGTGCGACGTCGAATTCGTTGAAGGTGGAGATGTCCCCACCCCAGACGCGCCCGATCTCACCAACGACGCGGAAGACGAAGAGGTTGAACGACAGGTCGATGAACATGTTCGTCCGCGTCACCGATTGCTTGATCCCGAGCTCGCCCTCCGTGCGAAGGATCGCATCTCTAACCACCCAGCCCAACCTTGCCTCGGCGCGATAGCGATCCAGGCCGTAGCCGGCCGCAATGGAGATCGGTCCAGCGCTCTTGCCGGCAACCAGCCGCAACGCCCCGGTGCGAACCTCGAGATTCTGCACGGAGATCGTATCGCGCATCACCAGCCCGCTATTCGTTGCGGAGAAGGTCACCTTCGGCAGGTTGCGCTGGATGTAGGTGACGGATACGCCGGGGAGAATCGCCGATTCCTCGATCAGGCCGACGCGTGCTCCGTATCCCAGGCGCGTGCCGCCGTCCGGCAGTCCAGACGAGTATCCGTTGCCGTCCAGTGCTCCGATTATTCCTCCGGGCACGTAGAAGACGTTGACGAGCGCATCCACTCCCACGCTGGTCAACCCGATGGGGAGTCCGCGGAAGATGCCGATCGCCAGATCGGCCACGGGGAAGCCGCCAAGCTGCCTCTTCGTGATGTAGTTGTTCTGCTGCACCGGGGCATCCAGATCCGCGTTCTCGATCTGCGGCACCGACAGATCGGGCGTAGCGTTGGCGCGAAGGGTAAAGACGAACTTCCCCAGCCCCCCCAGCGCGCCGCCCTGTCCGAGCGTGGCGTTGCCGCCGCTGATGAGCATCCCTAGCTGCGGATGCATGTAGCCGAACAGGTCGACGCCGAGCTGACAGGCGTTGCCGGCGTTGCCGGCAGCCTGACATTCCTGTCGCGGAGACTGGGCCGATACCGTCGCGGCAAACACGACCGTCATGCAGAAGACAAAGAGCGTCTGACGCAAGTATGACATCTGGACTCCGTGGGAGGGACAGGGACTGGGATTGGGGCGGGGCACGGGCGGGGGCAGGGGCAGGGGCAGGGGCAGGGAAATCGAGTCGTTACACCGTCTGGAACAGCATACCGGCTCGAACATTATACCGTCCGGAACAGCATGACGCCTGGGGCAGCTCCCCTGTCCCATCTCCGCGGTAGAGCCGTCCGCATGGAGCGCGCGATGATCCCAGGAAACGAACTCGGGCGCCTCTCGCCACTGCGCCCCTAGCCGTTCGGCATCGCCGGACCGCGTCCGGCGACCGGGGCAGGCTCGAGAAGCGGGTCCGGCGGCTTGAGCATCTCTTCGCGGTCCTCCTCCTCGGGATCCATGTCCACGCTTCCCTCCCGCACCTCACCGGCGCGGCCGAGCGCGACACGGAACAGGATCTGGCCCGCTACTTCGTTGATCGTGATCACCGCCAGCAGGAGCGTGCGCATCTCCGCGCCGCGGAGTGGATACGATTCGGCCACGATGGCCGAAAGACCGATGGCGACTCCAGCTTGCGAGACCAAGCCTAACCAGACATAACGGCGCTCCTGTGGTCCCGTCTTCGCCCACCGCGCGCCGACAAGTGTTCCTCCCCAGATTCCGAGCGCGCGCGCGCCGACAATCGCCAGCGCGACGGGCCAGAGCGCGACCAGCGCGTCGAGGTGAATGTAAGCGCCGGCCAGCGCGAAGAAAACGACGAATACGGGCGCCGCCGATCTCTCCATGGCGTGCAGCAGATCGAGCCCCGCGCCCCGTGGCATGTTGCCAGTGATGAATCCGGCCACCAGCAGGGTGAGCAGCGTCTCCACGTGCGCGATCCTCGCTACCTCCGCTCCCAGGAACGCCACGACGACGGCGAAGAGAAGGAGCTCGCGCTGCACGAAGCGGAGATACAACGCTACCACGCCACCCAACAGCGCGCCCACCAGCACCGACCCCCCGATCTCCCAGGCGAGGATGCCCGGAGAGAGCGCCCCCGGCGTGCCTGGCGCCGGCACCAGCGCCCGCGTCAGAGCCAGCGCCCCACTGAAGAGAAGCACGACGACGACATCCGCCACGAGCACCACGCCCAGCGTCGTCCGCGCTACCGGTCCCCGGGCCTTCGTTTCAGTGAGGATGCCCATCGTCACCGCCGGCGAGTGGACGATGGCCACGGCGGCGAACAGCGCCGCGATCGCGAGCAATCCAGCGCCCTCGGCGCCCTGGAGGAAGGGGATGTAGGGGCGCAGTACCAGCAGAGTGATCATAATGAGCGTGAACGCCAGCACCAGTTCCACGCTCATGATCGTGAGGATCGCACGGCCGCGCTTCCGCAGCTCCTGAAAGCGGAGCTCGGCGCCGGCCAGGAAGGCGATGAGTGCGATCGCCAGCCGTTCCACCGGGGCGAGCTCGGTCACCGTCGCCGGAGTGATGACACCGATCACGCTCGGGCCGAAGATCAGTCCCGCGGCGAGATAGCCGGTGATCTTCGGCAGCCCGATGAGCCTGACCAGCTCGCCGATGGTGTACGCTGTCAGGACCAGGAAGCCGAAGAGGAGCAGCGTCTCCGAAGCGTGGATGTCGATGCCCGTCTGGAGGGGGATCACCAGCTGGAGCCCGAAATAGAGCAGCAGGAGAATGGCGATCCGTCGCACTCAGCCTCCCTCCGCTTCCATCGGGCGTCCGCCGGCCCTGGCTTCGGGCTCCGTGGACTCGGAGTCAGCGCTGCCAGCGCCGGCCGGTGCGGGGCGCTCGCCGGTTTCTGCAACGGCGCCCATGGTGAGCGGCGCGAGCACTGAGCGCGCGATGCGCGCGCTGGCAACATCGGTCAGCAGCACGGAGGCGATCACCGCCGTGAACACCACATCGCCAAGAACGCCCTGTCGGAACTGGAGGTAGTTGAGCCCGAGCGCCAGCGCCAAACCACCCTGCCCCAGCAGCGCGCGTCCCCAGTCTGGCCCGAGCACCGGAAGCGCACCGCGTGTGCGGGCAGCCAACCGGGCACCGCCCACCTTTGCGGCAACGCGACAGATGAGGAAGACGGTCACCGCCATCACCCACCAGGGGTCGAGCACGGGCTGCCAGGTTGCGCCGGCGAATACCAGCAGCACGAAGTAGAACGGACGCTCGGCATGGCTCAGCGTCTGCGCGATGTCGGTGCGAGCCCGCGAGGTATTTATGAGCGTCGTGCCCATCACCATGGCGGCGAACATTGGCGACAGCGCGAGGTAGGCCGCGGCGCCACTAACGAGAATGATCGCGCCGGCCAGCGAGATGAACAGACGGTCGCTGTCGTGCTCCTCGCCCAGGAAGAGATGGAAGAGGACACCGCCGATGATGCCGAGCCCGATGCTGATGACGGCCCACTCGGTCACCGTGATGGCCTGGGTGATCAACTCGCCGGCAGGGCGGCGCAGCGCGAACAGAAGACCGATGGCGGAGACTCCGACCAGCGCGTCTACGGCCGTGGCGATCTCGAGCTGCTTGACTACCGGGCCGCGCTGTCCGAGCCTCCGCGCCACCATCTGGATTCCCGCCGGAGCCGACACGGTGGCGATGGCTCCCATTGCCACGGCCGGGACGAGAGCCGCGTAGTGCGTCATACCGAACGCCCAGCTCAATGTCACGAGCATGACGCCGGTAACCAGTCCCAGCGTGATGAGCGCCTCGAAGAAGGCGAGGCGGTACATGTTGCCCGGGAGCTTCACCAACCCCGGCACGAAGAACTGCATTCCAACGATGGCGCCGATCCACCCCAGCGCGAGAATCGTGAGCGGCGCGAATCCTTCCAGTGCCTCGGTGCTGAGCAAACCGGAAAGCTGCGGACCGAGCAGGATGCCGAGCAACAGGTACTCTGCGCCGCTCACGATCAGGAAACGTCGTGCGAGCCAATCGAACAGCACCCGCGCCGCCAGATAGGCGACGGCTACGGCCAGCACGAGGAAGAGGGCGTTGCTCACGGCGGCAACTTAGGGGTGACCGTGGGCGGGTGGGAAGCGCCGGCTCCCACGTCCCGCTGACGGCCACCTGGGTCCAGTCGTCATTTCTGCATGACGCAGCCACAGCGCGGTCCGGTAGAGGGCGAGGAGGTCATGCCAGCGCCACTGCGCCTGGTGCACGGGCCATTGAGGCGGACCGTGGTGCTCATCCCCAAGCATCCCGAAGAAACTGAGATCGAGCCGCCATCCAACTGGGAGCGTTGGACGAGGGTCGGGATTGCCATTGCGATGTTGCTGGCCGCGGTGGCTGCCGGATTCGCATTCGGCCCTATGCTGGTGCAGAGCACGGCGCGTATCTCGCACGCGGACGCGGCCACTGGTGCGTCGCCGGCCGCGATGATCTCGCCCTCGAGCGAACCAGTGCTTCTCGCGACGGGGCTGCTCGACACCCTCGACGTTGCCGTCCGCGCCTTCGCCGAGCGCAGAGTGGACTTCCATGCTCGTCGGATAGATTGTGCCGAGCTGACGGCCGGCTACGCGGTTGCCGACTCCGCCCTCCTTCGCGCCGCGGTCACGATCCGCCAGGATCGCGACTCACTCACGCCGGCCGTGGTGAACCGCTACGCGCGCCTCCTGGCCGGGATGGATTCGGTTAACGCGACCTTCGACGCGAGCGGCTGCGGCAGGCCCTGACAGAGTCGGGCGGCCTGGTGAAACTGCCCCCGGACCTGGCCCTGGGACCCACCTGTTCATGCCCCGGAAGCCATACCACGGCCGCCTGCCAGTATGGCCCCCCGCCCTGTCACTTTTCCTGGCCATCTCCTATGCGCATAAAACCATACGTATCAACGTATTAACGCCACTAAACACCCCTAGCACAGCGCTTGCAAAATGCAGGGTACGCGCGGGTGTATTCCCGCGAGAACGGCATAGATCAAGGAGGGCTTTATGAGAAAGATTCTTCTTGGCGCAGCGGTGGCGGGGTTGGCGTTTACGACCAGCCAGGCGCAGGCGCAGTCTGCTAATGAGAGGGCGAGTTATCGAGCGCTGCACGCGACCCCCATCGGGGCGCTTGCGCCGCTGGCCCCCAACGTTGGCCGCCAGTCGACCGCGTGGCGGGCGCACTACGGCCGTCATGATGTTTTCGGTACTGGTTCCCATACCTTCGCGCTGGGTGCGGACTTCCCGGCCGGCCTCCGCTCGTCGTTCGGTTTCACCGCCGGTTGGCGTAACATCGAGGCCGGCGGCGGCGACCACTTCATGGTCGGTACCCACCTCAGCGGTAACCTGATGGGCGGCATTCCAGCGGGTATGCCGGATCCTGAAACCGCCCGTCTGGCGATCGGCTATAACGCCCAACTCGGTTATGCGCGTAACAACGGCAACGATTTCCTCGCCGCCTCTGCGAGCATGCCATTGTCGGTACCGGTGGCGAGCGGTCAGACCCGCTTCGTTCCGTTCCTGTCGCCAGGCCTTGGTTGGGGTCGTCTAAGTCCTGACAATGCGGACGCCCGATCCAGCCTCCGAGCCATGCTGGGCGGTGGCCTTGGGCTCGAGGTGGCCGGCGGTACGGGGATCCACCTGGGTGCGCAGCGCATCTTTGTGGACGGCGGTGACATCCAGTACGGCCTGGGCGTGACGCTTCGCCCACGGTGACGAGCCTGGTCAGCATTTCCAGGTGAAGCAGGAAGGTTGATTGGGGGTGTACGCCCTGCGCGTGCACCCCCAATCCCCATCCCTGCCAACTGCTGTCGCGCCGAGCAGCGTGACCGAGCTCTCGCTATCGCGTTGGCGCCGGGTTGAGCGGCATGCCCGCATGCCGTACCTTCGGCCGGCATGGGCGATCTCCCGCTGGACCGCTGGCGACAGATCGACGCTGTCTTCGCTGCGGTGATCGAGCGAACGGAAGAAGAGCGCGAATCCTACCTGCGCAATGTGTCGCGCAACGACGCCGCGCTCTACGATGAGGTCCGCAATCTCCTGAACAGCGCCAGCGCCGCCGACGGCGATCGCGTGCTCTCCGGGGATCCGGCGTCGTTCATCGATCAGCTCCTGCGCGATGTCTCGCAGACGCTCGAGCACGATGATTCCGGGCTCCCGGCCGGCGGCCAGATCGATGCCTATCGCCTAATCGAGCAGGCTGGCCGCGGGGGTATGGCCACCGTTTATCTGGCCGAGCGTGACGCCGGCGGTGTTCGGCAGCGCGTTGCCCTGAAGCTCGTCAAGCGCGGCACCGATACCGACGAGGTGCTCCGCCGCTTCGCGCGCGAGCGCAGACTGCTGGCGTCGCTCGAGCACCCGCACATCGCCCGGTTCTACGACGCCGGTGCCAGCGGTGACGGGCGGCCGTATCTCGTGATGGAGTACGTCGATGGTCTGCCGCTCACCGCCTACTGCGATTCGCGACGACTCTCTGTCGACGGCCGCGTACGTCTCTTCAAGGTGGTGTGCCGGGCAGTGCAGTTCGCACATCAGAATCTCATTGTGCACCGCGACATCAAGCCGTCCAACATCCTGGTCACAGGCGATGGCGAGCCCAGGCTGCTCGACTTCGGCATCGCCAAGCTGCTCGCCACTGATTCCGACGATGATGATTTGCAGACGCGCACCGGTGTTCGCGCGTTCACCCCCGAGTACGCCGCGCCCGAGCAGATTTTCGGTGGCGCGATCAGCACGGCCACCGATGTCTATGCGCTGGGCGTGGTGCTGCACGAGCTGCTCACGGGCTGCCGTCCAACGCGCATTTCCCTCGACGCATCGCCGCTGGTCGCGAACGATGCCAGAGACGGCGAGGCAGTGCCGCCGAGCATGGTCGTGCGCCGGCAGGCAGCCGAGCTCTCTCACGCAGTGGCCGCGGCACGCTCCACTACCTCCGACCGGCTCCACCGCACGCTGCACGGCGACCTGGACCGGATAGTTCTCAAGGCGCTCGAGCGCGAACCCTCACAGCGCTACCAGTCCGCGCAGCAGCTGCTGGATGACCTCGAGCGTCACGATCGCGGCCTGCCGGTGCTCGCCAGACCGCAGACGCTTGGCTACCGACTGCGGAAGTACGGACGTCGTCATCGCGCCGCCATCGCGGCGGTAGCGGCGGCGGTGACCCTGATGGCCGGCTTCGCCGGATTCCACACGCAGCGTATCACGGGAGAGCGGGACAGGGCGCAGGCCGAAGCGGCCAAGGCTCGCGCCACCACGAGCTTCCTTCAGCAGCTGCTCGGTGACGCGTACCCCAGCGTCGCCCGCGGCGACACCTTCTCGATGGACGATCTGCTGCGGCGGGCGGTGGCGCGTGTGGATTCGCTCACGCATCAACCCGAGGTTCAGGCCGAGGTGCTGCGCACGCTCGGCGACGTCTACCGCGAGCAGGGACGATTCGACGATGCTCTGGAGCTTCTCGAGCGAGCAGTGACCATCCATCGAGCGAGCACGGGCCGGCGACCGATTGCGCTTGGCAGCGCGCTGAGTGCGCTTGGTCATCTCTATTACGAGCGCCAGGATTACGAGAAGGCGATCGCCGCTCACCAGGAAGAGCTCCAGATCTTTCTGGAGAACGTGGCAGCCGACGACTCGCTCGTTCTTTACGCGATGAACAACGTAGCGGTGTCAGCCGCGGCTCTGCTTCGCTATGACGAAGCGATCTCAATGCATCGAGAGGTGCTGTCGAGACGACACCGGCTCTTTTCCGACACCAGCGCCCTCGTGCACGTGACGCACAACAACGTGGGGCATCTGTTGCACTCGAAGCGCGATTTCGAGGGCGCGGAGCGCGAGCATCGCGAGGCTCTCAGATTGCGGCGACTGGCCCTGCCGACCGATCACCCATCCATCGGGCTGGCGCTGAACAATCTCGGGAGCACGCTGGAGCAGCTGGGAAGGCTGGAGGAGGCCGAGCTTCTCCATCGCGACGCGCTCGCCATCTGGCAACGCGTCTACGGACCCGATCATCACCGCATTGGACTGTCGGCGTCGAATCTCGCCACGGTGCTCATGAAGATGGAGCGATTCGCGGAGGCCGAGTCGTTGTACGTCGTCACCACCGAGATAGACCGCAAGGCGTATGGTGTCGAGCATCCGGAAGTCGGTCTCGATCTCCGTAACATCGGAAGACTTCACGCCGCCAAGGGAGACTGCGCGACGGCGGTGCAGAAGTTCCGGCAGGCCGAGGCGATCTTCGAGAAGAACGATCTCCCGCTCTCTCACGGGCGACGTATGACCACCAGGGGAGAGCTCGGTGTCTGCCTCGCCACGCTGGGCCGGCATGACGAGGCGGAAGCGCTCCTGCTCGGCAACTATCGAACGCTCACCGGTGGCGAGAGCGCGAGCGACACCGTTCAGTTGCGGCTCGCGGTGGAGCGGCTCGTGGAGCTCTACAATGGCTGGGGGAGACCAGCCGAGGCCGAGACGTATCTGACGCGCCTCGCGCCCGCCAGCCGCTGACGGCACCGAGCGCCCCGCGTCGTCGACGTCGCAGGTTGAGACATCCTCCTTCGATGTAACGCCGCCACCCCGTTTCCAGTCTTACCTCGGGGCCTTCTCGAGGCCCTGGCGCGTCCTGGGTGGGCGCGTCCCCCCCTCCCCCCCCCGGCTGACGCATCGATGGAGGAGGTGGCCATGTCCGTTGGGATCGCATTCGCCCGCACTCTTGGCATAGTGCTGCTGCTCGTTGTGCTGCAGGTGCCCGCTCGAGTAGAGGCCCAGGTACAGGAGTCGGAGATCGAAACGAACGCGCGCTTGCAGCGGCGCAGCGCTGGACTGCGGGTCGGCACATGGAGTGTGCGAGGACTGGAACAGTCGGAGGGTGTGAGTGATTCCCGCACGCCCACCCTGGAGGGATACTTCAGGAAGGGACTCGACCGTCATCTCGCGCTCGAGACTACCGTCACGATCTGGCGCCGCTCTCAGGAGTCGACGAGCTCCGGCATTGGCGGCAGCACGACCGAATCGGTGGACAGCTACATCGTCCCGATGTTCACCGCGCTCAAGGTCTTTCCCTTCACCGGTCCTGACCAGCGTTTCGAGCCGTTCTTCGACGGCGGAGTGGGGCTCGCGATCGGAATAGACGATCGCAATCTCAGCCGTGGCGGGCTGTTGGGCGGCACCGGCGGCGGTCTGGCAAGGGTGCCGGGCTTCGGCTTCCGCGGCGGCGCAGGTGCCGAGTGGCGCTTCAGCAGAGCCTTCGGGCTCAGCGTTGGCGGCCGCTACCAGTGGGTGCGATTCACGCAGGATTTGGGCGGAGACCGCACCTATGCGGGATTCGGCATGGATGGCGGGTTGCTGTACCGCTTCCAGTTCCGATGATCGCTACGCTCCCGATGACCGCTACTCCTCCGATGACCGCTATGCCCGGGCGCTGAGCGCCTCCACGATCCGCTCCGCCGCGCGCCCATCCCACCCTTCGGGGCGCGGCGGCTCGGCGGGACGCACCAGCGTGCGCACGAGGTCGGGCACACGCGACGGGTCGCGCACGAGCTGGTTCGTCCCCTCCGTTATCGTGATCGGACGCTCCGTGTTGTCGCGAATCGTGAGGCAGGGGACACCGAGCACCGTCGTCTCTTCCTGGAGACCGCCGCTGTCCGTGATCACGGCGTAGGCGTTCTCCACGAGATCGAGCATCTCCACATAGCCTATCGGTTCCAGCAGCCTCACCCGTCCGATGTCGAGCGACTCGTCTTGCAAACGCTGCCGGGTGCGCGGGTGCACGGGAAAGATCACCTGCCGCTCCTCCGCCACCGTCGCCAGCGCATTCGCGATCGCGGCCAGGCGCCGCGCGTCGTCCACGTTGGAAGGGCGGTGCAGCGTGACGATCACTGCCTCGCCGTTCACTCCGCTGCGCTCGCGAAAGCCGCTCGCCCGCGCCCGAGGCAGGGCGTGAAAGAGCGAATCGATCATCACGTTGCCCACGAAGACTATCTCGTCCGCCGGCTCTCCCTCGGCCAGCAAAATGGCGTCGGCATCGCGCGACGGCGTCAGTAGCAGATTCGCCAGCCGGTCCGTCACCAGCCGGTTGATCTCCTCGGGCATCGTGCGGTCGTTGCTGCGCAGCCCCGCCTCCACGTGTGCCACCTTCACGCCCAGCTTGGACGCTACGATCGCGGCGGCCATGGTCGAGTTCACATCGCCATACACGACGACCCAGTCTGGACGGTGCTCCAGCAGCACGGGCTCGAATCGCTCCATGATCCGCGCCGTCTGCACGGCGTGGGTGTCCGAACCCACCGACAGGTTTATCTCGGGATGCGGGATGTCCAGATCGCGAAAAAAGGCCCCCGACATCGCATCGTCGTAGTGCTGGCCGGTGTGCACGGTGATCTGGTCGATCCCCGCGCGGCGAGCCACCCGATGCACGGGTGCGAGCTTGGGAAAGTTGGGCCGCGCTCCGACAATGTGTAGGAGGAGCATTGTTGAAGACCAAGGTCGGTGTTCGGCGGACTGGCTGCCTGTCTGAAACGTCTGAATAAAGCCGTGTGCTGGCACAGCTTCGGGCCTCGGAGTGAGGACGTCTCGCCTGACCGGCGGCAACCCATACCAGGATCTGCCCGTGGTAATGTACTTCGCCCGTGACCCCGGAAGCGCTCACCCGTCAGCAATTCGTGCAGAGTCGTGTCGTTTTTTTGCGCCACATCACTCGCGAACCCGCAGCAGGGCTGATCCATGAAGCTAGCGACCAACCTCACCCTCGCCCCCACCAGCGGTCCGACCCCGATCCCGACGCCCACCCCCAGCCCCACCCCCTCCGCCACGCGCCACGCGCGCGTCTCGCTAGTGGGGCTGGTAGCGGTAGCTGTGGCTCTGCTGACCCCTCAGTCAGCGCTCCAGAGTCAGTCGCATGCGGCGGCGGTGGCAGTCACAAGCACGCCCGGAGGTGCGGTTCCATCCATCGGAGCCGGGGCGATCGGGGGTTGGCGTCGCTCACTCGGCATCCGCTACGGCAGACTGACTGACCGGATAGTCGGGCCGGAAACCGAGGAAAGCGCCGAGTCGCGGGAGGGTTTCGAACGCGACGTCTACACTGCGGAGCTCTCGATGGCGATGTTCGGCGGCGGCATGCGGTTACAGCTGGGGCGATCGCATACGCGATATCGCTTCGAGCAAGCCGACACGGTCATGGTCGCCTCCCCCACCGGCGTGGTAGCGGCAGTCGGATACGGCCGGCAACTGTTCGATGTGGGAACGCGCGCCGTGCGCCTGGGGATCGGAGCTGACCTCTCGGCCGGTTTCGCCGATCTGGTCGGTGAGAACGCCATCTCCGCGCACGCCCACCTCCCTCTCGCTGTCCGCGTGGGCAGTGGTGTCACCAGGGTGGTGTTCTGGGGCGCTCCCGGCACCGCCTGGGGGTCGCTGCGCGGAGAGAACGCCACCGTGAACACCGCTTCGGCCGGCCTCCGGCTCGAGCTGCCAGGTGGCACCGCGTTGGACATCAGCGGCGCCCAGCTTCTCGGTGATTACGAGTCCATCTGGGGCGGTAGCCGTGCGAGATTGAGCGCTGGAGTGTCCTACTCGTTCGGCGCTTCGGATCCTGGCAATGTGCCGCCGTTCTCGCCGTCCCGTCGCCCGCGCTACTCCGCGGCCAATGACAGCAGCAGGACGGCCTCCGCTGACCAGTCGGCCGGCAATGCGACTCGTCGCCCGCGGCCGGACATCATGCCGCGCGAGAGCCGCGACAGCACC
>CAYXRS010000061.1:0-19074 GCA_964467195.1 uncultured Gemmatimonadaceae bacterium
CTGACCGCCTCTCTTTTTTGAGCAGACGCTTTATGTCTTCAAGTGCTTTGAACAACAATCAGGAAATGCCGTTGCACGTCGCGATCATCATGGACGGGAACGGCCGCTGGGCGACGGCTCGAGGGCTGCCGCGCACCATGGGGCACCGGCGCGGTGCCGATGCCGTCCGCCGAACGGTCGAGAACGCTCCCAAGCTCAGCGTCTCCACCCTCACCCTGTACGCCTTCTCCAGCGACAACTGGAAGCGACCTCGCCGCGAGGTAGCTCTCCTCATGCGCCTCTTTTCAGACCACCTGATTACCGAGACCGAGGCGCTGGTGGAGAACGGCGTGCGACTCAGCGTGATCGGGCGGCGGGACAGACTACCGGAAACGGTGCGCGAGCGCGTGCGTGCCGCGGAGTTGGCGACCCGGGCAGGCACCGCGCTGCACCTCCGCCTGGCGATCGATTATTCGGCGCGCGACATGATTCTCCGCGCTGCCGCTGCCCTGCCGAAGGGTGTGGAGCCTACCCGCGAGGCCTTTGGGCGCGTGGTCAGCGGGTTGGGCGAAGGTGAGCCCTATCCGGGCGATGTGGACCTTCTCATACGAACCGGCGGCGAGAAGCGGCTGAGCGATTTCCTGCTATGGGAGAGCGCCTACGCCGAGCTCTACTTCAGCGAGATCATGTGGCCGGAGTTTGGCGCGTCGGAACTGAAGGCAGCGGTCGAGTGGTTCCGCGCCCGCCAGCGAAAGTTCGGGACCGTGCCGGAGGCGGCCGCAGGATGAGACCACCGGCGCTTCCGGATTCGGGATGCGACGCCCGAGCTCCCCGTCGCCCGCTTCTCTTCCTGTGGATCAGCGCCATCGGCGTGGCGGCGCTGGGAACGCTGATCCTCTACAAGGCCCTTCCCGGCCTGAATTGGGGGATCTGGACGACCTTTGCGGCTGGAGGCCTGATCCTGCTTCTGCGAGCTTCCGGGCGCCCAATCTGCCGAGATGTCGCTACCCTGGCGTCGATGGCCATCGTCCTCTCCTGGTGCACTCCACTCACGAGCTCGGGGTGGTTTCACTTCTGGATCCTGGCGACAGCCGGGACGCTACTTGCGCTCGCGGTACTGGTTGCGGCGGGACTTCCGATGCGGATGGTGGGCGTGGCACGGATACTACTCGCGGCACCGGTGGCAGCGGTGTTCGCTTCCGTCGAAGTGGTGCGGCGCAAGGCGGAGGCGTTGGGTTTGCTCAGTCGTGGCTATTCCGTTCAGGTCGTGCGGGGGATCATCCTGGCCGTTCCCGTCGTCCTGGTTTTCGCTCTTCTGCTCTCTGGCGCCGATCCCGTCTTTAGTGCCGGCCGCGAAGCCGTATTCAGCGCGCTGGAGTCGCTTTCGTTTCTGGACCGGCTGGTCGTGTTCGGCGTGTTCGGCACGGTTACCCTGGGTGGCTATGGCCTCGCGCTGCGCGGAGAGTGGGAGCTGCGTCGTGAGCAGGTAACTGCGCTGCCGCGCGCGTTGCTTGGCGACACGGAACGGGCCATCGTGCTTGGATCAGTTGCGGCCCTATTCGCCGCGTTCCTGCTGCTCCAGCTCGCGTATCTGTTTGGGAACCTTGGCGCCGTCAGGGGCAGCGGCATCACGTATGCCGAATATGCACGTCGGGGCTTTGGTGAGCTGACAACTGCCGCCACCATCTGCGCCGGTCTCCTCGTTGGAGTGGAGCGCTGGAAGAGTCCTGGACGCCGTGAGGGGCTGGTCCGCCTTTTGTCACTGGCGATAATCGTCGAGTTGCACCTGCTTCTGGACTCGGCGCTGCGACGCGTTCATCAGTACGAGGCCGCCTACGGCTACACGACCGACAGGCTTTACGCGCAGATGTACATGGCGGCCGTGTCGGCGGCGCTTCTCCTCCTTGCGTGGGAGCTCTGGTCCGTGCTCGACGTGCGACGTCTTGCCCGCCGCGTGGCAGCAGTGGCGTTCGCATTCCTGCTGGGCCTCGCCGTCTGGAACCACGAGGGATGGATTGCCGAACGAAACATTGAGCGTGCCGAACTGACTGGAAAGCTGGATACTCACTACCTCGGTGCCTTGCTGTCGCTGGACGCGGTCCCGGTGATAGTGGCGGCCATGGATCGGCTACCCGCAGAGAAGCAACTGGAGTTGCGAGCCGCGCTCCATCGGGGCCACCATGATCCGGACGCCTCGCTTGCTGGGCGATGGTGGGAGTGGAATGCGCGGCGCGGCGCAGGCGTCAGGGCACTGTACTCGGCTGGGATCCGGATCGATGAGCAGCCTCCCGCTCTTCCGTCCGTGCGGCAGTCAGAAGGTGGCGCGCCGTAAGACCGGCACTTCGGATGACCGCTGATCAGCGCTAGATTGACGCGACACGCTCATCCCAGGATCATGACTTCGGAGAATCGTCAACCGGTAGCGGGCAACCGCGCGCGCGCCTCCCAGGCAGCACCCCATTCCGGCGCGTCTCATGCGCCGGAAACGCTGGAGGGATGGTATGCCCTCCATCAGGTCTTCGCGCTCGAAACACCGTCCATCCGTAAGGCCAGCGCGTCGGATCTGTCCGCCATGCGTGAAGGCTCCGTCGCCATGCTGCGAGAGATCGGGCACCCCCGCGAAGGCTGGAGCGCGGTGGTGCCGCTCATCGGCTCGAGGGCTGAGGTCATGTTCATGCACTTCCGCCCGACACTCGATGAACTGGGGGCGGTGCAGCGCCGCATGCAGCGGGAGCCGTTATTCGACGTGCTGCGTCCGGCGTACTCGTTTCTGAGCGTTTGCGAAACCGCGCTTTACAATATCACCACGGAGCTCGAGCGCAGCGCGTTGGAGCGCGGAGGGCAGGTCGGTGATGAGCCCTACCGTTCAGCGCTCGCGGAGCGTGCGCGCGCCGAGCTGGCCAGCGACCACGTACGCCGGCGTCTCTACCCCGAGCTGCCGACCGACCTGCCCTACGTTTCTTTTTATCCGATGTCGAAGCGGCGCGATGCCGGCCAGAACTGGTACGCCCTCGCGCTGGAGGAACGGAATCGCATGATGCTAGCCCACGGCCTGACAGGGCGTCGGTATGCGGGTCGCGTCCAGCAGGTCATCACCGGCGCGATCGGGCTCGACGCATGGGAGTGGGGGGTCACCCTGTTCGCGGCCGATCCGCTCGAGTTCAAGCGGCTCGTGACGGACATGCGCTTTGACGAGGTGAGCGCCAGATACGCCGAGTTCGGGGACTTCTACGTGGGAAAGCTGGCCGACCCGGCGGCGTGGGTGGGATCGCTGGGGTAGCTGCAAGATACCAGCATGCAGGAGTTTGCCCTGCGGGCCGACGGGTCGTAAATTGTGGCACTCTCCACCTGTGGGGTCTCGAGGGCCGTTCGGATGGAGAAGCCAGTGCCGCATCTGCAGCTCTTCCACTCGAGTGGGGGTAGCGATGTCCGATGTCGAAGTAACCGACGCATCGTACACACGTCCGGTGTGGAGCGCCGCCCTGGCCGCAGGGGCGATAGCCTCGATCGCGTTTCTCGTGCTCGAGATGCTGCTCCTTCCTCTGGTCGCTGGCCTGAGCCCCTGGACGGCGCTCCGGATGATCGCCGCCATTCCACTCGGACAGGGCGTCCTTCCGCCACCCGCCACGTTCGATGCGGTAGTCTTCTTCGTGGCCCTGCTGCTTCATCTCGCCCTTTCGCTGCTCTACGCACTCCTGTTCGTTCGCCTCCTGTGGCGGTTGAGCTCTTCTTCCCTGCTGCTCGCCGGCGCTGCGTTCGGCATCGTGCTTTACCTCGTCAATTTCCACGTTTTCACATTGATGTTCCCGTGGTTTGCCGAACTGCGCGGCCTGCCAACGCTGGTGGTGCACACACTGTTCGGGCTCATCGTTGCGTGGGTCTACATCGCATTCTCGCGGCTCTCGACAAGGAGGTACCCGCGCGGATCGGCGTAGTCGGTTCGAGCGGATGCCCGTCCTGATGTAAGCATTGCGGTGCTCTTGCTGGCGACGTGAGGCCGTCGTTCGATGGCCTCGGGTCCGCTCCCCCCAGCGCAGAAAGGAGGGAACGACATGGATGCGAGGACGCGCAGCATCATCCGCGAAGGAATCGTCGCGGGGGTCATCGGTGCATCGGCGGTAGCGATCTGGTTTCTGATCGTGGACCTGATCGCCGGGCAGCCTTTTTTCACGCCGCGGATACTCGGCTACGCTCTGCTTTCGATCCTCGGAACGATTCCCGATACGGCGTTGCTCCATATAGGGATCTACACGGTGTTTCACTACGTGGCTTTCTGCGTTGGTGGCATCGTGCTATCGGTGCTGGTTCACCTGGCACAGCGAGAGCCGACGGTCCTGGCTGGCGCGCTCATTCTCTTCATAGCGTTCGAAATCGCCTTTCACGGATTCGTCAGTCTGCTCCAGGAGACCGTGCTGGGCTCACTCGCCTGGTACAACGTCATGATCGGTAATGTGCTTGCGGCCGGCTGTATGGGGACTTACATGTGGCGGCGGCACCCGGAACTCAAGCTGGAGTTCGCGCATGCGCTGGACGGCGAGGATCACACAGGCGAGTACGAGGCACCGTCGCTCCAGGAAACGAGGGAAATGGACACGAAGGTGTAGCAGTCCACGGGTTGGAGACAGAACGAGAAAGAGTGCGCCGTACGCGACTACGCGTGCGGCGCACTTCTTCTTGAAAAGCGTCAACTGCGGAGCGCCTCCGGATGATCCGGCTAGCGCGTCGTACCAACTCTGAGCGGTGCGGCGAAGGGCTTGATCCCGAGCGCCTCGTGAATTTCTCCAGGATAGTAGACTGCATCGCCCTTGATCACCACCACGACCTTGCGGATGTCGGCGATGTTGGTGGTGGGGTCACCGTCCACCAGGATCAGGTCGGCTAGCTTGCCAACGGCAATCGATCCGCGATCACCGAGCACTCCGGCGTACTTGGCACCGTTCCAGGTCGCAGTCTGAAGTGACTGTGAGGGCGTCATACCGGCCTGTACGTACAGCTCCAGCTCACGTTGCAGGGTGAAACCGGCGATGTGGTCGGTGCCGGCCACAATCGGCACTCCAGCGGCGTGCAAACGGCCTACGAACTCGATCAGCTTCTGGTAGCTCTCCTCGTAGCGGGCCGCGGTGGCTTCATCGGGGATGTCCATGTCGCCCACGCGCATGGCGCGCTGGACGTCCGGCGGCAGGTGCTCGGCCACCGCGGCGAAGGCCGACGACAGAGTGCCAGCGCGATGGCGGATGAAATCGAACGTCGTCAGCGTCGGATCAATCACGGTACGGCGTTCGGCGAGCAGAGCTATGAAATCCCGAACCGGTTGACTGTCGAAATCGAGCCCGGCAGTGCCATCGGCCACCAGGCGGAACCGCTCCAGGGTGCGCGTATCGGTCTGATCGTTGACGAGGAAGTTCAGGATCACCTGGTTGATGTGCTGGATCTCATCGTAGCCCTGTTCGACTACCTCACGCGCCCGCATGAACGCCGGGACGTGCCCGCTGACGCGCAGGCCTTTCTCATGCGCGTAGGCCGCGGTCTCGCGCAGCAGCTCCCGCGGGAACGAGTTGTAGATCTTGATCTGAGGGTAGCCGTTGGCGGCGTACCAGTCGACCGCGCGCTTCGCCTCCTCCAGGTCCTTGATGACGAATCCACTGCGAGCAGCGAACTCGCTTTCACCCTCGATGAAGCCGGTCGCGATGACACGGGGCCCAAGCAGCCGGCCGGCGTCGATTTCCGCGATCAGCTCCTTGAGCGTCGCGTTGTCATTGCCCATGTCGCGAACGGTCGTTACTCCGGCGGCCAGGTGCAGTCCGCCCTCCCAGTGTCCGATGTGGCCATGGCTGTCGAACAGGCCCGGTAAGAGTACACGACCGTTGGCCTCGATCACGTGATCCGCTCTGGTTCGCTCGGAGCCTGCCCGACTGACCGCGACGATTCTTCCGTCTCTGAGCAGCACGTCCGCGGAGGCGTCGAGCTTCGCACCTTCGCTGTCGAAGATCCGTGCGTTGCGTATCAGGGTGGTGCCCGACAGCGGGTGTGCGAGGCGTCGCTGGCGGTCGATCAGGGCCTGACCTTCGGCCTCCTTCTGTCGCGCCTCGAGCGCGTTGGCATTACTCTGCCAGCCGTCCTCGATCAGCTGCAGCCAGCCGGGGAAGATCCAGGCGAACATGCGCGGCGACTCGCCGGTGGTAGCCCAGACGAATGTCGGGTTGAAACCGACGCCGGTCAGTTCAATCAGATGCACGGTCTGGCTGCCGGTTGCACCGCTAACTTCTGCCTCGGCGATTTTCCGCATGGTCAGAGTGCCGCTCGGAATCAGCGGCAGCCTGCCGTCGGCACGTCTGCTGAGCGCGCGCAGCGCGACCGAGACTCCCTCTGGAGTGCCACCAAGCGCCGAGTATTGCGCAGTTCCGGCGATCGTCTGCCTGCCCTCGTCCGAAGTCGACTTCCAGCTGCTCTGATCACCGACACGACTGAATGACTCATCAACTGGGGCACCAAACGTGGATGTGCCCTTGACTTCGTAGGTCAGGAACGTGCCGTCCATGGCCAGGGTGAAGCGCTCCTTGAGCTCAGGACCGCGGCCGTTGTCCTTGAAGATGAAGTCGACCTCGGTCACTCCGTCATCGCCGCGGGTCACCACCTGATGGCCGGCCGGCGTACCGCCGTCGACCAGGGCGACATAACGTGTGGTCTGCGCAGAAAGCGCGGTGACAGTGCAGAGACACAGGGACGCCAATCCGGCTGTCCGACATACCTTCGCGTTCGCTCTCATCCGTCTGTTTTCTCAGTTTTGATGGTAGGCGAGTAGGCCGTGCGCCAGCTCTGACTGGGAGCTCCAGTCTCATGCTACGATGTCGCGGCCAATCCCTCTGTGGACTGGCCACCGCTCCGTTTGAGGTTTTCGCTTTGCACTCGTGGGTCGCGAACCCCACCGGGAGTATGCCGCTCGACGTCGCTGGTTCAGCCCTGCTCCCGGGTCTTGCGATCCCGGCGGCGTCCCCACCACCAGACACCCACCACCACTGACGCCAGCACGAGCGGCGTGAACACGAACAGTGCTCCCACCCAGAACATCGCGCCATGAATCGGATCGTGAGTCATCGAGTGCCCAGGAATCGGCGCAGATTGCGGAGGTAATACGCCAGGCCAATGGCGCCGGCGGTGAAGCCCAGTCCAAGGGCAAGCATCAACGCCGAGCCATCATCGCGAAAGCGACTGAGCGACCAGGCGCCGAACACCGCACAGAATACGATCGCCGTGCCAATGAGGGCGCGGTGAAAGGGAATCATACAGCCTCCAAAGCGGAAAGCGTGCGGCGGCGCCATCGGCGCGCTCTCGCCGCCGCATTAGGCTCGAGTGAGAACCGGTGCCGCTCGCGCACGGCGCTGAGCGCCTGACCCGTGCCCGTCATCGGTACTCCTGTATGACAGCGACTACGAGAATCACAGCCAGTGGCAGAGGGGCGATGGCCAGGATGCGCAGCCTGTTTGGCTCATATCGCAGGTGCATGTAGTACAGCGCCACCAGTAGCGCCTTCCAGACCGCGAGCCCGATCAATACGAGAATGATCATCATCTTCGACCACGGGAGGAAGGCGACGAACAACTCGACCACGGTCAGCGCGGCCAGGCCAAAGAACACGGCCATGTAGCGGGGGTGGTGTACCTCGCCCGGCTGCTCGGCGACGAACACCTCGTCCGCGGGCTCTTCGACGGATGCGGGTACGACAGGTGCTTCGTCCATGTGTCCTCCCGCTCAGATCAGGTAGACGATGGTGAACAGAATGATCCAGACCAGGTCCACGAAGTGCCAGTAGAGACCCACGACCTCGACGCCACGATGATCGCTGGCAGAGTACCGTCCACGAAACGCCCGGACGGCAACGAAGATCAGACAGATCACGCCAATCGTGACGTGGAAGCCATGAAAGCCCGTCATCGTGTAGAAAGTCGAGCCATACAGCCCCTCGCCAGGAACGAAGCCCTTGTGGATGAGCTCCTGATACTCATACGCCTGGATACCGAGAAAGGCGCTCCCGATCAGCGCTGTTGCCACTAGCCAAAGGCGAAGCCCGCGCTGGTCGTTGTGCTGCACGGCCGCGAAGGCCTTGACCATCGTGACCGAGCTGCAGATGAGTATGAACGTGTTCAACGCGGTAATCGGCACGTTCAGCATCTCTCCCGGCTCCTGCCAGGCATCCGGCGTGGACACCCGGAGGATGATGTACGCGCCGATCAGCGCTGTGAAGAACATCACCTCCGAGCCGAGGAAGACCCACATCCCCAGTTTTTCGTTGTATACGCCCGTGCCCGGCTCCGCGTGAGCCGGCGGGCGCATCACTATGGGCGACGCCATCCCGTGTACCTCTCAGTCCCCCGCGGGCGCGGCCGCGGGCTTGGGGTCATCCGGCAGTCGCCGGTTCTGCGGCAGGTAGTCCTCCTCGGAGAGCGGCGAGCTGTACTCGTACGGGCCTCGGTACACTACCGGCACGGTTGCAAAGTTTCCGTGCGGCGGAGGAGAGGGAACAGTCCACTCCAGACTGTTGTCGTGCCATGGGTTCTCCGGCGCCTTCGCTCCCTTGAACCAGCTGATGATGAAATTGCCGGCGAAGATGAGCTGGCTGCCGAACAGCAGGAACGCGCTGATCGTGATGAAGACGTTGACAGGCTGCAGTGTTTGAAGGAACTCGTACTGCGTCGGATCGTAGATGCGGCGCATGTGGCCGCCCGAGCCGAGGCTGTGCATGGGGAAGAACACCATGTTGTATGTCACGAACGTCAGCGCGAAGTGCACGCGTCCCCAGAAGGGGCTCATCATCCGCCCGAACATCTTGGGATACCAGTACGTGATGGCCGCAAAGATTGCGAACAGGCTTCCACCGAACAGCACGTAGTGCAGGTGGGCGACGATGAAGTACGTGTCGTGGATGTAGATGTCCACGGGGGTCGAAGCCATGAAGACGCCGCTCAGGCCCCCGATCACGAACATCGCCACGAACGCGATGGCGTGCAGCATCGGCACGTGAAGCACGATGCTGCCCCGCCACATGGTACCAAGCCAGTTGAACACCTTGATCGCCGACGGCACCGCTATGAGCATGGTCGAAATCATGAACGTCGTGCCGAGGGTCGGATTCATCCCGCTCTGGAACATGTGATGTCCCCACACGATCCAGCCGAGGAACGCGATGGCGATGATCGCCAGGACCATCGAGTAATAGCCGAAGATCGGTTTACGGGAACCGTTGGCGATGATGTCCGACACCATGCCGAAGGCCGGCAGGATCAGGATATAGACCTCAGGGTGACCGAAGAACCAGAACAGGTGCTGCCAGAGCAGCGGCTGCCCGCCCCCCTCGGGGAGGAAGAAGTGGGTGCCGATGGTCTGGTCGAACAGGAGCATGATGAGCGCACCAGACAGAATCGGCATGGCCAGCAGCACGAGAATCGCCGTGATGAACAGCCCCCAGATGCTGAGCGGCAGCCGGAACCACGTCATTCCAGGCGCGCGCATGTTGATCACGGTGGTGATGTAGTTGAACGCGCCGAGGATGGACGAGAGCCCGAGCACGATGAGGCTCACGCACCAGAGGACCTGTCCTCCACTCACACCCGAGTGTTCCGGGCTGGCACTCAGCGGCGCGTACGCCGTCCAACCGGCGGCGGCATGCCCTCCCTCCACAAAGAACCCGGCGATCATGATGAAGCCGGCTGGGACGGCGATCCAGAAGGACGCCATGTTGATTCGCGGGAACGCCATGTCGGCTGCGCCGATCTTCAGTGGGATCAGGTAATTCCCGAACACGCCCACCAGCAGTGGCATCACGGCGAAGAACACCATGAAGGTGCCGTGCATCGTGACGAGCGCGTTATAGAACTCCGGCAATACCACGCCGTCCGGTGCCATGGTTTCGGGAAGAATCCCGCCCCCGGGCATCGGTTCTCCCGGATAGCCTAGCTGCCATCGCATCACCATCGCCAGCATTCCCCCGACGAGCAGAAAAAGCAGGCTCATCAGGAGGAACTGGATACCGATGATCTTGTGGTCGGTGGAGAAGATGTACTTGCGGACGAACGAGCGATCGTCGTGTCCGTGAGCGGCGGCGTGAGCCGTGCCCGGTACGGTATGCGGAACGGTCGTCATTTTCGGTTGGCGCCCCCTCAGCGGTCCGTTGTGAGGGCGATGTGCTGCCCCCTCTGCCATTCGTCGAAGCCTTCATCGGGGTGCACCGTCACCATCCCCCGCATTCGGTAGTGGCCGAGCCCACAGAGCTCGGCGCAGGCGATCTCGTACTCGCCGGGTTCGCGCACCTCCACCCAGACCGGAATCGTCATTCCGGGCACGGCGTCCTGCTTCACCCGGAACGCCGGCACGAAAAAGGAGTGGATAACCTCCTCGGCCTCGAGGAGGATACGCACCGGCCGGTTGGCCGGCATGTGGAGCTGGTTGCGCGTGGTGAAGTCGTCATCCGTATCGAACACGCCATCGGGTCCCGGATAGGTGACGTTCCACTCGAACTGCTTAGCCATCACGCGCACTGTCCAGACATCCTCGGGCAGGTGATCGGTGGTCCGGATGTGCCCCCACACGCGACCGCTGAGGACGCCGATCATGATCACTACCACCGCTGGGATCGCCGTCCAGATCACCTCCGCGCGAACATTGCCGTGAGTGTGGTACGCGCGATGTCCGTCCCGCTTGCGGTAGCGGATGATGAACAGAATCAGCGCCACCTCGACGATCACGAACGCCAACCCAGTGATCACGAGGATCATGTAGTAGAGGGCGTCGATGTCGCCAGCGTAGGTCGACACGCCCGGTGGCAGGAACCAGCTCATGGCGTGCGCCTCACGTCGCGGTGGAGGGGTAGGTGAAATCAGCGGTGGCGCTGCCGTCCTCGGGCACGGTGACGGTAATCGTCTGGGCGCCGAGCGTCTCGTGCCAGGCCTCGATCTCATAGGTACCGGCGGGAAGCCCGGTGATCGAGAAGCGGCCGTCCTCACCCGTGACGGCGAAGAACGGATGCTCCTTCACGCCCACGAAGGCATGCATCCACCCGTGCACGTTGCACTCGAGGGGGACCATCACCTCGGGGCTGTTGAATGTGCGCGTCGTGCGCATCCCCTCGCGCGGTTGACTGATGTTGAAGCCGCGGTTCACCGTTGGCACCGCCTTGATGTTATGCAGCAGTGGATCGCTGTTCGTGATCTCGAGTGGTTGTCCGACCATCACACCCACTACACGAGGCTCGTAGAAGCAGCCATCCTGGTCGATGACCACGGCGTCTGAGGGGGCGGTCCAGTTGCCGGCCGGAAGGCCGCTCTTCACGTGCACGAACACGTTGGCTACGTGCCCATCGCTCACGATCACGCGCCGGTCCACGGGTGCGCCACCGTGCTTCTCGGCGCAGGCGCTTTCCTCGCGCATGTCGACGGGCGGGTTCTCGGGAGGTGTCCCGGAGAACATCACCATCCCGGTCACCTGCGCGCCTCCTGCAGGCATGGCTGATGTCTCGCCCCCGGTGGCGGGCGACGCCTGTCCGGCGCCGCTGCCGTTGTCCGATCCGCCACAGGCAAACGCCACCACAACGATGCCAAGAAGTGCTCTCTTCATGATTCCTCCGAAACTGGCGGCGTCTCGTCTTCCCGCCGCTGGGTATAGCGCACCAGCAAAACGCCGAGCGCTGCCGTGAACAACATTGCCACCACCGGCGCCACGTAGACGCCCGCGGAAGTAGGAACGTCGAGATACAACGTGTACCAGGTGCCGACGGCGCCACGAATCTCATCCTCTCCATTCGATCCGTCAGCCACGAAGAAGCCCACAGGCAGCGTGGAGCCCGGCGTGAACGGAGGCATGGTCGCTGAGTCAGGACTGGCCAGCGCCCGGGTGAACTGAAGCTGCCACTGCCCGTCCTCCCAGTGCGCGGCGTGCGAAACGCCGCCGGAGCTGGCACCACCGGCGAGCTCGCTGAATCGGCCGAGCCCGGCGGCGGAGCCGACTGCGAGAGAATCGGGCGTGCTCGTCCACATCCACATGTGAACTGGACGGCGACTGCTCCCCGCAAGGAAATAGGGGCGCTCTCCATCGGTGCGCTGCGGAAAGTACACGGCCAGCCGGTCCGGGCCTTGCTCCGCCCCCGGCTCGCCATCGGGGTGCTCCATCGTGGTCCGGATGAGCGCGAGCCACTCGTCCCATACCGCGCTCGGGCTCCGCGATGGGTCCGTCCAACTCACGCGCAGTGCCAGCTGCTGTCCATCGTGCGCCGCCTGCACCCACAGGTGGTGCACGCTCGGTGCGTACCAGCGTGGGGCGATGATGATCTGGCCGGAGAGCGGGACATAGAAGCGCTCAGTCTCGTTCCACGCCGTATCAGCTGGGCCCGACGGGAGCGCGTCCAGGAGGTGGGCGCGAATCACCTGGCGCACCCGCGGCGCATCGTCGGGGGAGAGGCTCCGCACATACTGCGCGACACGCCACAGCTCCTCCTCGGTCACGACCTCGCCCTCGAGTGCGTCGGTGAAGGAGGGCATTGGTGTACCGTCCAATCCGGTACGGAGACGCATGTGGATCTGCTCTACATTGCCGCCGCCGCCAAACAACCAGTTGGCCGTCAGGTCGGCGACGCGAATCGGGTGACCCCAATCGTCCGTTTGCTCCGGTGCTGAGGCGCCATCGCCGCGCCCGCGATCGCCGTGGCACCTGAAGCATTCCAGCTCCTCGAACACGCGACGACCAACCTCCATTCCCTCCGCGCTCGCTCGCGGCGGCCGCCCGAACGACAGCGCTGTCGGCGCCTGGCCGTCGAAGAAACGAGAAAAGGTCTTCAGATATGCGACCAGGTCGTCGCGCTCGCGCCGCGACAGCTTCCTGCTCCAACCCGGCATCGTCGTTCCGGGCATCCCGTCGTCTATGACCCGGCGTATGTCGCTGTCAGTGGGGAGCTCGCCGCTGGCAGTCGTGCGGATCTGGTACACGCCGCGCGTGAAGTCGCGCGGACGTGGCAGCATCCACGCCGCCGCTTCGCCATCTCCGGCCCCGCTGTCCCCATGACATCCCGCGCACCATCGATCATAGGTCGGCTTGCCCGGGTGATCAGCGGCCTGGCCGAGGGCAGGGTTGGCTCCAAACGACAACCCCGCGCACAGCACGAGCGCCGCCGCCGGGGCCGTCAGCAGGAGAGCGCGAGCGCCACTACTCATGCTGCCCTCCCGACGCGTGCTCCCACGTACGCGGCTGCCGTCCCGACTGCTGATACAGGAAGATGATGACCGCCCAGATCTCATCTTCGGTGAGGAAATCCTCCCACGCAGGCATTGCCGAGGTCCAGGGCGCGCCCTCACGCGGCAGGCCGGGACCACCCTTGGCGATTCGCCAGAACACGAAGCTCTCGGTGAGCTGCGCGATCGTGCTCTGGTCGAACGGCAGCGGCGTCGGACTGAAGGCGTGGCCGAAAGGACCTTCGCCGTCGAGAAGGTCGCCGTGGCAAGCGAGGCAGTTCTGGTAGTACACCTGGCGGCCGGTGCGGTAGTGTTCGGCGATAGAGCCGCGCGTCCGAAGAGGATTTTCCAGCCCCGTGAGCTGAATCGTGCGTCCACGGAAGGTGATCTGTCCGGGCGGCGCCGGGTGAATGGAGCGAAGCTCGACCGGCGCGGATACGCGTGGTCGCGCCCGGTCGTACACCGTGAATCCCACCAGTGCCGGGAAGAGCACCAGAAGTGCGATTCGCAGCCAGCGCAGCCGCGGGGCGACGAGAGTGAGATGGACCGGCTCACCGAATCGGCGCCATCGCTCCTGATCCGCGCTCACGAAGATGAGGACGCCGACCGCCACTATCAGCATGTACTGCACGACTATGCTTTGCGGCACCGGCGCGCTGGCGATGCCGAAAAGAGGCGGGATGTACGGGATGCCGAAGCGGACGAGCACCCATGCCACGAACAGGATCACCACAGCCTGCGTGAAAGGATGTCCGAGGGCATGACGGATTCGTGTCATCGGCGCTCTCCAAGGAAGCGGACCATGGCCTCCAGTTGCGCGGCGGAGAGTTGCTGTCCGTACGTAGCCGGCATTGCGCCCGCAAACTGCTCGAAGCCGCGCGTCGTGTCGGCGTTCGGATCGAGGATCTTGCGGCGCATCTGATCGAGCGTGCGGCGGAGGCCCACTCCGTCGAAGCTCGGTCCAATCGGTGGGCCGGCCCCATCGATTGCGTGGCAACCGAAACAGCCCTTTTCCTGGAGCAGTTCGCGAGGATCGAGCGTAGCCGTCATCGGCGGTCCACCGGGAGCCGGCGCGCCGGCCTCCACAGCCGCCTGCTCCGCGGGGAGGTCGTCAGCTGTAACGGTGACCTCGCCGCCGAGCGATTCCATGTACGCCACGAGTGCCCAGAGCTGGGACGCGGGAAGCTGGCGGCTGAAGTCCGGCATGATATTGTCGAAGCCAGGCACAATGTAGGCGGCCGGCTGCACGAGTGATTCGTAGAGGTACTCCTTGCACTCCTTGCCCGGCTCCCGCGTCGCGCAGCGCGCCCCGATCGGTCCCTGACCAGCGTGGTCGGTGAGCAGGTTTGGCGCTCGCGTTCCCGTGCCGTGACAGGCGGCGCAGCCGCCCGCGCCCATGTAGACACGCTCACCGGCTTCGACCAGCGCCTCCGGCGTGAGCTCGGTGAGTGACAGCTCCTCGGGCACATCCGACTCGAGCTGCGGAATTATGTGGGCCACGCCGGTATAGAATGCGAGCACCAGCGCGGTCACGAGAAGGATGCGGAGATTCTTCATCCACATGGCTCAGTCTCCCGGCAAACTGGCGTCGGCGGTGGCTACGGAAGGAACGCCGGCACGCATCCCCGATCCGGGCACCAGCGCCGGAATGGCCCGCTCAGCCACGCCCCCCAACCAGAAAATGAAGGCCACCATGGCGAGGAATATCACCACACACAAGGTGATCATGTTCGCCGCATGACCAAGCGCCGGCGTGGCGGCATGCGGACTGGTATCGCGCATGACTTCCCAGATGTGCCAGTGCTGGCGGATCCCGCTGCGGGCAAATCCCATCAGTCCCATGAGCCATGTGAACGTGATCGCCAGGATGAACAGGGCGTACTGCGAGCGCTCCGGCATCTGCCCCCAGCGGATCTCGCCACGCGACACCGACCGGCGCATCAGGAACACATCGATTATCGTCACGCCAACGATGCACGCGATGACCGCGCCAACCTGATAGACACTGAATCCGATTCGCACTATGGCTTCCACGAAGTAGCCGTACACACCATAGAAGAGCACCACCGCGGCGGCGATCGCGAACATCGCGCCCTGTGTGAGCGTGCCGGCTCGTGCCCACTCCACCGTCGCGTTACGGTTGGCCCGCCTGTACATCAGGAAGGAAAGAAAAGTGGTGAGGATCATGAGGTTGACGGCGGTGTTCTTCGCGCTCATGACGCCCAGCACGCTGAGGAATGGGTGGTGCGATCCACCCATCGCCACCATCTCCTCGCGACTGGCGATGAGCGTGTGCGGCGTCGCCCACACGATCCAGCAGATGATGAGCAGCACCAGCATCCACTTGGTGTACGGCACGAATCGCTCGGCGCCGGGAATCCGACCCATGCCAAGCCACAGGTAGTAGTTCGCCGCCAGAAAGAGCACGCCGATGAGCACCGCCTGAACGATCCAGAGCCAGCTCATGAAGCCGCCCATCATCGTGATTCCCATCTGCTGATTGTACTCGTAGATCTCGCGCCCCAGCCAGTAGCCGGCGAAGGGAAGCACGATGAAGGTTGAGATCGCGATGAAGTTGCCGACGTACCCCATCCAGTCGTAATGGGCACGTTCCTCCGCAGTCCTGGCGGAGAGGAACCGGTAGGCTGCGTAGGCTGCCACTATTGCGCCGCCGAACACCGCGTTGGCGATCAACCGGTGAATGTTGATCGGCATCCACGTGGCGTTGGCGATGGCGTTCCAGAGGCCGACCTCGGACGGCAGCGTCAGCGGGGTCACGCCTTCGGGAGGCGACATCATGTACGTCAGCCAGCCGTTGGCGATGAACATGACGATGGTGCCCCAGACGTTGAGCATCAGCCCGAGCCCAAGGTGACCCCATTTCGCCCGGCCCTTCTTCCAGCGGTCCCAGCCGTAGTAATACAGGTAGAGCGTTGCCGACTCGATGAAGAACAGTCCGGCGTAGATCCACATCGACAGATGGAAGATCTCCGCCATGTGGCCCCAGAAGCGGGGGTAGAGCGTCGTGACCATGAACAGGAGCATTCCACCCCAGAGCGCAGTGGCACTGTAGGCGAAGACGAGAAGCCGCGTGAACTCCTTGGAGAGCCGGTCGTACTTCTCGTCGTTGGTCACGTGTCCGATCAGCTCGGTGATGACGGCGAACATCGGTACGCCGAGCACGAAGGCTGCGAACATCAGATGAAGCTGAGCCGTGAGCCACACGGCGTTGCGTGCGCCAAGGCCCGGAAAGTGGCCATAGCCGGAGGAGGAGGCGGTCGCATCCGCAGCCGCCTGCAGAAGAAGCGCGAGCTCAGTCATCGCTGAGGAAGAAGGGTGTTCGCTTCGAGAAATCCACCGGCATCGCCTGTCGGACCTGCCGCATCAACTCCACAGTGATCTCGGATTCGCCGCGGTCGCGGGCGAACTGCTCGATGCGCTTCATGACGACGCCACGTACGAACGACGGAATCCGCTGCATCCGAGCCTCGGCTTCGGCGCTCCAGGGCATCTCCGCGCGCGCCGCCGCCCCGTAGCTCACGGGGCGCAGCCGTTCGATCGCCGGCAGATGGCCTTCCGGCTCGTATGCGCAGGAGGGATCCGCCGCCATCTGGTCGCCTTCAACTGCCAGGGCGCGGGCCCGGCAGCCACCGCACATCAGGCGGTACTCGCAGCGCCCGCACTTGCCGCCCGGTGCCTGCGCTCGGAGCGCGGAGAAGAGCGGCGACTCGCGCCAGATGTCGCCGAACGACTGCCGGCGCAGATCGCCTGCGGGTGTCGGGTTGTACGGACAGGGAGTGAGCTTGCCGTCCGGAGTGATGCGACAGTAGTGAATGCCGCAGGGACAGCGCGTGTCGTAGTTGAGGATCGGGGAGTCGGGCGCCTGGCGGTGCAGATGCCGCATGAAGTGTGGCGCGCACTTGGCTCGGACCATCATGCGTCCCATGTAGCGTCGGTGCAACTCCACCAGCCGAGCCAGCGACTCCTCGTACTCGGCGGGCGTCAGATCGGTGAGTCGGGCACCGCGGCCCGTCGCAACAAGGAAGTACAGGTTGAAGGATACCGCGCCTCGCTCAGCCGCCCACTCCGCCAGCGCCCCGATCTCGTGGCGATTACCACGGTGTGCGGTAGTCTGGACGATGAAGTCCAGCCGCTCGTCGCGGAGTCGCTCGATCGCCTGCGACGTCGCCTCGAGCGCGCCCGATCCGTGGCGGAAACGATCGTGGCGGCCGGAATCCAGCGAGTCCACACTGACGGCGAAGCCGCGCACGCCGGCATCACGAAGGCGACGGATCGCGTCGCTCGTGAGCATAGTGCCGTTGGTGCCGACCACCACCGTCGCTCCGCGCGAGGACGCGAAGCCGGCGATCTCGGCCAGGTCGTGCCGGAGTAGCGGCTCACCGCCGGAGAGAATGAACATCGGCGCCGGGTTCAGCTCGAGAATCTCGCTGGCGATCCGAAAACACTCGGCGGTGGATAGCTCGCCTTCGGCGCTCTCGCCGGGCCCCGCGGCGATGTAGCAGTGCGCGCATTCCAGATTGCACCGGCGCGTCAGGTTCCAGGCGACCACATGTGGCGTGTGGTCGTCGCGGCGCAGCATCGCCGGTGCACCATCCAGGAGTTCGTGAACCGCTACCCCCATGAGGCAGCTTCTCCAGGTGCTACTGCAAACCGTCCGTCGTCCCGTCGTCCCCGCAAACGCGGGAATCAGCGCACTACTTCATGCTTTCTTCCTGCACCAGTTTCTCCACCGCCTCCCGTGCCTGCTCCGGCGTGACGGTTTTGAAGTCCACCGGGCAGTCGGACATCTTCTCCTCGATGTCCCGGATCGGGCACCGGGTGATCCCCGAAGCCTTCGCCTCCTCGATGAATCGCCGCATCTCCGGCGACATCGCATCGCCCCCTTCCGCTTCGGCTCGAATCTGCTTTGCACGGAGTTCGGTGAACATCACCATCATCGTTTCCATGTCGAATTCATCAGCTTCGATCATGGCTTGCTTGTTCTCATCCATCACCGTCGTGGTGATGCGCCAGATCTCGTGAGCACGCGCGAACCGTTCGACGGTATTGCGGGCCAATGGGCGCGCGATAAGCGGTACTGCTTGCAGCCGCGCCCACGAGTCGTGGGTCCAGACGACCGGATCGGTAGCGGTCCGCGGACGCGTACTGGTTCGGCCAGTCACCGGGCACTTCACCTCCACCACCCCTTCGGCAGCTGCCGGATCCGCGTCGAAACCTTCGACGCGCGTGCGCTTCATCTGCTCCTCCGCCTTCACCTCGGCCAACGCGATCTCCTCGGCTCCCCCGATCCCCATGATGAGTTGCATATGGGTAGGGAGCAGCTTCTGGATCGCCTCATCGAGCCAGCGGTTGGTAACGATGTCGCCGCCGCTCTCGAGCACGAACTCCTCCACCGCCTTGCGCGCGATCCCCTGCGCGAAGGGGGGGACGCGCAGTATCCTCACCTCGGCATCGGGTGCCCAGGGGAGTGAGGCGAGACCATCTTCCTCGATCCAGGGAATATCCTCGGGTTTGATCCCTACGGTGCCGATCAGCAGCACGTTGCAGGGTGCCATCCGTACGAGATTCTCCGATTGCGACCCCAGCTCCGTGTCGTCGATGCGGTGTGCGCCATGGCGGGCCAGCACGAGCAGCGACGGCTGAACCTCTTCCGCCCACTGCATGATCACCTGGAAGGGCTTGCCGACCAGGATCTGCGTCTTGACAGGCACGTCGGGGAACTCCTGTGCCATCACCTCGGCCCGCTTGAGATTGGCCTGGCACAGCTTCAGAAGTCCCTTGTCAATGATGTTGTTGTGCAGCTCTTCCTGCTCCTCGAACTTGAAGACCTTCGAGGCCTGCACGGAAAGCACATCCTTGA
>CAYXRS010000062.1:0-7790 GCA_964467195.1 uncultured Gemmatimonadaceae bacterium
CCGGACGTTACCTCCTGATCTCTGAGAACACTGCCCATCTCGGCGTGCTGAAGGAGTTCACGGTGCGCTGATGCGGGTCGCCCGGCGTAGTGACCGTAGGCCACTGTTCCCATGTTCACGTGCTCATACGGTCTGGCGGCCCCCGGGCACGCTACTGAACGTGCAGGCTCGACATGCTGAGAGTATCTTCGAGCCGCAGTTCGATCACCAGACCCGGCCGCAGGAGGACCGGGATCGACAGGTAGTTTTCTGAGGAGCCAAGGGGGTGGGCCAGCAGCTGGATGTCACTGGCGTCGTCCATCAACCGCGCGGGCGCGGAGAACGATTCGTGAGAATGCCCCGCAACCACGCCCAGCCGAACGCGCATACCCCCCTGGATCAGGTATACGTTCATCGACGCACGGTTGTTGTTCACCACGTCGACGCGAGGTCCGTCGTTCCTCGTTGGCGGCTGCACCGGTACCGGGTTGCGAGCGCAGGCGGGCACCGTCGCAAGGAGTAGCACGAGGGGAAGAAGCTGCTGTCTTAGTCGGTTGGCCATGAGCGTCTCCAATGCCGCGGTCCTGCTGTTGATGGTATCCAACAAGTGTCGATCGAGCCGAAAGCGCAAGGATCAGGCATGAGTTTCGTCGAATCATTGCTGCCAGGCGAGGTCTGGCGCCAGTTCGCCAGACTCCTCGCGATCCCGCGGCCGTCCGGCCGCGAGGAGCAAATCATGCAGCACATAACCGAGACAGTCGGCCGACGCGGGCTGGAGTACCACACGGATCAGGCTGGCAATCTGGTCGCCCGCAAACCCGGTTCGCCAGGGCGACAGGCAGAACCGTTCACGACGTTGCAGGCGCACGTTGACATGGTGACAGTCAAAGATCACGGCATCGTGCACGACTTCCGTCGCGACCCGATCCGTGCCATCCGCGACGGCGCCTACCTTGCCGCTCAGGGGACCACACTCGGAGCCGACAACGGAATCGGCGTTGCCGCGATGCTGGCAGTCGCTGAGTCCACGAAGCTGCTGCACGGTCCGACCGAACTGCTCTTCACTGTGCGGGAAGAGACCGGAATGACCGGGGCCCTTCAGCTCGACGAACGTCTACTTGTCGGTCGCAGGCTCATCAACCTGGACTCGGAGGACGGCGACGCCATCTGCGTCGGTTGCGCCGGCGGAGCCCGGACGTCACTCCTCCTCTCCCTGACCCTTGAACCGGCGCCTCACCAGTGGGTGCCCTGTCGCGTTATCATCGGCGGACTGCGCGGCGGACACTCCGGTCTGAACATGGAACTCCGCCGCGCCAATGCGATCCTGGTGCTCGCCCGGCTCCTCAATGCGGCCGCCCGGTACCTCCCGCTGCGACTCTGCAGCCTGAGCGCAGACGGAAAACACAATGCGATACCCCGGGAGGCCTCGGCGGTGGTCCTGCTGCCCTTCAGCGACGTCGAACGATTCCGTAACCATGTCGGGTACGAAACGCAGGCGCTGGTGGCCGAATTCGGATCGTCGGATCCCGACCTGGAGGTGGAGATTACCGATGAAGTCCAAACGCCCGCAGCGTGGACGGAAGCTACCACCAACGCGTCGCTCCGGTTGCTGGATGAGCTCCCCAACGGTGTCATCGCCTACAGTGCGACAATGCCGGGCGCGGTGGAAACGAGTGCCAATCTCGCTTCCGCTGTCGTTCGTAATGGAGCCCTCGAGGTCCTCTGCAGCATCCGCTCCTTCAGTGCTTCGACCCTCGAATCGTTGCGGGAGCGGATCCGTGCCACGGGCCTTGCGGCCGGAGCGCAAGTGCACGAACCAGAGGGCTACCCCCCGTGGCCACCGAATCCGGCCGCGCCACTCGTCGCAGACCTGCAGAACGCGTTTCACCGGGTCACAGGCAATCTCCCCCGGCTCACTGCCATCCATGCGGGCCTTGAATGTGCCGTCATCGGCGCCCGTGTGCCCGGGATGGAAATGGCATCCATCGGCCCCACCATCGAGAACGCCCATTCGCCGGCGGAGCGCGTCGGGATCGACTCCGTGGCGCGCTTCTGGAACGTGCTCGTGGCCAGCCTGGAACACCCCCTTGCTGAGGCCCGGACGGTTCAGAACCGCAGCGAGAATCGTACGTAGTAGTCCAGGTCGGATCGGACGCGCTCCGCTGTGACCGGCCGGATCAAGTCGCGTCTGTGGCGGAGTCGTGCCTCGAACGTGTGCTTCGGGGTGAGGACCCGCTGGTAGCGCAGCTCGATCAGACGGTCGTTGTTGCGGAAGTCCGGCGCAATCAGCCACCCGGCCTGCGTGTAACCGTACACGATTCCTGCACGATGCCCCGGCACCAGGTCACGTAGGGTGAGGCCGAGCTGCAGGGCGACACCCCCCGCGTCGCCACTGCCCTCCTCGCCCAGCTGCAGGGCCTCCAGCCCAGGTGTACGCGGTGCATAACCGACCTCGCCGCCGAGGGAAAGACGCCCGCTCACTCCGATCGGCCACGCCAGCGATCCCCGGCCGACGAACGCTACATAGTCCTCGACGATGTCAACCGTGGCATGCGGCCTCAGCCCGCGGGCGATGTACGTCACATCGACACCCTGCTGCGCTACGGTGGCCTCCGGATCAGTCTTCTCGATCGCGCCGAAGACGGTTACCCGGCTGCGGGGGTGCGTGAACGTAAGCGGGCTACGGAGGACGTTCGTGGCCCCCTCGCGTGCATTGTGCTGCAGCACGACGTGGGACCGCCACTTACCCCCGGCCAGGTAGGTGACGTGCACGCCGTCCGTCCAGGTGATGTCCGTATTCGGGCTGTCGCCCCGGTCAAGCGATTTCCCCTGAAGGTCCGCAAGCGCGAACTTCGTCTGCATGCGGCCGGCACGCACACTGATCCGCTCGAACGGACGGAAGCCGATATAGGCCTCGTCGATCGTCGCTTCGCCGAAGCGCAGCCCGTCCGTGGTCGGCGCGTACGTACGGACATAGAAAGATGCGGACTCCTGATCCGACGAGAACCGACCGGCGATACGAAGTCCTGCTTCCCAGCGCTCGCCGATGTGGAGGATCGAATGAATTCGCGCACGTGCCCTGAGGTCATCTGTACTCGTCGTTCCGCCGGTCCGTTCGTGCCGATGCAACGCGAAATACCCCGCCCGCAGGTCCGCTCCCAACGTGACCCGCGCCCGGGCCGGCGCAGGCGTCGGCGTCTGTGCCACAACCCCTGACCCGCTCCCCAACGCGAGGAGCACTCCGACCAGACCCAGCCTCGATATCTCGACCATGACCTACTCGTCGGCAACGTGTGACGAATCGTTCGGACACTGTACGAGGAATGTATGCGGAACGGGTCGCCCCACAAGATGCCTCCGTCCGCGAGCCCCGGGACTGCCGCTCCGCCGTGGCAGTGTCGGCCCGCCTCGGTCGAGCCACGGAAGTGATTGTAATTGCGTATGTTAGCGATACGGCCCAGTCGTCCGCTCAGTTGGATTACGCCCACCCAGGATTCAATCACTCTTGACGCCACCATCAAACGAGTGCAGTATAGCCGAACACGATACGTATATCTCGTACTCCAATTGGTGCGCCGGACGGGCTGGCCGGCGGCCATACCCCGATGAAGGAGGTGCGACGATGTTCAACTCCCGCTCGGCTGGTGCAGTTCTGTTCTTCATCATGGTCGCAGCCGCGCTAGCTCTGCCGGAGGGAGTACAGGCGCAGACGGGAGCGATCTCGGGCATCGTGCGTGGCCTGGATGGAACTCCGCTGCGCGGTGCTGACATCGCGCTTGAGGGGACGGAGCGCAGGACGATGTCGACGGATGAGGGACGATTTCTGATACCGGGGATCGATCCGGGGCGGCACACGGTGAGGGTGTCGGCGCTGGGGTACGGCTCCATCACCCGGGAAATCAGTGTGGCGGAAGGGCAGACGGTGCGTCTGGAGATCGCATTGTCGACGCGGGCGGTACAGTTGGGAGGCATCACGGTTCTGGGCACGAGGCAGTACGGTTCGAGCACCAATGAGAGCGCCATGAAGATGGATGCGCCCGTCATGGACGTTCCCGTTTCTGTTACAGTGATCACGGAGGACTTCCTTCAGGACCAGGGCGCGACGGTCCTTGACGATTTGTTCCGCAACGTAGCCGGCATCACGCCCTTCTCGGATTATCAGGATTTCACGGCCCGCGGTTTCCGGCAGGGTGAAGACGAAGTCACGTACAATGGCGTGCGCTCGAATCCGAGCAACTTCTTCATGAGTCCCAACCTCCAGAATATCGAACGGGTCGAGATTCTAAAGGGCCCGGCGTCCGTGCTGTACGGGAGCATGGAGGGCGGGGCGATGGTCAACATCGTAACGAAGAGCCCGCGGGCGCGGACGGAGCGTAATCTGTCGGTGAGTGCGGGCAGCTATAGCGATTTCTCAGGCTCGGTGGACCTGACAGGGCCCGTGCCGGGTCGGGACAATCTGCTCTTCCGGTTCAATGCGCATCACCGCAATGCCGGCAGCTTCCGACGCTTCCAGACGACTCGTGACTGGAACATTGCCCCGTCGCTTACCTGGCGGCCATGGGAGCGTACGTCACTGACCCTGAAGGGCGAGTACCTTTACGCGGATCGGGAAGGTCATCGGAATCGAGGGATCGGTGCCCCGCTGGGCGACCTTGACGCGCTGCCTGTTTCCTGGACGGCCAACGAACCGACCGACGTTGCGAACTCGGAAGCCTGGACGGGCGAGCTCACGCTGCAACAGGGACTGGGGGGGACATGGCGTTCTGATGCGAGGATTCGCTACACGAACAGCGTTTATGTGAACCAGTACCACGAGCCGCTGGGCTTCGGCTGTACGGTCGCTCCGGCGACGGGTGCGCTTGACGAATGTACCGCGCGCGGGGGCCGGCTGGTGATGCGCCGTCAGTTCAGGGATCAGCGGTTTACGTGGAAGAACCTCGGGACCACGGCCTCGGTGAACGGAAACCTTCGGACCGGGGGCATCAACCACCGGCTTCTTTTCGGAGGTGACCTCACATTCAAGGAGCGGCTCACGGACCCCAACGATTACGCCAGCCCGGTTTCCTCCCTCGACGTTTTCGATCCGCAGTACGGCCAGGTTGATCTCGATTCGTATGTGGGAATGAATCCCGCTGACAACCCATTTACCCGGGACTATCGTGACTGGGGCCTGAATGCGCAGAATTTGATCACGTTGATCCCACAGGTGAAGGTTCTCGTCGGAGGGCGGTACAGCAACGCCTACGTGAAGAATGCAAACTATCGGTTGGATACCAGTAATGAGCACACACGCACGGCGCGGACACTGCGCACGGGGATCGTATTGCAGCCCCTGGCCTGGACATCCATCTACGGCAACTTCAGTGAGGGGTTCAAGCCTCAGACGGCGAGAAACGAGGACCGGGGCGGTCCTTTCGACCCGCTGATCACGCGTCAGTATGAAGGCGGCTTCAAGCTGAACCTCTTCGCCGAACGACTGCTGCTCACGTCGTCCGCGTACACGATCAAGAAACTCAATGTACTCGTTCCGGATCCGAACCCGGAAAACAACGATCTCCTGCAGCTCGGTGAGGTCCGGAGTGAGGGCTGGGAGCTGGATATTGTGGGTAGCATCATGCCGCAGTGGAGCGTGACGGCCAATTACGCCAACAACTTCACCAAGATTACGAAGGACACGCGCCCTGCCCAGGTCGGGAACCGGTTCGCCAACGCTCCGCGCCATGCGGCCGCGTTGTGGACGCGCTACGACTTCCCGGCCCTGAAGCTGGGCGTCGGCGGGGGCATGTCGTACGTCGACGAACGAGGGACGTTCGACGCCACGATGCTTCCGTCGTACACGATCTTCGACGGCGCGCTCTACTACGCCGCCGGGCGCTACAATTTTTCGCTCAATGTCAAGAACCTCACCAACGACCGCTACTTCAGCGGCGGCTACAACAACTTCACGCTATGGCCAGGTGCTCCCCGGAGCGCCCAGCTGAGCGTTCGTGCCACACTGTAGTGGCGCGCCGGTGACTGGAATGGATGGTATGGGGCGGAGCCTCGAGCGGCGCTGCCCTGTACCCGACCGGACAGCAGTCGGTAATCACTGAGTTTCCTGAGGAGTGGCGGCAGACGATGAGATTGATGAATCGATGTCACGCAATCGCGGCCGGCCGCGCATGCCGGCCGACCGCGGCCGCTATGGTGATTTTCGCGATGGGCGGCATGGACATGGCCTCGGCGCACGCGCAGCCTGCGGGTGCAGCGGTTCAGCGGGGCGCGGCCGCCAGCCCTGCGCCCGGTACGATGTTTCTGCATCCCGAACGCATCCGTCTGGCCGACGGCAGCTTCGCCGAGGCCGACCGAGGTGTGCTGTACGTCCCCATCAACCGGTCGCGGCCTGACGCGGGTGTCATTGGCATCGAGATCTATCGTTTCCGGGCGGCGCCCGGTGCCCGGTCGCAAACACCACCGATCTTCCGCCTGCCCGGCGGCCCGTCGTTTGCCGGACTCGGGAGCAGTCTGTCAAACCGCGGCTACTACGAGCGTGAGATCGAGCCATGGCTGCAGGTTGCCGATTTAGTAGTGGTGGGCCAGCGGGGCATTGGCACTTCGAAGCCGACCACGACATGCGCTCCCCCGGCGCCTTCGTCCTTGAACGCGACCGTCGCGGATCGGGCTGCTGCCCAACAGGAAGCAGCCCGGCGGTGCAAGGAGTACTGGCAGGCCGCGGGACTCGATCTGTCTGGTTTCACGGTCATCGAAGCGGCCGCGGACGTTAATGACGTCCGGCAGGCGCTCGGCTACAGCACGATCCAGATATCCGGCGGTAGTTTCGGTTCACACTGGGGCATGGCGGTGATGCGCTACCACCCGGAGATCGTCACTCGGGCCCTGCTCCACGGACTGGAGGGGCCGGACCACACGTACGACATGCCAAGCGGAATATTGAACTCGCTGGCAAACATCGCGGCGGCGGCCGATACCGCGGCCACCCTGCGGGACTGGGTACCCGGCGGCGGGTTGATGCAGGCGTTGCGCCAGGTCATCGAACGCCTCGACCAGGAACCCGCGACGGTGATCCTCGACGACCGTGCCACGGGCAGGCAGGACACAGTGACCCTGGACGGAGACGCGATCCGCGCGGTCGCCAAGGGTTACACAGGTGGTCCGGCCTCGTGGCCCGCCAATGTGCTGGCTCTCTATCACGGCGATTACTCAGGCGCCGCGCAGGCGCTCCTGCGGGCGCGGCGCTCGCCGGGCCTTCAGACCGCCAGCTATTTCATGCTGGATTGCGGGTCGGGCATCAGCGACGAACGGCTGTCCATCATGAACGCTGATACTGCTGTCGCGATCGTCGGCGATCTGGAGTGGTCGTATCGCGTCAACTGTCCGGTATGGGGAGCGGATCTGGGTAATGCGTTCCGCCGGAACTTCGAATCAGATATTCCCACAATGTTCGTCCACGGAGACCGCGACCTGTCCACCCCCCTGGAGAACGCGCTGGAACTGGTGCCCTACTTCTCCAGTTCCACGTTCACTCTGGTACGGGGCGGCTCGCATGCCGCCTTTGCCGAGGCTCTCCGAACGTTCCCTTCGTTCCGGCGGGCCGTCAACGACTTCTTTGCCACCGGTAGCATGACTGAGGTGCCGGAAGAACTCGTCATGCCGCCTGTGAACTGGACTGTACCTGAAACGCGCCCGTCCACGAACTGACCTGGCGCCGTACCCACGGCCTCGCGCCGGCAACACTTTGCGCCTCCGTTTATCGTGTACCTTTGCCACGGGAGTTGAGCGACATGAGTATCGGCATGTCCGGTAATCGCGAC
>CAYXRS010000062.1:7890-18560 GCA_964467195.1 uncultured Gemmatimonadaceae bacterium
ACCTTTGCCACGGGAGTTGAGCGACATGAGTATCGGCATGTCCGGTAATCGCGACGGAGGTGGAGGGATGCTCGAGAAGCTCATGGAGGTTCTGAGCCTGTTCTCGAACACGCGTCACGAGCTGACGGTGGGAGAGATTGCGGAACTGCTGGAGCGACCGAAAAGCACGGTCTCCGGCTGGCTGGCCGCGATGGAGGCGGCGGGTTTCCTCGAGCGGGATGGGCGGTTCGGTGCTTACCGTTTGAGCATCCGCCTTGCCGTGCTCGGTGAGCTTGCACAGCGCTCGACATCGCTGCAACAGTCTGCAGAGCCGTACCTCGAACAGCTCGGGCGGCAGACCAGGGAGACGGTGAGTCTCAACGTCCTGATCGGTACTGAAGTCGTGAACGTGTCCGGTATAGAGAGCCGGCGGGCGATCCGGCAGACCGGCGGTGTCGGCATACCGATGCCGATCCACGTCACCGCCGCAGGGAAAGTACTGATGGCGTGGCGGAGCCGGGAGGAAGTGCTGAGCCTGCTCCCGGTGCGACTCGAGCGCTTCACATCCCGGACGATCGTCGAGCAGAGCGAGTTCTTCGACGAACTCGAGCGCGTTCGGGCGGACGGCTTCGCCGTCGCATGGGGTGAGATGGCGGATGATCTGTTCGCCCTCTCGGCGCCGGTCCGCAACCATACCGGGAATGTCCTGGCCGCGGTGACGATGGGCGCCCCCCTTTCCCGCATCGAGAAGGCGGGAGTCCCTGACCTCGCCAGACTGGTGGCAGAGGCCGCCGATGGGATTTCTCGTCGTATGGGTTACCGGGACGAAGCGTTTCCGCCATGGAGCGAGGAGTCCGATGCGGTGGCGGTCTGAAGCGAAGCGCATGATCGCTGTCGCTCGAGTTCTGGTCCTAGTCGCAGCAGGCGGTTTCCCGGCGGGTCTGACAGCACAGGAAACGCGATTTCCATCCGCGCGGGATTTCGTGAATCTGAGCGAGATCATTGACGCACAGGTTGCGCCGCGTGGCGACCGGGTGGCGTACGTGGTCCGCGAAGCACCTGACTCATCGCTTCCGCGTGCCAGGGCTCGACCTGCTGTGTGGGTCGTGCCTGTCGCCGGCGATGCGGCCGCCCGCCGGCTGACCGTCGAGGGAAATGCGGACTCGCCACAGTGGCATCCGGACGGCAGGGTGCTCGCGTTCCTGGCCGACGACGAGAATGGGCGACGACAGATCTTCCTGTTGGACCTCGAGGTAGGCGCGGCCGAACCGTTGAGCCGGCACGGCACGTCGATCACGCGGTTCGCATGGTCCCCCACAGGGGATGCCATCGCTTTCATCGCGCCGGCACTGCCCGATAGCGCGACGGAGCGCCTTCGCCGTGCCGGTTTTGACGCCGTGGTGGCCGACGAACAGGCGGAAGGGGCGCAGCTCTGGCACCTGAAGGCGGCAGATCGTACGACGCGCCCCCTGCTTGCCGATGGGAGGAACGTGCGGGCTGTGACGTGGGCGCCGCGTGGCGATCGGCTCGCCGTCGTGGTTGGTGCCGCCGAGGGGGCCAGCCTGATCGTGATCGATACGGCCGGCGACCAGCAGCATACACTCACGGACCGCGCCGGCGGTGTTCTCACCCGGCGTCAGATTCTCGACTGGTCGCCGGACGGGTCGACCCTGCTGTTCGCGTTTACGGCACCGGAAGGAAGCGTCGGTCACTGGATCGGTCTCGTTCCCGCCGACGGTGGACCAGTCCGTGAGTTGTTCAGGGACTACGAGGGCACGATCATGCGCGCCGTCTGGCTGGCCGATTCGAGGCACATTCTGGCGCAGGCGTTCCAGGACCTGACTTCACGGATACTACGCATCGATACGCGGGACGGGCGGACCACGGAGATCGCCGAGGTGCTGGCGAGCTATCCGCGCCTCTCGGCGACGCGAGACGCGAAAGTCATTGCCTACGCGGGGCAGGCCGTTGACCGCCCCGCCGACGTCTGGGTGCTGGAGAACGGAAGGACTGCCCGACGGATCACCGACCTGAATCCGCACCTGAGCGCGGTCCGGCTGGGGAGCGTGCGGGCGTTCACCTGGCACAACCCACAGGACGGTGTACAGGTGGGCGGCGTGCTCGTCACACCACCCGATTACACGGGCGACCGGCCCTATCCCACGGTGATCCATCTGCATGGCGGACCGCATTTCCACTGGGGGATCGGCTGGCTCGGAGACTGGCACGACTGGGCGCAGCTGCTCGCAGCGCGAGGGTACGTGGTGCTGCTGCCCAATCCGCGAGGATCCACGGGCAGGGGTTGGGCCTTCGCCGGGGCGATCGTGAATGACCTGGGCGGCGTGGACGTCAGCGATGTGCTCGCAGGGGTCGATGCGCTCGTTGACGCGGGCATCGCCGATCCCGACCGCCTGGGGGTAGGGGGGTTCAGCTACGGCGGTTTCCTGACAGCCGCGACCATCACGCAGTCGCGCCGTTTCCGGGCAGCGGTGGTAGCCGCCGGCATCACCAACTTCTTCAGCTTTGCGCTCTCCCCGGGGCTGGGGCGCGGCTGGTCGACTTCCTTCTTTCCGGACGATGTGCTGGCGGCGCCGGCAACGTACGAGCGTCGCTCGCCACTCGCGCACATCGAAAGGGTGACCACGCCGACCCTGCTGCTCCACGGGGAGCAGGACAACCGGATTGGCGTGGGTCAGGCCTGGGAATTCTACAATGCGCTGCGTCTGCTCGGGGTCCGGACCCGTCTGGTCGTTTATCCGCGGGCCGGTCACGGTATTTCCGAGCGCGCGCACCAGATCGACTATCTGGAGCGAATCGCTGACTGGTTCGACCGCCATCTGACCAACTACCGGGAAGACGAATGACAGTCACGCCTGGCTCCAGCATGGTGTATGCAGCGAGCGCGTTCCAGCGTGCTCGGGAACGGCGGTTGCGATCGCTTGCGAACGGAGCCGGGACGGCTGCTGTCCTCGCGGTGCTGTCGACTTCCGGTGTGGCCGCGCAGGCAACTACGGATGATCATGATGGCATCGACGTCCTGCGTTCGGAGGCCGGTCGCATGTGGCCGTTCGAGCACGTCCCTGCCTCGCGATTCGAGGACCTGTATGGCGTCCGCACAGACTCGGCATGGCTGGCTCACGCCCGCCTCGCTGCATTGCGGATCCCGGGTTGCTCTGCAGCGTTTGTTTCCCCGAACGGTCTCGTCGCGACGAACCACCATTGCGCGCGCAACGCCATCACCAGTGTCCAACAGGAAGGCGAGAATCTCCTGGACACGGGATACTTCGCGACCACGGCTTCCGATGAACGCCGTATCAGCGATTATCACGTCGATCAGCTCGTCGCAGTCGAGGATGTGAGTGACGAGATCCTGACGGCGGAAGCGGACGCAGCGGACGATGCGGCTCGCCAGCTCGCCCGACGGGTCGCAATGCGGTCCGTCATCGACCGTCTCGGGGACGTACATCACACGCCCGGAACGGAGACGCGTGTCGAGATCGTTGCGCTGTATCACGGCGGCCGTCATTCCGCCTACGTCTTCCGGCGCTACGGCGATGTCCGTCTGGTCGCTGCACCTGAATTGCAGGTCGGCTTCTTCGGCGGCGATCCTGACAACTTCACGTATCCCCGATATGCTCTGGACTACACCTTCTACCGCGTCTACGGGTCAAACGGTGAACCCCTTCGTTCAGAGCACTACTTCCCTTTCAGCAACGCAGGCGCGGCGGAAGGCGACGCTGTCTTCGTCGTGGGCAATCCTGGACGGACGAGCCGACTGCTCACAGTTGCGCAGCTCGAATTTCTCAGGGACGTCCAGCTGCCGGTGATGCTCGCATTCCTGGAGTCGCGTCTGCGTGCGATGCGTGATTTTCTGCAGACCGATCGTGACCGCGCCGAGGCGCTTGGTCTACGGAATCGCATTTTCAGCCTGTCCAACGCGCACAAGGGCAGCACTGGTCGTCTGGCTGCGCTGCAGGACTCGGCGATCATGGCGCGCAAGGTGCGTGCGGAGGCAGTGATCCGGGCCGGCATCGACGATCGCCCCGTGGTTCACGAAGCATGGGGCGCAGTGCCGGACAGCATAGCGCTGCTTCAGACTGAGAAGCGCCTCCTCGCCCAGAGCTACGCCGCATTCTACCGGCTGGGCGATGCGTATGCCGACGCGCGTACGATCCGACGCGCTCTCGCCCTCGCCGAACTGAATGCGGCTGAACGTGCCGGTCTGGCGCAGGACTCCATCCAGCCACTTCGCGCGCGGCTCCTTGCCGTCGGTGATTACCCGTATGAGCTCGAGCTGCGACTTCTGGAGGAGCGGTTTCGGAGTTTCCTTCACTCACTCGGTGTCGAGCATCCCGTCACGCGAGCAGCATTGCGCGGGCGCACGGTCGAAGAGGCGGCCCGGGAGATCCTGGAGTATTCCGTTCTCGCCGATTCTGCCCGGCTGGCCGCCGGATCCGTCCGGGGACTCGACTCCCGCGATGGCGATCCCGGCGTCGCACTGGCGGAAACACTCGCTGTTTCGCGCGCGGACCATCAGCGCCGCTGGTCGGCCCTGGCTCAACGCGAGGCGCGTCTGAACGAGCTGCTTGGGCGCGCCCGCTTCGCTGTCTTCGGTACCGACCTGCCGCCGGATGGGACGGGGTCGCCTCGTATCAGTGACGGCGTGGTGGCGGGCTACCCGTACAACGGGACAATGGCCCCCACGCACACGACCTTCTTCGGGCTGTACGAACGCCACCATGCGTTCGGGCCCGGATCGGACTGGGACCTGCCGCCGCGGTGGTCGCCGATTGCGACAGGTCTTGAGCTGGACACGCCGCTCAACTTCGTCTCGACTGCCGACACGTTCAGCGGTAACTCCGGCTCGCCGGCGATCACGCCCGCACTGGAGTTGGTCGGTCTGAACTTCGATCGCAACATCGAGGGATTGAGTCGCGACTACATCTACCTACCCGAACGCGGACGCAACGTAATGGTCGATGTCCGGGCGATCCGGGCCTCCCTGAAGAGCATCTACGGCATGGATCGGCTGGTCACGGAACTCGACGGCACGGCAGCCGCGGGCCTCGAGTGATGGTCTTCTGTTCTGCGTGCGGCCGCCAGTATGACGCAGACGCAGCGCCATGGAGCTGCGAATGCGGCGGCCCCCTCTCGCTGCCCCTGGGTTCCGGGCTCACCCGACATGCGGTAGACATGACGGAGTTGTCTCTCTGGCGTTACGGCGCCGCGCTTGCGGTCGGAACCCGTCGTGCATCCTGGTTCGGCGAAGGCCTGACGCCCCTCGTCGAGCGGCAGTGGGGCGGCCGTGACGTCGGGTTCAAGCTGGATTATCTGTTTCCCAGTGGTTCCTACAAGGACCGCGGCTCGGCGCTGCTTGTGCGGGTGCTGCAGGCACAGGGCGTGACCTCCATACACGAGGATTCTTCGGGCAATGCAGGGGCCTCGCTTGCTGCATACGCCGCGGCAGCCGGTATCGCCTGCACCGTCTTCATCCCGGCACATACGTCCGCAGGAAAGCGCGTGCAGATCGCCGCGCATGGCGGCCGGGTGGTGGAGGTCGCCGGGCCCAGAGAGGAGTCTGCCCGTGCGGCGGCGCAAGCGGCCCTCCAGGGCAGCACATATGCCAGTCATAACTGGAATCCGTTCTTCGTCGAGGGCGTCAAGACTCTTGCCTATGAGCTGTGGGAGCAGCACGGCTTCCAGGCCCCGGACGTCGTTTATGCGCCACTCGGCTACGGCAGTGTCGTACTCGGTCTCGCCCGTGGCTTTTCAGAGTTGAAGGCTGCCGGCGCAATCGCCGGTGTGCCCGCCATTGTAGGCTGTCAGGCCGCCGCCTGCGCGCCACTATACCGCGCATATCGGTCCCGGGACGTGACGCAGGCCATAGCAGGAACCGGCGAAGTGAAACCGACGATCGCCGAAGGAATCGCCGCGTCGAGGCCGATGCGCGCCAGGGAAGTGCTCGAATCGATATCCGACTGTGACGGTCGTATCGTCGCAGTGGAGGAAACGCAGATCCTCGATGCATGGCGCGATCTCGCGCGTATGGGACTGTACGTCGAACCCACCGCCGCCGTCGCGGCCGCCGCCGCTCGATCCGGCGAGGAAAGCGATACGACCGGCGCCCGCGTCGCGATCATCCTCACCGGAACGGGACTGAAGGCGACGGACACGCTCGCACGGTTATCGGTCGGGCTGCATCCGGCAAGTGGCGGGGTCGATCACGATCGCGCCAACGAAGTACGATCCGGTTTCTCGTCCAGAGGGACGCAGGCTGTATGAGTCGCACCATCCGCCACGCACTACGGAGGTACACGTGAGGTCCTTGCTCGATCGCATTCACCTGACCGCGATCCTGGTTGCCGTCGTCACCATGACCGGCATCACCGCCACCACCGGTCATGGCCAGGAGCAGCGCGTCCCGACGGCAGCGGATTTCGCCGATATCCGTGAACTCGACGATGTGCGCATTTCGCCGGACGCAGCGTGGATCGCCACTGTCATCCGGGATCAGGCCGACACCACGGGAGGGGCGGGGCGGGGGGAGCGCGCGGTGTATGTCATGCCCGCTGACGGAAGCGCCTCGCCTCGCCGGATCGGTGCAGAGCTCGGCGCGGCTGACCACCCTCGCTGGGCGCCTGACGGCCGGGCATTGGGCTTCCTGGCGCCTGGAGAAGGTGGCGGACGGCAGATTCACGTGTACCGCATCGACGACGCGCAGCGGCATGTGGTTCAGCTGACATCCGGCCCGCCGGTATCGGCATACGCCTGGTCGCCGTCAGGGTCCGAGCTTGCGTTTCTGGCGCCCGTTCCTCGGACCGCGGGCGCAGGCGCAACGACAGGCCTGTGGCTTCTCGATATCGCGACCGGCTCCACTGCACCGCTCACCCCGCCCGGCGTGGCCGTGCGCGATCTCGCCTGGTCCCCTGCAGGGGATGCCGTTGCCGTGATCGTCTCCGGCGGCGGCGAGGAGAGCTCGGTGAGTGTGGTACAGCTCGACGGTTCAATGCGGACGCTGGCAGGGAACGCCGGCGGGCCGGGGACGCGACGACAGGTGCTCGACTGGTCACCGGATGGCAGGACGGTTCTGTTCGCACGCACGGGTCGAGGTGGCGAAGTCGGGCAGTGGCTCGGCCTGGTCCCTTCAGCCGGAGGTCCGGTGCGCGAGCTCCTCCGGGACTACGAGGGCACGGTCATGAGGGCCGTATGGGACCCCAGCGGAAGAGGTATCATCGCTCAGAGCTTCGAGGGGCTGCTCTCGCGACTGCTGCGTATCGACGCCGCGACCGGCGATCGGAGCCGACTGGCTGATGTCATGGACGCCTATCCGAGTTTTTCGGTAAGCGACGACGGCAGGACCATCGCCTTCCGCAGCGACAGGCTGGACGGACCCGCGGATGTCTGGATCCTCGGCGACGGTAGTCCGGCCCGGAGGATCTCGCACCTCAATCCGCGATTCGATGAGCTTGCCCTTGGTCCTGTCCGGCCGTTCGAATGGACGAACGCAGAAGACGGTACGAGGCTGGAAGGCGTGCTCGTCCTCCCTCCCGATCACAACGTCGATGCGGCGTACCCGACCATTGTGCAGTTGCATGGCGGTCCACACTTCCATTGGGGACTCGGTTGGCTCGGAACATGGCACCACTGGGCCCAGTTATTGGCCTCGAGGGGATACGTCGTGTTCCTGCCGAATCCCCGGGGTTCCACCGGGCGCGGAGCAGAATTCGCAAGCGCGATCATCCATGACATTGGCGGCATCGACTACCATGATGTCATGACAGGCGTGGATGCCCTGGTCGCCGCCGGGATCGCCGACCCCGACAGACTCGGTGTGGGTGGGTGGAGCTACGGCGGCTTTCTCACTGCCCGTACAATTACACAGACAGACCGGTTCAAGGCTGCTGTTGTCGGTGCCGGCATCAGCAACCTCTTCAGTTTCGCGGGAACGCCGGGCCTCGGCCGGGGCTGGGCGCGGTCCTTCTTCCCCGACCATCCTTATGCTGTGCGTGAAAGGTTCGAGGACCGCTCTGCGACCACTCATCTCCACAAAGTGAAATCGGCCACACTGGTCGTTCACGGGGAAAGGGATGCCAAGATTTCAGTCACTCAAGCGTGGGAGTTGCATTACGGTCTCCAGTACCTGGGCATCACAACAGACATCCTGATCTTTCCGCGAGCCGGGCATGGTCTGACCGATCGTAATGATCGGATAACCTACCTTACAAGCGTGCTTGCCTGGTTCGATCGCCATGTGAGGGATGGCGCGGACCGCACGATTGTGACGAGCGAGGCTGGGGGTCTCTGACGTCGCGCCGCGAGCGGAGCACAGGCAACCCATCCTACGCCTGGCGACTTGAACAACAGGAGAAGGTCGATGAACGGTACTCTGCTGCTCGACCGCCATGACGTCCGCTCGCTCCTTGGCGTCGCTGACTATCTGGAGATCGTGGACGCAGCATTCCGCGCCCATGCTCAGGGGAAAACGCTGCACCCCGGTCTCCTGCACATTGATACGCCAAACGGCGAGTTTCACATCAAGGCCGGCGGTCTCGAGCGTCAGGGCCTGTTCTTTGGCCTGAAGGTCAATGGCGGTTTCTTTGGCAATCGCACGCGCTTCGACATGCCGAACATTCAGGGCACGATCCTGTTGTGCAATGCCGAAAACGGTTACCCCCTCGCCCTGATGGATTCAGTGCAGATAACGCTCGGTCGAACGGGGGCCACAACAGCCGTGGCTGCCCGACTCCTGGCACGTGCCGATTCACGGGTCCTGACCATCTGCGGTTGCGGGAGTCAGGGACGTGCACAGGTGGAATACCTATCCCAGGTTCTCCCGCTGGAGCGAGTCTTCGCGTTCGACAGCGACCGGCAAGCGGCTATCGTGTTTGCCGCGGAAATGTCCCCCAGTCTGGGGATCCCCGTAACGGCAGTAGAGGACTACCGCGCAACGCTTCTCGAGAGCGATGTGTGTGTGACATGCACGCCGTCGCGGGAGCCACTGATTCATGTCGGTGACGTGAGGCCCGGGACGTTCATCGCCGCTATTGGTGCAGACAGCCCGGAAAAGCAGGAGCTTGATCCGCACCTCCTGGCGTCGAGCACGGTGGTCGTCGATCTGCTTGAGCAATGCGCCAGCGTGGGCGAGCTCAGGCATGCGCTTGAACTTGGCCTTGTGAGCCGGGATGACATCCATGCCGAGCTCGGCCAGATCGTGAACGGTGACAGGCCGGGACGCACATCGAGCGAGCAAGTCATCATTCTTGACGCTACCGGTACGGCCCTTCAGGACACTGCTGCTGCGGCCGCCGCCTATGGGAAGGCGCTCTCAAACGGGCTCGGCCGCGTCTTTGACTTCTTCGCGACGGAGTCCGCAGCCCGGCCGGCCAGCCCGGCTGTTGCCAGGAGCGGAGCTCTATAGCTCACCGTTTGAAGCCAGCGGCGCAGGTCCGGTGGAGCGGAGCTCCAGCTGGCGGAGGTACGGACAGGCGCGGAAGGCTCAGCGGGTGAGGCGGTGGATCAGGATCGCCGCGCGCGCCGTCGCCCGCAGCAGGGAATTCAGGTTGACCGTTTCCCGGACGGTGTGCGCGCCGGTCCCGACCGGACCGAGGCCGTCCAGTCCGTCGACGTGCCGGGCAACGAAAGAGATGTCGGCGGCCCCACGTAGTGCAGGGTCGTGGGCCTCGACCCGGCCGAAGCCGAGGGCCTGGCTCACATGGTCATACTCCGCGAGCAGGGAATGGTTGCCGGTCGTCGGCGTCATCGCCGGGTAACCGTCATTGAAGGTGATGATGGCACGGGTTCCAGGGAGCCCGCGTGCGACAATCTGGCGCATGCGGGCCCGCGTACGCTCAAGTTGCTCCTCGGAGATCGTGCGGATGTCACCCTGCACTACGGCGTGTTCCGCGACGATGTTCGTCTTGCCGGCGGCCGTGCCTCGCGCTTCAGCTGTTACAGCCGCCTCAGTCCCTCCGAGGATGAGCCCGGAATTGAACGTGAGGTTCGGTTCGCCGCGAAGCTCAGCATAGAATGTGTACAGCACGCGCGCGGCCTCGTTGATCGCCCCCGCCCCCGCGTGCTCCGAGAAGACGACGGAAGAGTGCGCCGGCACGCCTTCCACCCGCAACTCCCACGAACTTGCGCTGCGGCGTCCGACGACAGCCAGGTCCACGCGATTGGCGTGGCTGCCGCCCTCGAAACCCAATGCGACATCACTGCGCATACCGGCCTCAATGAGGTCACGACGCGCGATCTCGAGCGGCTGTCCCGGTCGCTCCTCGTCGCCGATCAGGATCACGGTCATTGTGGTATTGTCGAGGGCGCCCACGGCGTGGAGTGCGCGCAGGGCGAAGAGCAGCGCGACGTTGCCGCCCTTCATGTCGCTTATGCCGGGGCCACGCGCAGTACTGTCGTCCACCAATTCGTACCGCTGGAAGGGACTGTCATCTTCGAAGACGGTATCGAGGTGTCCGATCAGAAGAAGACTGCGTCCGCGCGTTCCGCGCCGCTCCGCGATGAGGTGACCTGCGCGGCCGACCTCGGACATGGGTACCCAACGTGTCTCGAAGCCCAACTCGCGAAACTCCGGCTCCATCATCTCCGCCACACGTCGAACGCCTGTCAGGTTCAACGTGCCGCTGTTGATGTTGACGGTGCGCTCGAGTAGCGCGACTGCCGCAGCAGCATCCTGCTCG
>CAYXRS010000063.1:0-18432 GCA_964467195.1 uncultured Gemmatimonadaceae bacterium
ATCGCACCACCCTCGCCAAGCGTGCCCATCCGCTCCGCATCGCGGCGCGCCCGCTGCGTCGCACTTTCGGCCGAGCGCATCCCCGATTGCGCGGAAAGCAGCGACTCGCGCAGCGACGTATCGTCGATGCGCGCCAGAAGCTGTCCGCGGCGCACGCGGTCGCCCTGCTGTGCGAGCACCTGAACAACGGGACCCGACACCTCGGCACGCAGCGTGGCCTCCACTTCTGCGTTGATCGTACCGGCCAGCATTGGGCCGGCGCTCACATCGGAGAACTCGGCAAGGGTGATGTTCTCCGCACCCACGGTCACAACGCGTACCTCCACGCCAGCGGCGCGCGCATCGTGGCTTGGACCGCATCCAGTGACTGTAACCATCACCGCGGCGCTCAGCGCCGCGAGCATTCGCGTTCCGGCCATCATCTCTCGTCCCATCGTCATGGTGCCCCCGTCTGGATTGCCTGCGCGCCCGCCGTGGCGGGAAGCCCGGGCCTGACTGGCTGAGGTGCCCGCTGCTCGGGCAGCGGCACCTGGATCTGCTGCTGAACCGCCGCTGCGCCGGCGAGCGGCAGGTCGCGAAGCAACGCGATACGAAGCCGGGCGATCTGAAGATCGCGTGCGGCAACGGCGCGGTTAGCTTGCGCCTGCTGGAGAAGGATCTGCGCGTCCGTGAGCTCCACCTGCGTGGAAAGACCCTCGCGATACCGCAGCTCCGCGATCGAGTAGGCGCGTGTGGCCTGCTGCTCGGTACCGGCGCTCGCCGCCCACGTCGCTTCGGCGGCGTCGAGCCGCGCAAGTGCGTTACGCGTGTCGAGCTCGGCGAACTCCCGCGACTGCTGGAGCCGCGCACGTGCCTCTATCAGGTTGGCCTGTGCTACCAGCCGTTCACCCCGCAACCGACCGCCGGTGAAGAGCGGCACCTGAAGCCCCAGCGTCACCGTCCAGTTGGAGCGGAACTCGCTCCAGCCGGGAATGCCACCGCGCGGATAGGCGACGCGACCGTACTGGCTGCTGAGCGTGATGGCAGGCAGACGCTGCGCACGACTCGCGTCGAGCAGTGCTTCCTGCGCCGAAGCGAACTCCTCCGCCTGTCGTACCGGAGCACGTTCGTCGACCAACGTATCAGGCACGCCCGCTCCCTGAAGCGCGGCCAGACGCCCGGGGATCGCTGGCACGTCGTCGCCGAGCTCGGTCGTGAGCACCAGCGGAACGTCCAGCGGAACGTCGGCAAGCTGCTTCAGCCGCAGGTAAGCCAGCTCTCGATCGGCGCGACGCTGGATGACGGCGGGACGCTGGTTGTCGCGCGCCACCTGTGCGCGGAGCAAGTCGAACTCGGGCTGCGTACCCACCTGCACGGCAAGCTGCGTCTGGCGAAAAGTCGTCTCCGTTTGATCCAGCGTCGCTTCGGCAATGGTGACAAGGCGATCACTGAGCACGGCATCGAAGTATGCCTGCGCGACATCGAGCACCAGTTGCGCCTCGGCTGCCGCGAAGGCGATGTCGGCGCTACGCCGTCCGGCCGCTGATGCGCGATTCAGCGCCATCACGCGACCACCTGCGAAGACGTTCTGTGACAGCGACAGACCGAGGTTGTAGGTGTTCTCCTGGCCGAAAGGGAGATTGCCGAAGAACGAGAACGGATCGGCGCGCGTGATGCACTCAATGGCACCCTCCAGCGCACCGACGCGGTCGCCGATCGGCTGTCCCGGCTGAGCATCGAACGTTCCGCAAACGGCCGGCGCCTCGTCGCCGGTCTCGTCCCCGAACGAAAGCCCCTCGAACTCCGATTTGAGAGCGCGGGTGTAGGATGCCGAGCCGAAAATCTGCGGCAGATACTGGCTGCGCGCGCGCATCTGCTCACCGCGAGCGCGCGAGATGCCGGCCCGTGCAACGGCGACATCCTCGCTCGCTCCCGAGGCCATCCGAAGGGCCTCTTCCAGCGACAGACGCTGAGCAGCGGGCTGCTGCGCCCAAACCGGCGCCCCCGAGAGCAGAAAAATAGCCGTGGCAATCGTGATCCGGCTGGCACGTCGCCGAAGATGTGATCTCATGTGGACGAAATTCCTGTTTGCGTTTCTCTCACCGTTTACTTCCACTACGCGAGCGGCGGGCGCGCGTTTCACTGCCTCGCGCTCACGCTTCCCTCCTCTGCGGCACCGATCATCCGGACGAACAGATCCACAAACCCCCGCACCATGTCCTCGGTGCTCGCGCCATTTGGCGGCGGCATCACCTCGCGCACCATCGCGTCGGAAAAGATCGCCCCCATCAGCATTGCGGCCGCAACAGCAGGGTCGAAGTCCACTCGCGCGAAACCCTCCTCGCGAAGGCGTACCAGGTAGTCGATGAGGGATCCGCGGCATTCGACAGGATTGCGAGTCACGAACGGCACCATGTCGGGATGCTCATCGATCTCGCTCAACACCTTTCTTATGAGCGCCCGACCCGCGCTGAAGTGCCTGGCGTGCGCAAGGCAGAACTCGGTCAGCTCCTGGCGCGGATCCCGCGGCACAGCTGGCAGGGCCGCCCCCTCCTCCAAGCCCCCAGCACATTGCAGCGCTTCGTGGATGAGCTGCTCCTTGGAGCCGAACTGCCTGAAGAGCGTGACCTCGTTGACCCCCGCCTGCTGCGCGATCCGTCGCGTGGTCGCTCCGCGGTAACCAGTCTCGGCAAAGACCTGGAGCGTGGCCTCGAGCAATCGTTCCCTGATGTCCATGTCTTCCTACGCTCTGATTTCCATGTCTACTACGCGTGTTGCAGCCATGCCGGCGGACACGACCGGGTTCGACCCGGTGGGCGATTGGCGGAGAATAGCGCGTCCGGGACTGGTAAGCAAGTAGGTACTTACACCCATTGACAGATCCGTTTACGTGGCTCTGGGGTGGCTTAAGCCCCTTCCGGGCTTGGGACGCGCTTGTGGCATCGCGACCGAAGAGGTTCACACGGATTTCGCGGATGAAGCGGATCCGGGTGAACACTTCCGTTCTTTGTGAACCCTTCCGTTCCTGATGACAGCAAACCCTCGCAACCTCGAACCCTGGAACAGGACACACAAAAAAAGCCGCCCCTGGGCCAAGGGGCGGTGCGTGAACGTCATCTCGGGACTGGCCAGGCCAGCTGTCTTACCGCTTCCGCCAGTCGTTGAAGAAGCCGTAGGTGGCGCCGATCAGAGGAATGCTGAGGAAGAACCACCAGGTGACGGCACCGTACATCGGCATCCACGGGGGGCCTTGCCGCTGCGCCACGCGTGAGTCGCCGAAGTAGATAACCGCCGCGATCAGTACGCCGATCGAGACGATCCAGAGCACGCCGAGGATCATTCCAGTTCTTCGACGGTTCGACATCTGCTGTTAGCCCTCTCTTTCGGAGTCGGCCAATAAGATACCATACCACAGAATCGGAGGCCAGCAAGGGCAGTCGCCGGTAGTGTTCTGCCACTACCCGGTCGCCGAGCATGTGGCGGCTGGCCTCTGGCCCTGGCCGCCACCCCATGCCTGTTCGCAGACTTGCCTCACCAGCCTGGTTCGCAGAGGTGACCGACCACCCGAGCCCGTAGTCATGCGTCCACTGCTCTACATCGCTTTCGTTCTCTCCGGTGCCGCCGGACTCATGTACGAGTCCATCTGGAGCCGGTATCTCGGACTGTTCGTCGGACACAGCGCCTACGCGCAGATCATCGTCCTCACGATCTTTCTGGGCGGGATGGCGATTGGTGCAATCCTGATCGGCCAGCGGTCGGAGCGAGTGCGCGAGCCGCTGCTCTGGTACGCCATGATCGAAGTGGTGGTCGGCGTGCTCGGCCTTGCCTTCGACGGGATCTACCACTCCGTCACCGGAGCAGCCTACGCCGCGATCTTTCCTGCGATGCAATCAGGGACGGCGCTGACCGTGGTGAAGTGGAGCATCGCCGGCGCCCTCATTCTCCCGCAGTCCATCCTGCTGGGGATGACCTTTCCGCTGATGAGCGCAGGCATCATTCGTCGTGCCGGCCATGCTCCCGGCCGCGTCCTCGCCCTTCTCTACTTCTCGAACAGTATAGGCGCCGCGGTGGGAGTGCTTGTGGCGGGGTTCTATCTGATCGCCCTGGTCGGACTGCCCGGCACACTGACGGCGGCGGCGATCCTCAATCTTGTAGTAGCTCTGATCACGCTGGGTGCGCTGCGTCTCTTCCCGGCACCGGCCGCACCGCTTCCGCGCGGCCGCGACGTGGCGGATAGCGAGGCGCCGAGCCAGGTAGTGACGGAGCTTCCGCCTCCTCCGCCCGAGCTGGCCGGCATCCCTCTCCAGCGACTCTGGTACCTGCTGTTGTTCGTCAGTTTCGGCACCGCGGTAGCGTCATTCATCTACGAGATTGCGTGGATCCGCATGCTATCGCTGGTGCTGGGCAGCGCTACGCATTCCTTCGAGCTGATGCTTTCGGCGTTCATCCTCGGTCTGGCGCTGGGTGCTCTCTGGGCGCACCGGCACGCCGACCGGTTCGTCAACCCGTTGAACGCGCTCGGACTGGTGCAGTGGTTCATGGGCTTCGCGGCACTGGCGACGCTGCCGCTCTACATCATGTCGTTCAGCCTGACCGCCAACCTGCTGACTGCGCTCGCCGCCGAAGACCCGGGGTACCGGTTGTTCAATCTCGCGAGATACGCGCTCTGCCTGGTGATCATGTTGCCGTCCACCTTTTTTGCCGGGATCACGCTGCCACTCATCACACGATCGCTGGTGGTGGCTGGGAAGGGAGAACGGGCCATCGGAATGGTGTACGGCATCAACACGCTCGGCTCCATCACCGGCGTTCTGATCGCGGGTCTGGTGCTCATGCCCCTGATAGGCGTGAAGCTGCTGCTCATCCAGGGCGCGGTGATCGACATGGCGCTCGGCGTTCTGCTGCTTCGCGTCGCTGCAGGTGCGCTCCCCGAAGGTCGCCGATTCGCATATGGATCCGCGCTCGTCATGGCAGGCGCGGTGATGTACGCAATCATCGCCATACCGTTCGATCGCAACCTGCTGTCGAGCGGCGTCTACCGCTACGCAGCGCTGCCCGACGCGGCGCGGCGCGAGATTCTCTTTCACCGCGACGGGCGAACCGCCACCATAAGCGTGGTTCGCGCTCATCCGAGCGAGCAGATCTCCATCATCACCAACGGCAAGCCCGACGCGTCGCTCGATACAACGTGGCTCCGGCCGATGGATCCGGCGGCACCACTTCACACCCTTGCTGGCGACATCGGCACTCAGTTCATGCTTCCGCTGATGACGCTCGCCTACGCCCCACGCGCGCGCACGGGGGCTGTGATCGGGCACGGTTCGGGGATGTCGACGCATTCACTGCTCGGCAGTCCGCATCTCGAGCAGCTGTTCACGATCGAGATCGAACCGGAGATGATTCGCGGCTCGCACATCGGTTTCTATCCGGCCAACGCGCGCGCCTTCGATGATCCGCGATCCACCTTCGTGGTGGCGGACGCCAAGGCGTTCTTCGCCTCCGAGCGCCGGCAGTACGACCTGATTCTCTCGGAGCCGTCCAATCCGTGGGTGAGCGGCGTGTCGGGATTGTTCACCTACGAGTTCTACGAGCGCATCAAGCAGTTCCTCACGCCGAACGGCGTGTTCGGGCAGTGGCTGCATCTCTACGAGATCAGCGACGACCTCGTGCTCACCGTGCTGGCGGCGCTGCACGCCCACTTCCCCTCGTATGAGATCTACAGCACGTCGGGAGGGGACGTGCTGATCATCGCCGGGCTGGGCAGCGAGCTGCCGCCGCCCGACTGGGGGATCTTCAGTTACCCGGGGATAGCGGCGGATTTGAGGCACGTGGTAGCAGCGACGCCGGAGCGCATGTCGTCGCTGCATCTCACGTCGCGTGCCGCGCTGGCGCCGCTGCTCGACAATTGGCGGCCGGTGAACTCGGACTTTCACCCGGTGCTGGATCTCGGCGCGGAGCGCAGCCGCTTCCTGCGCAGCTACGCGCGCGGCTTCACCTACCTCTCCGCCGAGCGCCTGGACTATCTATCGGCACTGCTGGGCCGCCGGCGCGACTTCAGCAGCGAGCCCATTCCCATCGTCCGCGGCGTGATGCAGGCGCAAGCGCGCGCAACGGGGGCAACGATCGTGGCGCGAGGGGAGCCCGGCTACACCCTGCCCCCAGTAGGGTCTCCTCAGCGCACCGGCCTGCACCGCTACTGGCGCACGAGTACGTTGCTGCGTTCCGGCGATCCCCCCGACGACTGGCGCCTCTGGCTGCAGGAGGTGATCGGCGCCGACGAGGACATCCACGCCGGTACCGCCGGCGTCGCTCACGAGCCGTTCTTCCGGATGGTGTACGAGTACCTCGAGCGGCACGATGCGCCATCCGATGTGAGGCGCTCGGTCGCTTTTCTCCACGCCACGGCGCGATGGGAGTGGGAGGCGGCGAGCAACACCGCCGATGGTCTGGTGGAGGCGGCCGTGCAGGGCGCCGATCTGCTCCCGGCGGACCTGCTGCTTGCGGGTGTCGTCGCCGCGCGACTGCTGACTGGTGACGTGGTCGGCGCGCGTCGCGATCACGATCGTTTGTTGCCCCTGTCGCGGCGACCACTGGACGACGTGAACCGGAAGCTGCTCGAGGCGTGGATCGCGCTGGCCGAGCGCGCGTCACCGGTGATGGAGCAGGCGGTGTCGGGGGGTTCAAGGGGTCAGAGTCGTTGAAAGCACGCTTTCAACGACTCTGACCCCTTGAACTGCTATCAGTCGATGCGGTCGCGCAGCTCCTCGGCCTGGCGAAGGTGCTGCTCCATCGTCGGACGCATGTCGCGAAGCGTCTGGTGATACTCCGCATGCTGCGTGCGGTCGAGCGCGCTGTCGATGCGGTCGATCATCGTTCGATGGTAATCGATCGACTTGTCGAGGTACGCCCGATCGAAATCCTCGCCCCGATCACGTTCGCGCAGGTCTCGCACGTCGGCTCCGTGATCTTCGATGCGGCCGGGGCTGTCCGGCTCGACACCGACCAGTCCGTGCTGCTGCATCAGGTTGTTTATTGTTTGCTGCTTCTGCTGGTGGTCGGCTTCGATCGTCTGCGCATACTGCTGGACTTCCGGATGTGTCGCACGCTCGCGCGCCAGCTCCGCGGCCTCGATCGAGGCGGCGAGGTGTCCGTTGAGATCCGCGAATACGCGGGCATCCTCATGCTCCACCCCAATCTCCGCCGGGTCCTCCTGCACCACACGGTCGTCATCTCGCGGGCAAGCCGCGAGTGCGGCGATCAGGAGCAGCGCTCCAGCAGTGCGGCCATGACGCTGTAAGAACGTAGGCATTTCTCCCCTCCAGAATCGATTCAAGAACGGCACGGATATCGCACCGGACAGAGGGGAGAGTTTTGCAAGAAGCGTACTGTCCGCTCGGGAGGCGAACCCGGAACTTGCAGGGATTCGCGGCTGCCGCGGGTCTCGCGCTGGTGCACCTCGTCACCGGGTTGCTGCCCTCCAGGGAGGGGCCCGGCCGCCATCCGTGGCTCTCGGTGGCTGACGGCGTGTCCGTGGCGTTCGTCTTCGTTTTTCTTCTGCCGGAACTCGCGGACACGCATGGGTGGTGGAGCGCTGGACCGACGGCACGCCCGTCCAGGTCGGCCGCGAGGCATACCTGCTGGCGTTGCCTGGCATTCTGGCGTTCTACGGCCTCGACCGCCTAAGGCAGGCCGCTGGCTGCTCGTCCCCGCACCGCTCGTCGGTTGTGGCGTCGGCTCACTCGTGCCGGCGGGCGATGCGCTGGTTGCGATGCTGCTGGCGTTTCTCACCGGGGGCATCGTGCTGAACGTTCTCAAGGAGGAACTGCCGGAGGAGAGGGAGAGCCGCTTCCTGCCGTTCGCCTTCGGCGCGCTGACCTACAGCGCGCTCGTGCTGCTGGTGTGACGGGCCGCGGACGACTTTATCTTCAGGTCACCATGCGCATCATCTCCCTCTGCCCGAGCCTCACCGAGCTCGTGTGCGATCTTGGCCGCGGCGACGACCTGATCGCACGTACCAAATTCTGCATCCATCCGGCCGAGCGCGTCGCTGCGGTGGAATCGGTGGGCGGCACCAAGAACCCGAAGATCGAGCGGATCGTGGCGCTGCAACCTGATGTCGTGTTCCTCAACGAGGAGGAGAACCGCGTCGAGGACGCCGATGCACTGCGCGCCGCCGGCATCACCTGTCACGTCAGCTTTCCGCGCACGACCGGGGAAACGGCGGCGATGGTACGTTCGATCGGAAGCGTGCTCGAGCGCGGCACTGAAGCGGAGCAGATCGCATGTGACATCGAAGGGCGCGCCGAGCGTGTGCGCGCCCGCAACGCGGGAAGGCCGCCCGTACGGTACGTCTACCTGATCTGGCGTCGCCCGTGGATGACCATTAACGATGATACGTTCATCGCCGCGCTGCTCGCGCTGCCCGGCGGATCCAACGTGTTCGGCCATCTCGCCGACAGGTATCCTGAGATCGGCGTGGAAGAAATAGGCGCCGCACACCCGGATGTCGTGTTGCTAAGCACCGAGCCGTTCCCGTTCAAGGATGCGCTTGCCGATGAGCTGGCCGAGGAAACAGGAATGGGTCGCGACTCGTTCCGCGTCGTGGACGGCGAGTATCTTTCGTGGCATGGATCGCGGACGCCGGAAGGGATCGACTACGCGGAGCGCGTGATCCGCGGCTGACGGCGGCTGACGGCGGCACCGGCGGCACGGTTCCTGTTCTCCGGGGACGCGTGCTGCGTGTCAAGGATGAAATCGCGGAAGCGACTCGTAACGCCGTATCGAGCGTCTGGTTCGAGCGGCTGGCGCGCTGCGGCTTCGCGGCCAAGGGGGTCGTGTTCGCGATCGTTGGCGTTCTCGCCGCCCGAACCGCATTCGGAGCGCGCGACGAGGACGCCGATACGCCGGGCGCTCTCGAGACGCTGGGCGATCAGCCGCTGAGCGCGTTGCTGCTCGCCGTTCTGGCCATCGGCCTCACGGGATACTCGCTCTGGCGCTTCGCTCAGGCATTCCTCGACGTGGAAGGAGAAGGGAGCGACGCGTCAGGGTTGGCAACCCGCGCTATCTATTTCGGGATCGGTGCCAGCTATGGATTCTTCGCCGTGCTGAGCGTGCTCGTGCTCACCGGCTGGCGCCGAAACGACGACAACGGTGTGCAGAACATCACCGCGTGGGCGCTCGAGCTGCCACTCGGTGCCTGGCTCGTGGGAATAGCCGGGGGCGTGGTGATTCTTGCCGGCCTGCGCGAGATTGCCGTGGCAGTCACGGGCCGGTTCCGCGCCGAGTTCGCCCAGGAGCAGATGAGCAACGCCGAGCGTGTTCTGGCCCGATGGATCGGCTGGTACGGCCACGCCGCCCGTGGCGCCGCCTTCGCGATCGCGGGGATCTTTGCGATCAGGGCCGCCGTCACCTACGATCCGACCGAAGCGCGCGGTCTGGCAGACACCTTTCAGGCTCTCGCCGATGATCGCTACGGGACCATCGGCCTGGTGGTCATCGCGATCGGCTTCGTGGCGTTCGGTGTCTACTGCGGCCTTCTCGCGCTGCACCGCCACATACCGAATGAGGACGCGGCAGGGTGATTACAGCCCGATCCGCGAGAGAACTCTCCTGATCCCGCCGCTGCTCGCTTCGCGGCGAAGCACATCCAGCTCCTGCTCCGACTCCTCCGATGGCATCGCACCGCGCGCAACCGCGTGCACGATGGCGCCGTCGTTGTCGTAGAGGTCGTTGCCGAAGTGGAGTACGCCGTCACGGTCGAAGGCTGTGAAGTAGACAATGAACACCGGGAGCTTGGTCTCCAGATCCACACGTCGCGTCGCTCCCTCCATTGCCTCGCGGATCTCCTCCTGGCTCCATTCCCCCTGGTTCGCGAGGACGAACTCGGCCAGCTCCACTGGTTTCTCGACGCGGATGCATCCGTGACTGAAGGCGCGCACGTCCGCCTCGAACAGCTCCTCCTGCGGCGTATGATGCAGGTAGATGTTGTACTGGTTCGGGAACATGAACTTGACAAGGCCCAGTGCGTTTGTCGGTCCCGGGCGCTGGCGGATACGCGCGACGCCACCCTCGTCCCATATTTCGTAGTTATTGCGACTGAGATAGCCGGGATCCGCATGCACTCTGGGCCATATCTCCGAGTTGGCGATGTTCTCCGGTACGTTCCAGTAGGGGGCAAATTCGATGTAGCTCATCGAGTCAGCGAAGGTGGGCGTGGCGCGGTCGCGATACTCTGATCCGACGATCACGCGCATGTCCAGGACGGACTCGCCGCCGTCGTAGGCATCGAGCTGAAACGCGGGCACGTTGACGAGGATGTGACGATCGCCCAGATCGCGCGGCAGCCAGCGATGTCGTTCGAGGTTGGCCGCTATCTGGCGAAGGCGGTATTCCGCCGGCACGTTAAGCGATGTCACGGTCTCGAGGCCGAGGACGCTGTCGACGCCTATCGAATGCCGCTTCTGGAATGTGCCAACCGCACCAGCGAGGACAGCGCCGTAGATGGCCCGCGACGAGTCAGCGGCAAGCGGCGCGATCACCGTATCATCGGAGAGATATCCTTCCGTGACCAATCGCCTCTTCAGCGCGGTCAGCCGTTCGACGGTGCTCGTGTCTCCCATGCGCAGCGTCGTTCCAACCGGCACCGGTCCCCAACCGCCAGCCGCGACGATCTCACGGTAGCGCTCGAGATGAAGTTGAAGTGCCTGATAGCCATCCCTGCGCGGGCGCAGGTGGAGGATGGCCCGATCGAGCGGCTCGAAGCGCAGTGTGCGCGCCAGCATACTGTCCACGTCCGCCGACCGAGGATCGATCCGCCAGTCGTCGCTCACCGAGCGCGGTTCGATCCAGCCTGTGAGCAGATCGCCGGCAAGCAGCGCGTACACCGAAGCGAGGACGACGTCGGCATCGGCCAGCTCATCCGCACTCGCGCCGCGCTCCCTTGCCGTCCGCAGCGCTGGCTGGAGCCCGGGTAGCTTGTAGCGCCCCCTTTCCAGCCCGTCAGCGTCCGCCATGGCGATGACCTTTACCAGCGACTCTGCCCGCTTTCCAACGCCGCGGCGCTCCAGAATCAGCGGCGCATTGTCGTACCTCGCGTAGAGCGTCTGAACGTGACGCCAACGACCCGCGTCCAGCCCTTCCGGACGTTCGCCTTCCAGCCGCCGCTCGATTGCGGTACGGAGATCCTGCACGGGCACACCCTGCACTTCGCTCGTGGAGGAAGGGTCCCACGACTCACTCACAGCCCCGTCACCGCGCCAGGACGCACAGGCTGCGACCATGGTGACGAGTGTCAGGAGCGGCAGCGCCGCTCGCCGGCTCAGACCTTTACTTGTGGAATGCATCGCCTCGTGGTGCCTCGACTTTAGGGTGGCGGAGGACCGACGGTGGTGGTCCTTTACGCAGTAACAAGCGAAAGTCGGGCCAAACAAATGGCGTCTTCACGCGGCGGTGCAGCGAGGCTCTTCAGTCTTGACGCAAGCCGGCCCGCGCAGTCCCTCGCGGGACCGCGCGGGCCAACCGCACGGAATGACGTTTTCACAGCGGCCGCTCGAGTGCCTCAGTTCATCGTGAGCTGCTGAGTAAGAACCATGAAGTTGTCGCTGTCGGGGTTGCCAATTGCATAGGCGATGACGACCTGGCCGGCTACCACAGGTACTGCGGCCTCGAACAGCGGCTCCTCTTCGCCAGCTGGCGTTACCGCGACGTCGTACGTCCCGGCAGTCAGCACGGTCGCCTCCTGCTCGCCGCTCGACAGGTCCGTGAACGCTGCTTCCCCATCCACCAGCACGTCCACTGGGCCGAACGCCGCCGTATGGCGAGCGATCACGCGGCTGCCTTCCGCTGTCGACAGATCATTGTTGAAGCGAGTGAGCGCGGTCTGCGTGCCATCGCCACTCAGGTGCGCAACGAGCGAGACATTTGCCGCTTCTGCCAGCTGCATGTCTGCCAGGGTGAGGAGCACCTCGCCGCCACAAGCCGTCTCACCCGCGGCGAGCACGTCGACGTTGTAGGTGCCCGGCGCCACGGCTATCGCCTGACTGATCGTCCCAAACGTGACGTTGGTGGCCACACAACTGGTGCCAAAGCGAACGTCCACCGGCAACTCGTCGGCTTCCTCGCCGATCTCGGTGCCGGGAATTCCGTGGACGAAGTAGACGGTCGCATCTTCGGGGACGATCGGAGCGATCGGATCGTCGTCACCGTTGCAAGCGGTGAGAGCGAAGGCGAGCACCGTGGCAGTGCCAATCAATTTCAAGACTGCTGCGGACATTTTCTCCTCCATATTCGGTAGCGGCTGACGAACAGAGCCTTCGCAGTCGCAACGCGACGGCATGCTGACGCGAGGCCGTACGTCTTCCGCCGCCAGCGTGGCTGCCGAGGCTGCTGGCAATGGCGCACGCGTATGCAGCATCGGGGCCGCCGGAAATCGAAAGTGTCGGGTCATCGCCATTCACAGTCGCCCTGCCCACGTATTGATCGCCTCCAAGCAGCAGTAGCTCAGCGCGGTGTGATGCAAGTCACAAACGGTCGGGGTCAGGCTACGCGGCGAGGACATGTGGCGGCCGGCTCACTGCAAGGATAGCTTTGTCGCCGCCATGTCACTCACGCGCAACGTCCTGCTTGCCGCCTCACGCAACCGCTGGCTGGGACGCGAGCTGCCGCGCCGAAGGTTCGTTCGTCGCGCCGTAAGTCGATTCATGCCGGGCGAGGACGTAGGCGATGCCCTCGCGGCCGCCGCCCGACTCGCCCGGGAGGGCATCGGATCGCTGTACACGCGGCTCGGCGAGAACGTCACCAGCATGGCGGAAGCGGGCGCCGAGGTCGACAACTATCTGACCGCGATGGCCCGCGTTGCCGAGTTGGGGCTTCCCTCGTGGCCCTCGATTAAACTCACTCACCTCGGCCTCGATATCGACCCACAGGCATGTGAGCGCCACCTGCTTCGGCTCACGGAACGGGCTGACGCCAGCAGGAGCTTCCTCTGGATCGACATGGAGGACAGCAGCTACGTGGACGCCACGCTGGACATGTTCGAGAAGGCGCGGGCGCAGTCGCGACACGTTGGTCTCTGTCTCCAGGCCTACCTGAGACGCACGGCCGGCGATCTCGACCGTCTCCTGCCGTTACAGCCGGCGATCCGTTTGGTGAAGGGAGCGTACGCGGAACCGGAAAGCGATGCTTTCCCGCACAAGAGCGACGTGAACGAACAGTACCTTCTGCTCGGCACCAGGTTGCTGGACGCCGCGCGCACCGGCAGCACGCTCCCGGTGTTCGGCACGCATGATCACAAGCTCATAGCCCTTCTGCGCGAGCGTGCCGCCGAGCGCGAGTTGGCGTCGAGCGCGTACGAGTTCCATCTGCTGTACGGAATTGGAACCGCTGAACAGCGCGCGCTGGTGAACGATGGCGCGACGGTGCGCGTGCTGATCAGCTACGGACGCGACTGGTTTCCATGGTACATGCGACGGTTGGCGGAGCGGCCGGCCAACGTCTGGTTCGCGCTGAGAAAGATGGTGAGCTAGCGCTTCACTCGTCGAACGCGTTGGCGATCGCCGATTTGCCGCAGAGCGCGAGTTGTGCCGCAGCTCGCCCGCACAACGCGCCCACTACGTTGCCCGTGCCGCTGTATGCGCCCGTCACGAAGGTGCGTGGGCGAACCTCCTCCAGCACAGGCAGGCCGGACGACGAGTATGATACGAGCGCCGCCCAACGGTGCGTGATCGGAGCGGAGGTGCCCACCCGCTCGCGCAGGAAGCCCTCGAGCGCGGACTGGATCGCGGTGCTCGGCGCCGCATCGGCCGCCCACTCATCGTCCTCCGCAAGGTCGCGAAATCCACCCAGGACCAGACGTCCATCAGGAAGCTGCTGCCAGTAGTCGTATCCCCACCGCGTGTAAACAGGTCGCGGGAAATGGACATCGCGGGCCGGCCCGGTCGCCAGCATCTGGAGTCGCGCACTTCGTACGCGCGGGGCAAGCTCGGGCAGAACACGGTCGAGCGTGCCGTCCACCGCAACCACCGAGGCGGCGCAGCGCACCCGACCGCGCTCCGTAACGACCTCTGAGCCGCTGATCGTCATGGCAGCCGTATGCTCGAACAGCCGAGCACCGCGCTCCGCTGCTCGAGCGGCGAGAATCCGGCATCTGTGAAGTGGCTGGAATGCGGCATCACTCGACAATAGCAGTCCGCGCCCCTCAGGCCCGTCATAGGGCTCGGCCGGGAAGCCATCCGACTGTAACGCCTCGAGGTGGGCCGTGCAGTCCCCTTCCTCCTCAGCTGCATACGCGATCCGAAGCGAACCCGTGCGGCGAATCGCGTCCGGCGTCTCGCTGATCATGTGATCGATCTGCTCGAGCGTGAGAAGATAGAGGCGACGCGCGCGAGAGCTGCCATGTCGGCGAATCGCCTCATGGTGGAACGCCGACAGCCCGGCCATCAGGAACCCGCCGTTCCGTCCAGCGGCACCTCCACCAACCATGCCGGCATCGATTCCTGCCACGCGGGCACCGGCGTCGAGCAACTCGTGCACGGCCGCGAGCCCCGATCCGCCAAGGCCCACCACGCAGTAGTCGGCGTCGACATCACCGCTGAGCGCGGGGAAACCACGCCATTGATAATCGTCCCACACGGGGATGTTCGAGGGTCTCTCGGTCACTCGCGGAAAATTACTCGCTCTGTAACCGACCAACCACCGGCGACCGGCACGAAAGCACGAGCGGCTTGCCTGGTGCCACGGTCGCGGATAATCTCGTGCGCCGACACCGGAGCTTGTCGTGTTCCTTGGCCACTACGCAGTCGCCCTCGGATCCAAGCGCGTCGCGCCGCGCGTCTCGCTCGGCACGTTGTTTCTCGCCACGCAGTTTCTCGATTTGCTATGGCCATTGTTCCTGCTTCTCGGCCTCGAGCAAGTGCGCATCGTGCCGGGGCTCATGGTAATGAGCCCCCTGGACTTCATCCACTATCCGTACACACATAGCCTGTTGATGGCCGGCGTCTGGGGAGCGCTGCTTGGTGCGCTCTACCTCGGGGTGCGTCGTAATGCCGGCGGAGCGTTGCTGGTCGGGCTGCTGGTGGTGAGCCACTGGGTGCTCGATGCGCTGATGCACCGCCCCGACCTCCCGCTCTGGCCCGGATCACCCGTACGTGTAGGACTGGGGCTGTGGGACTCCCCCGCCGCCACACTCTTGGTGGAGTTCGGCTTGCTTGCCATCGGGCTCGCAGTCTACCTGCGTTTCACGCGTGCGACGAGCGGGCGGGGCACGTGGGGACTGTGGGCCCTCGTCGCCTTCCTTGTGGTGGCGTACCTGGGCAGCCTGTACGGCCCGCCGCCTTCCGACGAGCGCACGATCGCGCTCAGCGCCCTTCTCCTCTGGCTGCTCGTGCCCTGGGGCTACTGGCTCGATCGGCACCGCGGCCTGGGGCGGCCAGGTGTCTAGGGGTCAGAGTCGTTGAAATGTTCATTTCAACGACTCTGACCCCTTCTGGAACCCTTCTGGACCGGAGAAGCCACGAAGGGGTATGATTGCCTCGGAGCTTCGCATGACCGGTGGCAGCCCCTCCTGGGGTGACCAGACCCCCGACCCGTGCGTCCTGCTCCTGAACCCTGTATCTTCAAGGCATGACAGCACCTCGACAGCGCGGCCAACGACCGGCCGCCAAAGCGGGGGCTGCCGCTTCCAGATCACGACCCCGGCGCTCCCGCCGGCGCTCGGCCTCTTCCCAGGAATCGCAGCTCTCCTCGCTCCCCACCAGCCGCAACGCGTACATCGAATCGCGACGCGCGCTGCTCGACAGCCACGGACCCGTCTGCGCCTATTGCGCGCGCCGAGTGAGCGTCCGAACCATCACCCTCGATCACGTCACCCCACGACGCGGCCAGCGTGCCTACGATCGGCACGACAACCTCGTGCTTGCCTGCACGCCTTGCAATGGCAAGAAAGCCGATACACCGCTGCTCGCTTTCCTCTTTGCGAGACGCGAGCGGGCGGAGAATCTGCTTCGCTACGGCATGCACCTGAGCCCGATGCTTCGTGAGCTCGCGGCGCAGATCGCCGGCCCCGACGCGGCCGCGCGCGCCGAGCGCCTAGCGGACCCGGACTATCCGTACCGGGATTGAGGCAGTGGTCGGCATCAATTGACGAGGACGAGCGAGCAGCCGACTGCTGAGCACTCGTCCTTGTCAGCAACGTCAGTGCTGCCACCTGCCGCGCGGTCTCAGCGGGCGGCGACTTCCGAGCGTCCGGTGAGCTGAACCACCAGCTGCTTGAGCGCCACCTGCCACACCGGCGGCTCGCCGGCCAGGTCCCCGCGACGCGCGGCGCGCGCCTCTGCCACATCCTCATCGCGAAGCAGAGCTTGTGCTCCCACGGAGCTTGCGAGGAGCGGTGTGCGCCGCGCCACCAATCCTTCCGCACCCATCCGAAGCACGCGACCCTGTCCGTCCACGAGCGCACCGGTTAGCTGAAGCACGGTTACCGGCGTCTCCAGCGACGTGAGCCATGGGAGACGGATCGAGTGATCAGTGCCGAGATCCACGATCTTGTCGCCGCGCAGCCCTTGTTGCCTCGTCCAGTACTGTCCGACCTCGAGTGTTATGACGATCGCGCGTTCGGCGCCGCTCTCGGCCATTGCGCGGTTCACGGCATTGATCCACTCGCGGTCGGGTCTGTCTACGGCCAGCCGCATCCCGCGGCCACCGCCACGACCGAGTGCCCCCTCCTCGCGGGGAATGCAATCGCCTGCTGGATCCAGCTCGCAGCCGAAGTGCACGTCGGGTGGTCTGCCGCTTGGCGGCGCCGCCTGAACGCGCACCGTCAAGCCGAGCGAATCGAGATATCCGTTCATCTCGGCGAGCAGCGCGGCTACGGGCGACCCGTCGTCGCCGGAAGGATCGAAGATCGGTCCGTGCGTGCTGCCCCGCTGGTACGTCACCGGCAGATGCGCGATGGGCGCCACAGTGGCTGCGATGCGACCGCCGGTGTAGTACGGCGGACGATGGAGGTATCGGTCGCTCGGGCTGCGCGCCTGAGCGTGAGCGCCCGTGATTGTAGCGCCAGCAAGGAGCAGCATTACCACGGAAACCGTTTGCCGGAATGAAGGAATCCGTCTTTGAGCGGCGAACATCATCACGAGTCTCCAGTTGGTAAGTTGAGCCGGTGCGCCGCGTCTCACTGGACTCTCGTGATCGCCCAACGGACGTTCGGTTCGGTGCTCGTGGTTTCGAAGGCCCCGGGTCGCCGAATGACCTTGAGGCGCACGACGCCCCCACTCATCGCCAGCCGCGGCTCGCTTGTCACCTGGCTGCCGCTGCCAGCCGTTAATTCACTGCCGCGCATCCGCGCGCTCGCCTCCCAAATCCTCAGCCAGAACGGGTTCTGAAGCGCTGGCGTGGTGGTTCGATCGTCGGCACCCTGAGCGACGAGGTAGAGCAGGAACGCATTCCCCGGCTCCCAGCCCTCGCCGAGGTGCGACCGCACGCGGCCTGCAAGGCCCGGGCGCTGGACATTGTCGCTGTCGAAGCCGTACCAGCCCTCAATGGCTCCGCGCGAGACTTCGCGGAATGCGACATCGAGCGAAACGCCGCTGCGAACGAGCCGGGCAACGATGTCTCGCAGAAAAGACGATGCTTCATGGTATCCCTGGGACAGCTCCCCGGAGGCGCCCAACTCGCGCGCCAGCGGCTCCCCGAGTCCCGGAGCTCGCACGAAATCCTCCCAATTACGGTTATTCGCCCACGGTGCCGCCACGTAGCGACGCACAGCCTCGAATGCGAGGAGATCGGCTGTGCCCTCCATCGCCCAGTAAGTTCCGATCGCCCAGGCGCTCGACGCTCCCGGTCGGGAATCGTGAAACCAGCGCGCCTGCCATGTGTGCGCAAACTCGTGCGTGAGCAGATAGAAGAGTTCCGCCTGCGACGCGGCGAGTGTGGAACCCAGAGCGACCGCCGACCATGGACCGCTGCCTTCGACGCAACAACCACCGCCCACCGATCCGTGCTGGAAATCGCCGACAACCGTGAGGAGCTGTTCCGAGCCGGGGCTCGTGGTGGGGAACTGGTTACCGTAGGCCAGCTCGAGGAGCGGGACGCTCACTTGAAGGAACCCCGGCATTGCCGCTGCAATCGAGCTGCGGAGCGTCGCTAGTTCGGCGGAGTTGTCACCGTCGATCGCGGCGAAGACGAACTTACCGCCGTAGATCTGATAGACGGTGGCCATGACGGTGTCAACGGTGGCCGAGTGGGGGCGGCGTATGCGCATCTTATCGCCCAGTTGCCAGGGCTTGGAGCGGCACCAGAAGCGGTGGTTCGTGAAGTCGTCGTCAGAGCACTCTGCTTCCAATTCCGCTGTCGGCGCAGCATCCCCTCCGCTAGCCAGCGTGAATGACGCGGGAGGGAGCAAGCCGTGCCGGTGCCGCTCGCGAACGAGCGGCGCCGCGGTGGCCCGCGCGATCGGCA
>CAYXRS010000064.1:0-18070 GCA_964467195.1 uncultured Gemmatimonadaceae bacterium
GGCCGCGTTGATCGGATGCGGCGATTCCGATGACGACTCGACGCCGCCTGCAGCCACCGCCGCTCCCGGCCAACCGGCAACACCGACCCAGGCTCCTGCCGAGCCCGACCCGACCGGGGCACGCGCGGGCGGTACGCTTGGGATGCCCAGTGGCATCCCCCAGGACAACTTCAATCCGACGATTAACGCCGCCGAGGCGAACGGCCTCTCCGCATGGCACATCTACGACACGCTGCTCACGCCTCGTCTACACGATCCCGGCTACCACCTGGAGGCGGCGGAGAGCGTTGAACTCGCGGATGACCTCACGGTCATCGTCCAGCTCAAGGACGGACTCGTCTTCCAGGACCGGCCGCCGGTAAACGGTCGCGCGGTCGACACCGAAGACATCGCGATGATGCACGAGTATGTGGCGAACGAGGCGCGGGCCAGCGATAACTCATTCCAGACGATCGTGCTCGACCACATCGAGACGCCGGATGAGCGCACCATCGTGTTCAACCTGCAGACGCCGAACGCGTATCTGTTCGGCGGTACGATGCTCGGCCGCCCACACAACAACTGCATCATCCCGCGTGAACTGGTCACCGGAGACCTTGACCGCGCCGAACCCGTCGGTTCGGGCCCCTACCAGTTGAACTCGTACCAGTTCCAGGTCCGTTACGAGTACGAGCGCAACCCCACCTATCGGCGAGCTGCCGAAGGAATGCCTTACATTGATACGCGCGTCCGAATTCCGCTCACTGACGCAACTGCGCTGGAGGCGGCATTCCGCGGCGAGCAGGTTCATGTCTGGATCCCGCCGGCCGAATCGGCTGACAGGCTGGTCCGCGACCTGGGCGACAATCTGGAGGTCGAGGAGTTCACTGCCCTCAACCTGATGATGTGGAACCTCTCATCGAGTCAGGAGTGGTCCCACGACATTCGTGTGCGCGAGGGATTCTACAGAGCCTTCGACCCGGAGGAGCACATCGCGCTGGCCGCGGACGGCTGGGCAGTGAAGCCGACCGGCAAGCTCTCGATGGGGATGGATGCCTATCGGTTGGACGAAGCGGAATCAGCGGAGTACCTCCGTCACGATCCAGAAGAGGCTCGCCAGCTCCTCGAGGCGGCGGGCTGGGACTTCGACCAGACGTACACGGCCACCACGCTCACGGGGCCCGTGAACGAGCAATCACTGCTCGTACATCAGGAGCAGTGGCGGCGGATCGGAGTGCAGACCAACCTGGATGTCCGACCGGCGTCTGAGTGGCTGCCGAACGTGTCGCGCACAGGAAACTATGACTTCGGCGGCGGCCTCGGCTTCCCGGCCTACGACACGCCGCAGCGGCCGCTGCGCTTCCACCACTCGAACCCGTTCAGCGACAACGCCTACATGAACATGGGCGACCCCGAGATCGACGCGATGATCGAGCAATCCGAGATCACCATGGAGCGCGAGGCGAACGTCGAACTGGTGAAGGAGATCCAGCGGGAGCTGCTCAGGAAGTACGCGCACCTGTCGATGTCGATGACACTGGTGCAGCGGGAGTTGCGCTGGTCGTATGTCCGGGACTGGGAGCTCAGCACGACCAACGCCGTCATGTACCGGCCCGAAGCGTGGCTTGACGTGTAGGCCTGTACATAGACGCAGATTCGCAGGGGACTGGACGACCCCCCTGCGAATCTGCTAGATATCTAACGAAGAACGCATAGGAGGGTCCGCATGCGTATCGTCGATTCTCACTTCCACTGGTGGCCGCGCGCCGTGTTCGAGGAGCTGTGCAAGCGGGAGACGTTCCCGCGGGCAGAGCCGAACGAGCGGGGCGGGTACACGTACTGGTTCCGTGAGAACGCCGCGACTGCGAAGTTCAATCTCGGTCCGGAATGGTACGACCTGGATCGCCTGATCGCGCACATGGACGGCACCGGACGTGACTTCGACCTCGTTTGCTCGACGGGTCCGTTCTCGATTCACTTCAGCGAACTGCCGGCTGCGGAAGGCCGCGACGCGGCGTACCACTGGAATGAGGAGCTTGCGCGGGCACAGGCTGAGCACGCCGGGCGGCTATGGGGCACTGCGGTGGTGCCGCTGCAGGACGCGAAGCTGGCGATCGAGGTGCTCGACCACGCGATTACCAAGCTCGGCTTGATCGGCGTCAATGTAGGCGGAAGCGTGGGGCAGACGGGGAACATCGACGACCCGGCGTTGGAGCCCTTCTATGATCGCGTGGAGGAACTGGGGATCCCGATCTTCCTGCACCCGACGGACGGCAAGTTCGTCGAGATCATGGATGGCTACAACGGAGCACTCTACAACAGCCTCGGACGCATCGTGGATGTGAGCGCCGCGGGGATGCGGCTGGTGCTGTCTGGCATCATGGAACGCCACCCAAACCTGAAGGTGTACATGTCGCACACAGGCGGCGCGCTCGCGTATCAGGCGGGCCGGATGGACAAGAACGCCCGAGTGCCGGATCTGCCCGAGCCGCCGAGCACCTATCTGCGACGGATGTACACCGACACGGTCTCTCCCCACTCGATGGGCGTGCAGTTCGCCATCGACTTCTACGGTGCCGACCAGGTGATGTATGGCGACGACTACCCCTGCTGGACACCCGAGCACGCGCTCGAGGTGTTCGAGGCGATTCCGATGGACGCAGAGGTCCGCCAGAAGATCTTCGCTGACAACGCCCGGGCATTCCTTGGGCTGCCTCAGCCGGATCTGGCGCCTGCCGGCGCCGCACCCGCTCGCTAGGCCCGCCTGAGCGCGGACGTACGGACGGCCAGCGGGCGCCCCCGCGGGCCGGGAACAGCACAGAACGCACAAACCGCAGCTCTCCGCTGCGGGTTTGTGCGCCCCGACTTTTCGATAGATATCACGTAACTTGACTACTACTTGTTAGGGGGAGGGCAGCACCATGCGAGGGCGGAATGACAGTTCGTACTGGGAGAGCCGGATGAACCGGCGGTTCGGCCGGCGGCGGATGCTGATGGGCAGCGGGGCGTTGATGGCTGGCGGCGCGCTGGCGCTCCTCGGCTGCTCCAGCGACGACTCAGATGGCGCCGAAGGACCCTCCACGGGCGGGACGCCCCAGCAGGGCACAAACGGGGACCCGAAGCCGGGCGGCAGGATCGGCCTGGTGCGCAGCGGCAACACTGAGAACCTCAACGTAATTACGGACACGGGTCAGCGCCTGAACCTGGGCGCGCAAGTGGCGTACGACCGGCTGTTGACGAACTTTCCCGGCAAGGACTACACGCTGCAGGCGGCCGAGTCGGTGGAGTTGCCCGACGAGACCACCGTGGTGTTCAAGCTGAAGCCCAGCAACTTCCACGACGTGGCGCCGGTGAACGGGCGCGCGGTGACCTCGGAGGACGTTGCCGAGTCAAACTACTACGTCCGCGACAACGAGCGGGCGATCAACCGCACCTTTCAGACGCAGTCGATGGAAGACATCGAGTCGCCGGATGATCAGACGGTGATCTTCAACCTCACGGGGCCGAACGCGTACCTCTTCAGCGGCACCCAGCTCGTGGACCCGGGCGCCAGCTGCATTTTCCCGCGAGAAATCCTGGGCGACCTGGACACGCTGCAGATCGGAAGCGGGCCATACCAGCTCGGCAGCCACGAGCTGGGCATTCGCTACCAGTACGACCGGTACGAGGGCTTCCGCGAGGAGGGCCTGCCGTACATCGACGAGCGCGACTTTACCGTGTTCACGGACGACATCGCGATCCAGTCGGCATTCCGTGGCGAACAGGTGCAACTGTGGCAGCTCCCGAATTTCGCGGTGCACCAGAGTCTGCAGGCGGACATGGCGAGCCGTGTCGAGTTCGATGAGTACGAGTCGCTTGGCTCGGTATCATTCCAGATGAACAGCGTCTTCGTCGAGCCATTTGCCGATGCGCGTGTCCGGGAGGCGTTCTACCGGGCGATCAACCGCCAGGAGTACGTGGACCTCGTGGCGAACGGTCGCGGGAAGGTGCAGCCGGGACCGATTCCGACCGGCCTGACCGAGTACCAGCTCGACGCGTCGGAGACTGCTGGGCACTATGAGCACGACCCGGCCACCGGCCGCCAGCTGCTGGAGGCGGCGGGCTTCCCGTTTGACCGCGAGTTCGCGATCACGTCGGCAAACTCGCCAGCCCAGAACCAGCAGTTCGCCGAGATTCTCACTCGTCACCTCTCGACGATAGGGGTGCGGGCACGCGGCGACCTGGTCCCCTTCCCTGAGTGGCTCCAGGGCCGTATCCCCACGGGCGACTGGGAAATGTGGATGGCTTCATTGCCGGGCTGGGACACGCCGGCAACCTGGCTGCGACTGCAGCACACGCAGACGAACTTCATCCAGGTCTACGGGGGCCTGAAGGATCCCGAGGTTGACGCGCTGATCGAAGAGTCCGAGGTTACGATCGATCCGGAAGAAAACATCCGGCTCGTGAAGGAGATCCAGCGCATGCTGCTGGATCGCTACACGCCGTTCTTCCTCATCTACGACCCGACAACCGCGGTTGCCCGGTACAGCTACGTCCGCGACTTCGAGCCCGACCCGTCTGGGAACCCGAACTCGCAGGCGCGGATGTGGCTCAACGTCTAGCACCTGTCTGAGGAGCGAGCCCGGAGCGCGGGATGACCACCTACATCATTCGCCGGCTGACCGGGGCGGTTCTGAACCTGGTCCTGGTGTCGGTGTTCGTCTTCTTCCTCCTGGCGGTGATGCCTGGAGATGTCTCGGCGTCGTTCATCGGCGTGGACGCGCGGCCTGAGCAGATCGAGGAGTGGCGCGAGGCGAACGGGCTGAACCGCCCGCTCCCCGTGCGCTACGTGGAGTGGGCGAAGGGCTTCCTCACCGGGGACATGGGCACGTCATTCAGGTCCAATCGCCCGGTCGTGGACGAATTCAAAACGAGGCTGCCTGTCACGCTCGAGATTGTGCTGATCGGTATCACGATCACGGTCGCGTTTGGTATCACAGGCGGCATCATTTCGGCGATGCGTCAGAATTCTACCAGCGACTACAGTATTCGCCTGCTGGCAGTGGCTGGGCTGTCGATCCCGAACTTTCTGCTGCTAACGTTGCTGCTTATTCTCCCAGCCAAGTTTCTCGGGTACGCACCCCCCTTTTCGGCGGTGGGATTCTTAGAAAACCCCCGAGCGAACCTGGAGCTGTTTGTACCTGCTACCGCGCTGCTGGCCGTGAGTTCGTCCGCAGGCCTGGTGCGCTTGACGCGATCGGCGTTCCTCGAAGTACTGCGCCAGGACTACATGCGCACAGCTCGCGCGAAGGGGCTGTCTGAACGCGTGATTACGATGCGCCACGCGCTGAGGAATGCTCTGCCACCGATCCTCACGCTTGCAGCGCTCCAACTGGTGAACCTGCTGGGCGGCTCGATCATCCTCGAAAGTATCATGGGGCTGCCGGGGCTTGGCGTGTGGACTCTCACCGCGATAAGCGGGAAGGACTACCCGATCGTCATGGCGGTCGCGATCTACACGGCCGCCGTACTGATGGCGGTCAACCTGATCGTCGACCTCACGTACGCGTGGATTGACCCACGCATCCGATACTCCTAGGCAGGAACTCTCACCAATGGCAGACCAGGCTGATGCGGCTGAGCTTCTGAAACGAAGCGCGCCGAGTGCGGGTCGAGCGAGGCGCTCCCCGACGTGGGAGGCGTGGAAGCGCCGGCCGCTGGGGCTTATGGGTGCGTTCATCGTTCTGACGCTCGTCGTTCTCGCGATCATCGCGCCATTCGTCGCGCCGCACGGCGGCACCGACTTCGCCGGACCGCCGCTGCAGTCGCCGAGCTGGTCTCACCCCCTCGGCACGAACAACCTTGGTCAGGATGTGCTCTCGCGCACACTCCTGGGTGCCCAGATTTCGCTGACGGTGGGCGTGGTTACGACTCTGCTTGCGGTAGGGCTCGGAACGGTCCTGGGTGTCTTGGGCGGCTACGCGGGTGGGTGGGTGGATATGGTGATCCAGCGAGCCCTTGAAGTGCTCGCATCATTCCCGGGCATCTTCCTCGCGCTGCTGGTCATCGCCGCAATCGGCCGGCCGCCGAGCACTGGCACCAATGTGTTCTTGATCGCGTGGCAGCTTCGATCGCTTGAGCTCGCGATCGCGCTGGCGTTCGTGTTTGGGTCCACTCGCATCATCCGCTCCGCCGTACTCACCGAGAGGAACATGATGTACGTGACGGCCGCACAGGCGATGGGCGCGGGAACGAACCGAATCCTCTGGCGGCATATTCTGCCCAACGTGCTCCCGTACGTGATCGTGAACTTCTCTGTCATCATCGGAATCGTGATCTTGATCGAGGCGTCCCTGTCGTTCCTCGGCTACGGAGCGTCGCTGGGCACGCCCTCCTGGGGAGTGGACCTGTCCGGCCTGAACCGCCAGTACTTCCTGATCGCACCATGGCTAATCATCGGGCCGGGGGTGGCGCTCAGCCTCACGGTGCTGGGGTTCAACTTCCTCGGGGATGCGCTGCGGGACATCATGGACCCGCGCCTGCGCGGTTCCCGCTAGAGACCGTCACTTCGTTTTGTCCTGCTGTCGCGACGGACTGAGCGGTGACGCAGAGGACCCGTCCTGGAGGGGGCGACCTCAGGACGGGTCCAAGAAGGGGAAGCTGGTGTCGTACCGGGGCTCGTGATCGGACGTAACGAGTCCCAGTAACGGCACCGGCCTGTGTCGCCAGGCGACCTATACGATCGAGTCGAGCGTGCCCATCCGGCTGGTGAGCGGCTCGGCCCCGCGCTCCGTGATGAGGACTGGCTCCCCGCACATCATGTATCCGGTGTCCGGCAGATACTGATTCGGGTGCATGACGAAGACCATGCCCTCCTGCAGCAGATCGTCGTTGTCGAGCGCGAGCTCGGGGTCCATCGAGCCAAGCCCCATGCTGTGCCCCCGGGTGCGCATGAACGGCGGCCGGGTGTAGCGCTCGTAGCCGGCTGCGGCGATCGGTTCGTTAATCGCCTCGACCACCTTTCGGATCGGGGTACCGGGCTTCGCCGCGGCAAGCCCGGCGCGCAGCGCCGTGTCGAGCAAGCCGAAGTTCCGCCGCTGCAGGTCCGTCGGCTCGCCGATGACGGCGGTCCGGCAGATCTGCAGGAACTCGCCCTCGACCGACGGAGAGATCTCGCCGAGGAGCACGTCGCCCGACTCCAGCCGGCGGTCCGTCGGTGCGTGCACGAGCCGGTTATGCTGCGAGGCGGACATAAGCTGGAAATTGTCGTCCGCGCCGAGCTCGCGCATGAACACCTCAAGCTCGCCCGCGAGTACGTGCTCCGACATGCCCGGCCGGGCGATCGCGAGCAGGCGGGAGTAGCCCTCCTCGGCAATGCGGGTGGCCTCCCTGGTACACCAGAGCGACCATTCGTCGCGGATCTTCGCCAGGTCGCTCACCAGCTTGTCGACGGGCTCTGGCGCATGGCCCAGCACCTCTGACCAGGCCTCGCTCGTGAGGTGCCCTTGACCATCTCCGCCGCCGGCCACGCCCGTGCGGAGCCCATTGAGCTCCTGGCGACGCAGTTCGCGACGAACGGTGTCAAAGAAGTCCTCGTCCGTGGTCGGGACGATGTGGTCGACGGTGGTGGCGCGTTCCGTGGCGCGCTCAGCGTCCCAGGCCGGCGACATAACCATTGTGACGTCGCCCTCGAGCGGGAGCAGCACGGCCATGTGCTGGCCCATCTGCTTGAATCCGGTGACGTACCAGCCGGGGCTCATCCACTGGAAGAAGGAGTGGTTCCGGGATCCATACGCGATGAGCAACTCCAGGCCGGACTCGCGCATTCGGTCCCGCAGCGCATCGCGGCGCTGTTCCAGGCTGCGTGTGCGTACCGCTGCGTGCGTCTCGATGATAGAAGCGGTCATCGCTCCCCCTTTCGACCTTCCCGGCATGGCGGCTGTGATCCGCGCATTTCCTCACCTCGGCGCGAGCCCTGAATGTATCGCCAGGGAATTATACCGTGGCAACAAGTAACTAGATAACTAATCAATTGCGTCTGGAATATATGAGGTCACTTGGCACGCTGTCAACGCCCTAAGTCGAATTGTTCGACCGTCGGTCGGAATGACGGTGCTTCCGGATAGTTGAATACCGAACTGCCTGCTCGTTCTCCAGAACCCATCTCCGTCTGAGTTCCCTGCTTCACACGGCAGTCCTGGCGCCGGGGAGCACCGAAGCGCAAGCGTCCGGCATCTTGCAGATTGGCAGTGTGTTACCACACTGTTCCGCACCGCCCACACGAACACGAGCGATTCGAGGCGATGTGTGCAACGAACACATCGGATGTACGGCGCGCCTGTCGCGCAGACGACTCATCCGTTCAGAAATGGGGAAACCGCATCACTCGTAACTCTGGACCACGCCTTCTGTCGCCAGCGATACGAGTTCGTCGTCCGCCATGCCTAACTCGTCGCGGAGCACCTCGAACGTGTGCTGACCCAGTAGCGGCGCGGGTGCAATGTCGACGTGGGACTCGGACAGCCGGAACGGCTGACCCAGCAAGGTAATCTCACCCTCCACGGGATGGTGCACAGTCCTGATGAATTCGCGCGCGTGAAGGTGCTGATCGCTGAACACATCCGCTGTGTCGTAGATTGCGCTACACGGGACACCCGCACCAGCGATGATGTGCATCGCGTCGAACTTCTCGTGTCGCTCGGTCCACTGTGAGATCTCTTCGTGTAGCGCCTGCGCGTTCTCGCGGCGAGCTTCCGGGTTGGTGAAGCGCGGGTCGCCGAGGAGATCGGTCCGGTCGATCGCGATGCAGAGGGCGTCCCACATCTCCGACGAGTGCACCATCATGTAGATGTAATCATTCGCTCCGCCGCCGAGGCACTGGTACATGCCACTTGGTGGGCCAGCGTTGTTGCCGCGTCGAGCCATTGGGACGCTACCGCCCCACGGAACTCGCCCTGCAAGCGGGGTAGTCTTCATAAAGCTGAGTGTCGCTTCCTGCATCGACATCTCAACGCGCTGGCCTTGACCGGTCCGCTGTTGCTGACAGTAGGCGGCTACAATTGCCGTTGCCATCTGCGCCCCGGTTCCGCTGTCTGCGTACGTCGGCCCCGGACGCACCGGAGGACCATCAGGAAATCCAGTGATCGAGTACGTACCGGCCGCTGCCTGAGTCACCGCATCGAGGCTGTTGTACGGTGCATACGGACCGGTGAGCCCGTATCCCTTGATCTGTGCGTAGACCAAGCGAGGATTCACCTCTCTCAGGGTTTCATAGTCGATACCGAGCTTCTCGACTACGCCAGGGCCGTAGTTTTCGATGAATACATCGAACCCTTTTACCATCGCCAACAGCAACGCAACCCCTCGTTCCGAACGGAGATTGATCACCACACTGCGCTTGTTGCTGTTATAGTTAAGGAAGTACTGCGAATCCTGAATCAACCGTCCATGGACCTGGCGTCCGCCATCACCCGTCGGTGGCTCGACCTTCACGACATCCGCACCCAGCCATGCTAGCGTCTGGGTGCAAGAGGTCCCGGCCTCGTACTGAGTCAGATCGAGGACTCGCATACCGTCCAGTGCTGACATTGCAGCTATCCTTCCTGCATCGCGAACGCATACGACCAGAGCGCTTCGCGCAATTCTTCAGCTCATGCCTCTCAGATGTCGTCGACTGAGCCACAGCAGTTTCCGCTTGCCATACGTACGAGAATCGATGAGTTCCCTTATGACTTGGCGAAATCGATTCTTGATCTGGGAGCTGTGGATAGCGGCTGCATGTCGCGTCAGGTAAGTCCGCGCGGCGCGCTCGGCACGTATTGCATCTCGTTCGTCCCAAGCGTACGTAGAATATTGCACTTGAAGCGTGAATCCTTCAGCTATCTTGAGCCCCGCAAGCGTGGGTCCAGCACATCGCGCACTGCGTCGCCGAAGAGACTAAACCCTAGCACGACCACTGTGATCGCAAGGCCGGGGAAGATGACAAGCCATGGTGCCTGAACGATATAAGTTTGGACCGAGCCACTGAGCATCGCACCCCACGATGGCGTCGGCGGCGGCGTGCCCAGGCCAAGAAATGACAGGGAGGCTTCAGCGAGGATCGCGAATGCTAGTCCGTTGCTCGCAAGGATGATATATGGGGCGAAGCAGTTAGGGATGATATGGCGAAGCATAATTCTCAGATCGCCGGCCCCAGTCGCGATCGCTGCCTCGACATACGGCTGCCGCTGGATCGCCATCGCCTGTGAGCGGAGTACCCTGGTTGTGCCTGGAATGAAGCCCACCGCGATGGCGATAATCGTGTTCGTCAGGCTCGCCCCGAGCACCGAAACGATCGCAATCGCCAGGAGAAGGTTCGGGATCGCGAGCATCGCGTCGATCACCCGCTGGATGATGAGATCGAATCGAGGGTAATAGGGGCTTACGACCCCGAGCAGTGCACCAGTGGTCGTACCCAGCGCCACCGTGAAGATTCCCACGTACAGCGATGTCCGTGCACCGTAGATGATTCGAGAGAAGAAGTCTCGGCCGAGGTGATCGGTGCCGAAATAGTGCTCTCTACCGGGAGGAGCGAACTGATTTACCACATTGTGGGCATTCGGTTCGTGCGTGGCGATCACCGGAGCGAAGGCTGCCATGACTACGAGGAGCACAAATACCACCAGGCCGGCAGCTCCCAGCGGTTGGTTGACGAGAAATGATCGGACCTTGCGGATCCACGGTGGTCGAGCGGCACGGACGGGCGTGGCCAGGCGGGTATCAGGGGCGTCAGTCTCGCTCGACATCACAGTCCCTCACCCTCGTCGCACTCAACTCAGCTGTACCGAATTCGCGGATCGACCAGGCCATACGCGATGTCGGTAACCAGGTTGATCACCAGGTACGCTAGCCCGAAGAACAACACAATCGTCTGAACGATGACGTAGTCGCGTTGGAAGATCGCGTCCACGATGAAGCGACCTAAGCCGGGCAACCCAAAGACACGCTCAACAATCACGGTCCCGGAAATCAATGCGCCCAGTTGCAGCGCCGACAGGGTCATCACGGGCAGCAGCGCATTCCTGAGCGCGTGCCGTACCACCACATGCCGCCCTCTCAGACCTTTGGCCCGCGCCGTGCGTACGTAATCTTCGCGTAGGATCTCGAGCATGGTTGCCCGGGTCATCCTGGCAAGTGTCGCCGATAGCGCCGTGCCCAAAACGATGACTGGGAAGACCTGCTGCTGGAAGTTCCGCCACGGGTCCTCGAACGGACTGACGTACCCAAGCGGAGTTGCATATCCGAACACGCGAATCAGCACCAGGATGATCATGATGCCGAGCCAGAAATTCGGAATCGCCAATCCCAAGATCGCGAACAGGCGCACCCCGTGGTCCAGTGCGGTGTTCCGGCGCAATGCAGAGAATATCCCCGCGGGGATGGCGATCACATGTGCGAGCACAATCGAACCGATCGCAAGTTGAATAGTCAGGGGCAGCCGGCGCGCGAGCTCCTCGTACACAGGCTTACCCGTCCGCATCGACTCCCCACCCTGGTTCAATACCAGGTCACGGACCCAATGGAGGTACTGAACGACCAGCGGATCGTCGAGACCTAACCGCGCCCGCATCGCCTCGAGTTGCGCTTGAGTGAACGCCTGGTCGCTGTCAGGGCCGGCAAGCATGAGCAGCGCGACATCGCCAGGCATGACGCGCATGATAAAGAAGACGAACAGTGAGAGGATAAACAGCGTAGGGATCATCGCCAAGAGGCGACGGGCTGCATACTGGCCCACGGCAGCCTCTGTTCCATCCCACGGTCGCTACGTTTACCTATCCGCTAGGCGATTCTGCCATGTTCGCCCTCGCCGTGAAACCGCCTGTGCTTGACGGCCCTCACAGGGAAAGGCTACCCCGCCCCGCGCTGGGAGCGGGGTAGCGTCACACCTAGCGATCCAACCACATCCACTGGTTCTTGCGGGAGGCGAAGAAACCCCCGTAGAGTTCCCCGTATCCGTGCACGTAGTTCCAGTGCGCCAGGGCAGGAGCCGTGAATACCGAGATTTCCGCCGGATAGACCTCCAGGAACGCCTTCTGCATACGGTTCTGGAGCTCGAACCGGCGCTCGATATCGAGCTCGGACTCCTGCTGGACGAACAGCTCTTCGACCTCCGGGATCACGAGCCCGGTGTAGTGTCGGCCGGCACCCTCAATGTAGCTATCAGCGAAGACCGGCGAGGGGTCGACGAACGCGGCTCCCCGCGAGTTCGCGGCCATATCGCCGTAGTCGAGGTTCGTGAGGCGATCGTCATAGGTCCCGCGCTCAAAGAGGTTGATGTTCACGTCGAGCCCAACGTGCTGGAGCCCGTCCGCAGAGACGAGGGCCCAGTTCTCGAACGACGCGCTCCCATCGCGTCCGAGCAACTCGACCCGCGTCCCCTCGGCAACGCCCGCCGCGTCGAGCAACCGGCGAGCCTCGGTCCAGCGAGCGTCCATGTCGCTCTCCTGGCCATCACCCAGGCCCTTGTAGCCGGGTACCATGAGCAACTCATCTTCGGTGAGCGCCCAGCTGCTGCCCGGGGGCATCGGGCCTCCGTGCATCGACTCGCCCTGGAAGCTCGCCTGGTTGAAGTCATCCTTGTTGATCGCCAGACCAACGGCAGTCCAGGTTCGCTCATCGGTCCACGGCTCTTTCCATGTCGCGATGGTCGTCGCCCAGTACGCAGTCCCTGCGGTTGTAAGGAGCGTCGTGTCTGACATACCCCGAACACCGTCCCGGTCACCCACCTCAACTGTCGAGAGGTCAAGGTTGCCCGATTGGAACGCCGCGAATCGCGCCACCACTTCGGGAATGATGTGGTACTCGAACCCATCAAGGTATGGGAGATCCGCTTCGTAGTAGTTGGGGTTCCTGGTGAACCGATAGAGGGAGCCTTGATCGATCCGATCAGGGATGAACGGCCCCGTCCCATTCACGTTCTGCCGGTGGAACTCGATATCCGCCAGGTCCTTGGTCGCGTACATCGTGAGGTTCGTCTGGGCAAGCGCACCAAAGATCGACGCGCTGGGCGCACTCAAATGGAAGACAGCCGTCCTGTCGTCCGGCGTCTCCACACGCTCGAGCAGCCGGAATTGCCCTTCCCGCACGGAGACGACGCCTTCAGGCGGGCTCGCGACCCGCTCCATCGTGTTTGCCACGTCCTCGGAGGTGAACGGGGTTCCATCGTGGAACACCGCCTCGTTGAGGTGGAAGACGATCGTCGTTGGCTCCGGCGTCTCCCACGACGCCGCGAGGTTCGGGATCACCGCGTCGAGATTAGCGGGATCGAATTGGACGAGCTGATCGTAGACGAGTGTCGCGAACCACGAGACGTTGCCGGCCGGGGACTGATGTGCATCGAAATGTGCAGGATCATCCGCGGTGAGGAATGGCTGTCGCGCGACGCCGCCATGCTTCGGCTCACCGGGCGCCGGGGCGCCACTGGCGCTCGGGGTTGTTCCGGGAGCTGAGGGAGCTGAGGGTGCGGGGGTAGCCGTCACCTCGTCGTCGTCACCGCACCCGATCAAGACGGCGCCGATGGCACCAGCGGTTCCGAGGGTCCCCCCTCGGATCACTGATCGCCGGGACAGGCGTCGCCGAGACCACGCGCTTCTCGGTTGGGTCATCATGGATCTCCAGTTCGCTCTGGCCGCGGAGCTTAAGATACGCCGCGAACTAGGCGATACCCGACGCCCCGAAGCTCGTACGTTGACTCATAATTAGGGCCTAAATCACTTTTGTCAAGACACCCGTGATTGCCCCGCGAGCGTTCCCCGGGTATGCTCCCGGATATGGTTCGATGCTAAATTATATCGGCTGTGTAAAGCGCACGCAGTCTCGCTGCGGGCGCTCGATAGAACAGATGGTCGTCCCATGGCTGAGGTGCACAGGTTCCGCCGACTGTGGACCGAGAGAGAGCACAGCGGGCCGGCGACAGCGCGGCGCACACATCGAGCCGGGCGTTCCGCCGACCGGGAGTTGACGCGCCTGAGCCAGCGACACGCACAGCTCCACAACGATGAGCCAGCCACCCGTCCCGATTCGTAGCCAGGCAAATCGAGATTGAACCGGCAACTTCAGCGCGCAGAGGAGGACAAGATGCAGCTGCTGGATCCGACGAAGACTGGGCTCCGTGCCCCGACTCCTGAAAAGGCGCTTGCCCCCAGGCGGTTCACGACGCTGGACGGGGTTCGCCTCGGGCTCGTGAGCCATGTCAAGCAAAACGCAAGCGCCGTGTTGCTTGCGGTTGGCGATTTGCTTGCCGAACGCTATCAGCTGAAGGCGATCGTTCACGAGCAGAAACAAAATCAGACGCTGCCCGCGCCCGACGAGATCGTAGAGAAGATCGCTCGAGAGTCCGACGTCGTCGTTACCGGAGTCGGCGACTGAGGGTCTTGTAGCGCGGCCAGTGTGGCCGATGCAACCATCTTCGAAGAGCGAGGCCTCCAGGCTGCCGCGATCGTCACCAGCTCCTTCCACAAATCGAGCCAGTCGATGGCGCGCCGCCGTGGATATCGAGACTACCAGTACGTCACTATCACTCACCCGGTCAGCAGCCTCGACGCCGAGGGCGTGCGCGAACGCGCTGAGCAAGCCCTGCCTCAGATCCTGGAGATTCTTGGAATCACGGACATCCACGAGGGACCAGCGAAGTAAGGCGAGCCATCGCAGCGATCAACAGCTGATGCACACCCCGAACATCGCGCGTGGAGGTGAACCGTGACCGGCACGGCCGAACTGAATCTAACGGCGGACGACATGCGCAACGTCCGCCTGGCCCTTGAGTACTGCTACGACAACGAATGGGATGACGGGCTGCCGGTCGTTCCCCCTGTCGAAGAGTTCGTCGACAGCTTCCTGGAGCACACAACCCGTGACCCCAGCGAGGTCCTCTGCGTTGCGGACCACCTGGACCGCCAGTGCACCGTGCACAGCGTGGCCGTCAGTGGCGTGATGGCGGGCTGCAAGCCCGAGTACATGCCACTGCTCGTGGCGCTCGCGGAGGGGTTCCAGGACATCGGACCGGTTATGGCGCAGAGCACCACTGGTCGGGCCTTCGCCGTGATCGTGAACGGCCCGATCCGCGATCGGATCGGGATTAACTCTGGTACGGATGTCTTCGGGCCCGGGAGCCGTGCCAATGCGACGATCGGGCGAGCGCTGCGTCTGATCCTCTACAACGTCTTCGGTATCCGCCCCCACGATCTCGATCAGAGCACACAGGGAACACCTGGAAAGTTCTCCCTCTGTATTGGCGAGCATGAGGAATCGAGCCCCTGGGCCCCCTTGCACGTGGAGCACGGATTCAATCCGGATGCGAGCACGGTCACGATCCAGCAGGTTCGAGGGTCGCTCCACGTCGATCTGCGCACCACCCAGGTACCTGAGGAGATTCTCTACACCATCGCACGGTCAATGTCGTACCCCGGCTGGACCGCGCGCTCCGAAGTCGCTGCCGGCGGGAACGTTCGACAGACGGACGGATTGCTCCACAAGAATCTCAGCTGCCTTGTGGTCCTGGGTCCCGAGCATGCCGGGCACATCGCGCGACGAGGTTGGAGCAAGTCAGACGTACGGCGCTTCCTCTGGGAGCGTTGGGGCAACACGGCAGGCGAGCTCCGGCTCTGCGGTCAGCCGCCGGACATTGCGGGAATCGAAGATGATGCGTTCATCCACGCCGCACCCACGCCAGACACGATCACGATCGTCGTTGCCGGCGCGGACAACGCCGGAGTAAGCACCGTGCTGCCGAGCCCCGGTCGGCGCCTCGGTGGTCCGAAGCTCATCGACGACGTCTAAGCGCCGGCGTCGCACACGCGGGCGAGGTGCCGGCGACTCGTGCTCTCGAAGAGCCGTTCGCTAGCGGAAGTGAGCAGGCAATCGCGACATCGGATGAACCATAGCCCGCGTTCTGACCGATTCTGAGCTAGGAGGTATCGATGGGCGTACTGCTTCTTGACCCGACCACTGAGCCGGCTGAGCATCGGGCTGAACTCGCCACGCGGCGGTTCACGAGTCTGAATGGAGTCCGCCTCGGGCTGGTCACGAACACCAAGCTCAACGCGGATGCCATTGTGCTCGCGCTCGGCGACCTGCTCGCAGAACGCTACGCTCTGGCCGGCGTGGTCCACCGGCAGAAGCCCAATCACTCAGCCCCCGCCCCTGATGACATCGTGGACCTGATCGCCCGGGAGGCTGACGTCGTCATCGCCGGAGTGGGCGACTGAGGGGGCTGCAGCGCGGCCAGTGTGGCCGACGGCACGATTTTCGAGGAGCACGGACTGCAGACGGCGGCCATCATCACCACGCCATTCCTGAATGCCGCCAACGCCATGTCCAGGCGGCGCGGGTTCAAGGATTTCCCGTACGTAGTCATGCGCCATCCCATCGGCAATCTCCGCCCGGATGAGGTGCGCGAGCGGGCGCTTGAGGTGCTGCCGGACGTACTGCGGGTGCTCGGCATCACGGACACGAACAGCTAGTTCGACAACCCGCGCCGCGCGGGTTCGACGGCCGTCACGTCACCCATTACGGGACCCATCACGGGACGAGGAGCGACTATGACCGCGAGCACGACGATCGACGATCTCACGCTAGAGGACGTGCTCAAGGCACGCGCGACGATCGAGTACTACCACGAGCAGGGCTGGACGGATGGGTTGCCGGTGATCCCGCCCGTGCAGCCGTTCGTGGACGAAATGCTCGCGCGCACCGAGCGAGCCCCATCGGACGTCGTCTATCGCGTCGCGCACCTCGAGCGCGAGGTGACCGTTGAGAAGGCCGCGATCAACGCGGTGATGGCGGGCTGCCTGCCGGAGCACTTTCCGATCCTGCTCGCCGCGCTATCGGCGTTCACTGACGTGGGCCATCCCGTCATCCAGAGCACGACTGGCCAGTGCCAGGTGATCATCGTGAACGGCCCGATCCGCGATGCCGTGGACCTCAACTACCGGGGCAACATCCTGGGGCCCGGTCACCGCGCGAACGCGTCGATCGGCCGCGCGTTCCGGCTCATCATCATGAACGCCCTGGACGTTCGTCCGCACTTCCTGGACCAGGCGACGCACGGTACGCCGGGCAAGTACGCATTCTGCTTCGGTGAGCATGAGGAAGAGAGTCCCTGGGAGCCGCTTCACGTCGAGATGGGCTTCGCCGCGGAGGAAAGCACCGCCTCCATCCACGTGATGCGGAACGCCCTGCACGTGGAGCACCGGAGCACGCAGGCGCCCGAGGAAATCCTCCTGAGCATCGCAGACTCCATGTCCTACACCGGGTCGCTCTACGAAGCGCCGCCCTACAATCGGAACAACAGCTGCATCGTCATCATGGGGCCGGAGCACGCACACATCGTCGCCGGTCAGGGCTGGAGCAAGGGACAGGTGCGTCAGTTCCTCTGGGAACACTGGGGACGCACCGTGGGCGAGCTCCGCCGCGTGGGCAAGGTGATCGACATCGCGGATCGCCCCGATGACGAGTTCATCCACTACGCGCCCACGCCAGAGAGCATCCGGATCGTGGTTTCCGGTGCCGCGAACGCCGGCGTGAGCACGGTGGTGCTGGGGTTCGTGTCCCGCTGGGGCACCCGCGTGATCGAGCAGCGCTGATTCGCGGATCCCCACTGCGCCCGTGATATTGACTCAGGATCGACGGGGCGAGTACCCTTCGCAAACACTTAGCACTCTAATTATTTGCTCGGGGAGCAATCCATGGATGACCGCTTCATCTCCTGCGACGACCATCTGGACCTGCAATACCTGCCGCCGGACCTGTGGATGAACCGGCTCCCGGCGCACCTGGTCGATCGCGGGCCCCGTGTTGAGGACCGCGACGGCCGCTTGATGTGGGTCTGCGATGGCGTGGTCTGGGGCGGGTGGGCCGGAACCCCGGCCCCAGCCGGGCCCAAGCGCAACTACAACGCCTTCGATCGCGTGGGCGCAGACGAGACCGAGCGCCGGCCCGCGGTACCCGAATTCCGCCTGCAGGACATGGACCGCGACGGCGTCAAGGCACACGTCATATTCGGGCCGGTTACCTCGATGAACATCGAGGATCCGGAGCTCCGGCGTGCGCGCTTCCAGGAACGCCTCGCGGAGAT
>CAYXRS010000065.1:0-17762 GCA_964467195.1 uncultured Gemmatimonadaceae bacterium
GCGCCGCGGCCGGAGCGCCGGCCACCCTGAACGTCACGCTTCAGCGCACGTCTCTGCCACAGCTCAACGTCAAGCTGCTCTTCGAGGTTGGTTCGGCGCACGACCCCAGCGGGAAGGAGGGTCTTTCCGCGCTGGCAGCGTCAATGATCGCGAGTGCCGGGTCGCGTGCGATGCGCATCGACGAGATCAACCGTGCCCTTTATCCGGTCGCCGGCTCGTTCTCGGCGCAGACCGACAAGGAGATGACGACCTTTACCGGGGTCATTCACCGGGACAACTGGCAGCGCTTCATCGACGTTGCCATGCCACAGCTGACCGACCCGGGCTTCCGCGACGAGGATTTCCAGCGATTGAAGACGATGCACATGAATGCTCTCGTGCAGGATCTCCGCACCAACAACGAGGAAGAGCTCGGCAAGGAACGGCTTCAGACGAACATCTTCGCCGGCACTCCCTACGCGCACCCGGTGCTCGGTACGGTTGCTGGGCTCGAGTCGATCACGCTGGACGACGTCAGGCAGTACGTCGCGCGCGCCTACACGCAGGGGAGGTTGAAGCTGGGCCTCGCCGGTGATGTGCCGGAGGATCTCGTTACACGCCTTCGCGCTGAGCTTGCGGCTCTTCCGGCGGGCACCGCCACGTCGCTTCCGAAGCCCGAGGTGAGCGCCCCCAGCCCAAGCGGCATGAAGGTCGAGATCATCGAAAAGGACACTCGTGCCACGGCGATCTCCCTCGGGCATCCGATCGAAGTCACGCGGTCGCACGCCGATTTCGCGGCTCTTTGGGTTGCCCGCGCCTGGCTGGGTGAGCACCGCAGCACCATCGCCCACCTGTTCCAGCGCATCCGCGAGGTGCGCGGCATGAACTACGGGAACTATGCCTACATAGAGGCGTTCCCGCGGGGCATGTTCCAGTTCTTCCCCGATCCCAACATCGCGCGCCAGGCGCAGATCTTCGAGGTCTGGATACGCCCGGTGGAGCCACAGAACGCGCACATGGCGCTGCGCATCGCCGTACACGAGCTCGAGAAGCTCCACAGGAACGGGCTGGCCGAGCAGGACTTCGAGGATGTGCGCGACTACCTGATGAAGAACGTTTTCGTGATGACTGCCACGCAGAACCAGCAGCTGGGCTACGCGCTGGATTCGGAGTGGTACGGCATCGGCGAGTTCACCGAGTACATGCGCGAACAGCTCGCGAAACTGACCAGCGAGGAAGTGAACCGCGCAATCCGTACGCATCTCGATCCGCAGAACCTGTCGGTCGTGATCGTGACGCGAGACGCGCAGTCGCTCAAGCAGGCACTCGTGTCCGACGCCCCGTCGCCGATCACGTATGACGCCGAAAAACCCGCCGAGCTGCTGGAGGAGGACAAGGTCATCGGCAGTCGCAAGCTGGGAATCCGCGAAGAGGACGTGCGGGTGACGCCGGTGGCGGAGGTTTGGGCGAAGTAAGCGCAGCGGCAGGGGCCGGAGTTCGAGGAACCCCGGGCCAGGGGGCAAACACTACCGAATGGCGGTGTTCGCTCCTTCTGCCCGGCCGCTCAGGTAGGTGGCCGGTTCCACCATCTCGTATTCCGGAGAGGCGCTAGCGAGAAATCGGAGTATCGGAAGGTGCCCGGAGCCAACAATGAAGAGGATTCGCTCCTCCTCCGACTCGGTGATCCGTTGCAGATTGGCGAAGATGCGCAGGTTGCGGTTATACCATCGCGTGCCGGCGTCCGGGCCGAACCAGTCGCCTTCCGTATTCAGGTGGAAGAAGTCCAGGCGTTTGCAAGCACGGTCACGCCTTTCGCTCACCTCCGGGCTGGTGGTGCTCTCCAGGGCCCGATCGGCACGTTGAGCCCAGCCACCAGCCTGAACCGCGATTCGTCCTCGATGATGCTCCATCGCCCTTCTATGTAGGGGAGCACTCGCACGCCCGGCATTGGCGGCTTCACGCCCAGATGCAGGTTCCAACCGGTGAATCGCTCCATGTCCTCGTCGGCCTCGGTGCTCAGGATCGCCAGCCCCCCACCGCCATAGAGCGTTCCCTCCGGCAGGAGTTCGATGTTGGCATCCACGTTGACCTGCCATGCAGTGCTCTCTTCCAGGAAAATCAGGTCGGCACTGGGCATGAGCTGGAGGCGGCCCATCGGGCCGATTGGCATGCGGAACTGCATCCCGAGCATCCAGGACTCTGCCTCGAAGTCACGCCCCCCTCGAATGCCAACCTCGGCGGGTGCGGCTGCCGGTGGCGGCGGAGCGGGCGGGCGGCGCTGCGCCATCGAATCCGTCGCCGTGAGTCCCACCAGTCCGGTGGCCGCGATGGTGGTGAGGTACCGTCCAAAATGTTGCTGCTTCTGCACTCTCGCCCTCCAGGCTCTCGCTCTACGGCGGGGTCGAGCAAGATCCGCGCGCCGGAGTGACGCCGACTGCGCATTCCGGCGGCTCGAACCGGCCCCAGGCGTAACGCCACGGTCACCGGAAGGGGCACTGTGAGCCGCTCCAAGCCAACGGCGCCATCTTTCCGCGGTTCGCCCCACTCGGTAAGCTCAATAGGAGTATCGTTTCGCACAGCCCCAACCCCTAACGAACCGGAGACTGCATGAAGCGCACTGCCGGACTGCTGCTGCTTGCGGCGGCCACCGTTATGACCGGCTGCGGTGCGCGCGTGGCCGCCAAGACCGAGCCGCCCGCACTGCCGTCCATCGCCAGAGCAAGCGAGATGGATGACCGTCTGAACAAGTACACACGCGTGCGTCTCAGTACCGACATGACTCTCTCCGAGCGCGAGCAGCGCGTGGTCGATCTGCTGATCGAAGCGGCACAGCCACTGGATGAGATCTTCTGGTTGCAGGCCTACGGAAATCGCGACTCGTTGCTCGAGTCGGTGCGCAGCCCGGCGGCGCGGGATTTCATCCTCATCAACTACGGGCCCTGGGACCGGTTGGCCGGGAACGAGCCGTTCATCGAAGGCGTGGGCCCAAAACCGGCAGGCGCAAACTTTTATCCGCACGACATCACGAAGGAGGAGTTCGAGCGCGCCGTGGCTTCCGCGCCTGACGGTGGTGCCGCGCTGCGCAGTGAGTATACGATCGTGAGGCGGGCGCCGGACGGGTCGCTCAGGACGATCCCCTACCGTGAGGCGTACGCCAGCCAGACAGAGCGGGCGGTGGCAAAGCTGCGCGAGGCTGCCAGCTACGCCGATGACGCCGGACTGCGTCGCTATCTGGAGATGCGAGCGCAGGCGATGCTGACCGACGACTACCGTGCCAGCGATATGGCATGGATGGACATGAAGACCAATACCATCGATGTAATCTATGGTCCGATCGAGCACTATGAGGATCAGCTCTTCGGCTACAAGACGGCGCATGAAGCACTCGTTCTCGTCAAGGACATGGAATGGAGCGGCCGCCTCGCACGATACGCCGAGATGCTCCCCGAGCTACAGCGTGGATTGCCAGTGCCCGATCGATACAAGCAGGAGGAGCCTGGGACCGACTCGGAGCTCAACGCCTACGACATCGTGTACTACGCCGGCGACGGCAACGCCGGCTCCAAGCCGATTGCCGTCAACTTGCCGAATGATGAGCAGGTGCAGCTGGAGAAGGGCACGCGCCGCCTGCAGCTCAAGAACGCGATGCGCGCCAAGTTCGATGAGATACTCGTTCCTATCGCCGCGGAGCTGATTGATGCCGACCAGCGCCGACACGTAACCTTCGATGCGTTCTTCGCCAACGTCATGTTCCACGAGGTGGCGCATGGTCTTGGCATCAAGAACACCCTGACCGGACGCGGTACGGTGCGCGAAGCGCTGCGCGACCAGCATTCGGCGCTCGAGGAAGGGAAGGCAGACGTTCTCGGCCTCTACATGGTTACGAGGCTGCATGGGCGCGGCGAGCTTGGTGCGGCCCCGATCGAGGACTATTACACCACTTTCCTCGCAAGCATCTTCCGTTCAGTCCGCTTCGGTGCCGCCAGCGCTCACGGCCGAGCCAACATGGCGCGCTTCAACTTCTTTCAGGAGATGAACGCCTTCTCGCGAAATGCCACCACCGGTACCTATCGGGTGAACTTTGCCCGCACGCGCGAGGCCATGGACGCGCTCTCCGAGCGCATCCTCACTCTTCAGGGTGACGGCGACTACGACGCCGTGGCCGCTTTCATGGAGCGCTACGGCGGAATCTCCCCGGAGCTCCAAGGCGACCTCGCGCGGCTGACGCAGGCTGGGATCCCCGTGGACGTGGTGTTCGAGCAGGGCGCGAATGTTTGGAGAGCAGGGCGTTAGGGGACTCCAGCACAGGGATCCGTCCCCCCGTCTACCGCAGCTCCTCCCTGTACACCGCGCTCTGCCCGAAGCTCTCCTGCACCTCTACCTCGATCGCCGTCAGCTGCTCGGCGTTCATCTCTTCCAGCGCTTCCGCGGCGCGCGTGGCGATGTACTGGGCGAGCATCTCCACGGTGGTGTTCGGAATCGGCAACAGCGCGCAGTCCTCGCGCGGAAAGACATATCGCAGCTTCCCCTGGAATGAGACAGTCACGGACTCCTCTCCTTCCTCCACCGACAGCAGCGGATTCTCCAGGGGAAGGAGTACCAGGTGATCCAGCTCGTCACAGAGCGACTTCATCAGGCGCTTCAGCGCCCCGAAATCGTAGACGTACCAGCTCTCCTGCTCCAGCCCGCCTTCCAGCGCCACCGACACCCTGTAGTTGTGCCCGTGCAGTCGCTCGCAGCGATGGCCCGTGAACGTGATGAAATGGGCGGCCGCGAACACCAGGTAATCCTTTGAGACCGTGACGCGGAAGCCGCCGTCGTGGGATGATGGCAATGGCGTGGAGTTCTGGGGGTACGAATTGGCGCACTCGGTAACATAGTGCAGGCGCTTTGGGGCGCCCGCCAGTCCGGTGCCCGAACTCAGAACAACCGCTGTACCTTGGCCGCCCACTCACCGATATTTCCCGTATGCAACTCCCCATTTCGACGTTCCGCCTCGAGAACGGGCTGTTCGTCACGTTGTCCGAGGATCGGACGGCGCCGATCGTGGCGGTGAATCTCTGGTACCACGTGGGATCGGCCAATGAACCGCCGGGACGCACCGGGTTCGCGCATCTCTTCGAGCACATGCTCTTCCAGGGCTCGGAAAACGTAGGAACGAACGAGCATTTCGAGCTGATCCAGCGTGCCGGCGGAACGCTGAACGGGTCCACGTGGCTGGAGCGGACGAACTACTTCGAGACGGTGCCGTCCAATCACCTCGCACTCGCTCTCTGGCTGGAGTCCGACCGCATGGGCTACCTGCTGCCGGCGATGACGCAGCAGAAGCTCGATACCCAGCGCGACGTAGTGAAGAACGAACGCCGCTGGTCGGTGGACAACCAGCCGTACGGAACGTGGTGGGAGCGACTGCCGGCCCTCTGCTTTCCCCCCGAACACCCCTTCCACCACTCGCTCATCGGTTCGGAGGAGGACCTCACTGCCGCGTCGCTGGACGATGTCGCCAACTTCTTCCGCACCTGGTACACGCCCGACAACGCCGTCCTCACGATCGCCGGTGACTTCGACCCCACAGAAGCGCGCTCGCTGGTGCAGCGCTACTTCGGCAGGATCCCCGGCGGCGGTCCGAGGCCTCCGCTCCCTTCGTTCGACTTGCCGCCGACCTTCGGGGAATGGCGTCGCGAGACGGTGCCGGATGACGTGATGCTGCCGCGACTCTTCCTTGCCTTCCGTGCGCCGCCGTTCGGTACCGATGAGTATTACGTCACGAGCCTGTGCTCGGCGGTGCTGGGGCTAGGCAAGGGAAGCCGTCTGTATCAAACACTGGTGCGCGATCGCGAGGTCGCCACGGAGACGAGTTCCTTCACCTTCGATCTCTCGCGAGGTGCGGACATCCTGGTGGTTGACGCGCTCGCTCGCCCCGAGGTGGAAGCCGAGCGGCTCGAGCACGAGGTCACCGCCGTGGTGGACGATCTGCTTAGCGGCGGCGTGCGCGAGGACGAGCTGGAGCGTGCGCGCGCTCTCATCGAGACGAGCTTCGTGGCGGCGGTGCAGTCGGCCGGAGAGCGCGCCGACCGCCTCTCGATGTTCGCGACCTACTTCGACGATCCCGGGCTCGCCAACGAGCAGCTGGTACGCTATCGAGGCGTGACGCGCGATCAGGTGAACGAGGTGATCAACGCGCGTCTTGGTGAGGACAACCGGGCCAGCCTGGTGTACGTGCCGCGCGCGCGCGACGCCGAGGGCGTCGAGCTTGCTGGCGCCGGAGCCGGCGAGGGAACATGAGCGCACTGAAGCGCCCGCAACCCGGCCAGCCACGCCCTTACAACTTTCCTGATTTCACCCGGCACGCGCTCGGGAGCGGGCTTCAGGTGATCGTTGCGCCTGTGCGCAAGCTGCCAATGGTCACCGTTGCTCTGGTGTGCGATGCGGGCGCGGCCAGTGAGACTGCCGATCATGCCGGAGTAGCGCAGCTCACGGCGCGGGGCCTGTTGGAGGGAACCAGCAACTCCAGCGGCGGCGAGCTGGCCGAGCGCTTCGAGCGGCTTGGAGCGGCGGTGGAATCCTCCGCCGACTGGGACGCCGCCATTGTGCAGATGACGGTTCTCTCGGAGCGATTTGCCCCGGCAATGGCGCTGCTTGGCGAGGTGGTGCTGGAGCCCGCGTTCGTCTCGCGGGACGTGGAGCGTCTCCGCTCCGAGCGCCTCTCGGAAATCCTTCAGCTTCGCGCCGAGCCGCGTGGGCTGGCCGAGGAAATGTTCTCGCGCGTTCTGTATGGCGTGGGGTCGCGTTTCGCCCTGCCCAGGGACGGTGGCGCGGAGACGGCATCCGCGCTCACGCCGGATGATCTGCGGGCCTTTCATGCGGCCCGCTATGGACCGGCGTCGTCCACACTGGTGGTGGCGGGCGATGTGAACGGGGACGAAGTGCTCGCCACCGCCGAGCGGATCTTCGCGGGCTGGCTGGGAGCGGGGGCGCCGCGCGTCGAGGTCGACGATCGGCCGGCCCGGCTCTCACGGGCCTCGCACCTGGTGGTACGCGAAGACGCTGTACAGTCGGAGCTTCGCATTGGCCACGTTGGACTCCCGCGCTCGCACCCCGACTACTTCTCCGTAATGGTGATGAACGCGGTGCTGGGCGGGCTGTTCTCGTCGCGCATCAACCTCAGCCTGCGCGAGCGGCATGGTTACACCTACGGTGCGTTCTCGTCGTACGATTGGAGGCGCGCCGCGGGGCCGTTCACCGTCTCCACGGCGGTGGCCAGCAACGTGACTGCCGCCGCCGCCCGCGAAGTGCTTACGGAGATGGACCGCATACGCGAGACGGAAGTGGACGAGGATGAGTTGATGCTGGCGTCGAGCTATATGGCCGGAGTGTTCCCTATTCGGTACGAGACCACCGGCGCCATCGCGCGTGCGCTCGCGGCAACGCGGATCTACAGCCTGCCCGACGACTACTTCGACAGTTATCGTGACCATGTCCTGGGCGTGCGGCCGCGGGATGTGCTGCGCGCGGCCCGGGAGCACCTGCACCCCGACAAGCTCCAGCTGCTCGTGGTAGGTAGCCCCGATGTGGTCCGCGGTCCGCTCGAGGAGCTGGCCTGCGGTCCACTCCATGCATACGACGCTGAAGGACATCCGGTCAGCGAAGCCGGTGCCGGCACCGGACCTCGGGAGGAGTCATGACGTCGTGGAGTCGAAAGGCGCGGATCTTCTGGCCGCTGTTTCTGGCTTTGCTGTTGGCGGACTGCACCACCAAGCGTCTGGTCGAGGAGCGTCTGGCCGTTGAGCACGTGTCGCGGCCGGTGGTAGGTGATGTCGTGAACTTCACCCTTGCCTACAATCCGGGGATTGCCTTCGGGATGGCGTTGGGGAACAACTCGCGCGCCGTAATCCTGTCGCTCGTCGCCGCCGCGTTGTTGATCCTCGCGCTCATCTACCGCTCCGTTGCCGCATCCGACCGGTGGAAGACCGCCGCGCTCGCACTGATCTTCGGCGGTGCCGTCGGCAACGCTCTGGATCGCTTGATCTCTCCCAGGGGCGTCGTTGATTTCATCGATGTCGGAGTCGGCGGCTTCCGCTTCTGGACCTTCAACGTGGCCGACATCGGAGTCACCGTTGGCGCCGTCCTGCTCGCCTGGCTGTATCTGCGCGAAGGGGAAGAATCCGCAGGGGGGCAGGGCGCGCGTGGCCAACCGTCGACGGCATCATAGGCCGGTCGTTGCGTAGAGGCGGTCCGTAGCCGCGGAAGAAGGTCGCGTGGCCCCCGCCCCTGGCCACGGGCCCCTGTTTCCTGGCACCTTCCACCTGATGCCCCCTTCCTCCCTCCCCGTTGCCGTCATTGGCGCCGGACCGGCCGGTCTCGCCACGTCGCACGAGCTTGCGCGGCTGCGCGTCAAGCATGTGGTGCTGGAGCGTGGGGAGCGCGCGGCGTGGTGCTGGGCGAATCTGTATGACAGTCTCACCCTCCACACCGGAAAGCACCTGTCCACTCTGCCCGGGATGGGATTCCCGCGATCGGCGCCGCTGTTCGTTTCGCGCGCCATGTTCTGTGAGTATCTGGACCGCTATCGAGCCAGGTTCGCTGCGCCAGTGGAGACCGGTGCGGAGGTTCTCCGCGCAGAGCTCACCAACGGCGACTGGCGCCTTCACTTCAGCACGGGCGAGCTGCGGGCGAGCGCAGTGGTCGTGGCCACGGGGATCATCTCCAATCCTTCGGTCCCTGCAATTGCCGGACGCGAGCATTTCCGTGGCGAGGTGATCCACAGTGTGGACTACAAGCGTCCCGCGCGATATGAGGGTCGTCGGGTGCTGGTGATGGGTGTGGGCAACTCCGGCGGCGAGATCGCCAGCGAGTTGGCACGCGCTGGCGCACGGGTGACGGTTGCGGTGCGCACCGGTGCCAATGTGGTCCCGCTCACACTGTTCGGGCTTCCCATCCAGTACGCGTCGGTCATGGTTCGAAAGCTGCCCCGTCGCGCGCAGGAGGGGATCGTGGAGGTCGTGCGCCGGATCACGGAAGCTCGGCGTGGACCACCGGTGCTGCCTCGGCCACCGCACAGTCCGCTCGATGCAATTCCGCTCATCGGCTTCAACCTGGTTGACGCGATCCGCGACGGACTGATCCAGGTACGCGGAAACATTGCCGGGCTCACCGAGCGCGGCGCGCGGTTCACTGACGGCGTCGAGGAGGAGTTCGATCACATCATCCTGGCAACTGGCTTCCGCAGCGCGCTCGGCTTCCTGAACGGCATCCGCCGCGACGCGCGCGGCTTCGCGATTCGCACCGACCGCGTCACCAGCGCCGACCACCCACGCCTCTGCCTCGTCGGACAGAACTACGACGCCACCGGCGCGCTTCTGAACATCAGGCGTGACGCGCGGTTGGCGGCCGAGCGGCTAGCCGAGCTCTGAGCGCGTCGCGCAGGCTGTTCACGACCGCTCCGGATCCAACCAGATCGCCTGGAGCGGGACTGAATCGGCCACGCGCCAGGTTGAAGCTAGAACTCGAAGCCCACCGCAAGATTCACATGATGATTCGTCCGGTCGCCAGCAGCGTATTTGGTGCGCTGGCGCCGGTAGGTGAGACCGGCGAGCATCGGCCCTGACGGCTGCGCCAGGACGTGGGTCGCGCAGGAGACGTTGCGCAGGCGGCCGGCGGGGAGATCATCATTGCGCGGGTCGGCGCTGCCGCAGCCGCCGGCAAGCTCGAGCCACGGGGTGACCTGCGCAATCAGCTGGATCCAGCCTCCCCGATCGCGGACCGGGCGGCCATCGGTCGTCACACCCTGACCTATCCCGCCTCCGCCCAGGCCCCGGAGCGCGCGTCCCGAGTAGCCTTCCGCCCGCACCTCGATCACTGCACCGAGCGCCACTCGCGCGTCCATGGCGATCGCATCGCTGTCTATGAGCGAGCCGTCGTCCAACCTCAGCCAGCCGCGATGCACGCCGACACCGATCTCTCCGCCACCAGCGGCGGGAGCTCGGCCCGCCCCACCCTCGCCCCAGCGCGCCCTGAGCCGGCTCTGGAGATAGGGGCGGCGCGACCGCTCGGCAGGGTCGAGACCGGTGTCGAACGCCTGATTCGGATCGCCGCTCGTGGGCGCAAGCACCGCACCCTGTAGTCCGAGCCGCAGTGGTGTTCCCAGCTCCACGGTGCCTCGCAGCTGCGGGAGCCAGAGCCAGAGATTGCCAGCCGCGGCGAACTCAGGCGTGCCAAAGCTCGCGACGCTCAGTGGGTTGAGGCCGGCGACCAGCGGCACCTCCTGCCCAAAAAGCATCTCACCGCGCTCCCAGCTCAGTCGGCCGATCGCCGTGCGCACACGCAGCAAGGGGAAGTGCCGCCCCCCGCCGCTGGGCTGCTGGCCACCGAAGAAGTCGGCGTGCAGCTCTCCGTCGAAGGCACCACCCAGTACGTCTTCGACAAAGGCGCTTACGCCGAACGAAGTCTGGCGGATCGTACCACCAGCGCCGCCGCGGTCACCTGCCGCCGCCGGCGCGGCGAACAGCGGGACGTCGGCATTGTTCACCGGCGCGCTGTTCGAGAACGCGTTCAGCATGACGCGGCCGAACAGCTCGACCCGATGTCGCGACGCCGACTGCACCCCCGACTCGGCCTGCGTGGCAAGCTGCTCCCGCAGCACGGCAATGGCCTGTTCGGCACGCTGCAATCGCTCGGTGATGCTGTCGAGCGATACCAGTGTCGTATCTTGTGCCGGCAGCCTTGCCGGCCCGAGAAGGAGCAGGGCTGTGGTGAGCGCCACCCATATTGACGCTCGACTCGACAGTGGCCTACTGTTGCGGTATGGAGGATTCATGGTTCGTACCTCGTTCGTAGTGCGATCTTTACTCGTTCTGGTGCTCACCGGTTTCGCGCTGGGCGGCGTGCCGGTCGGCGCGTCGGCGCAGGGGAGTGTGGCCGGACGGGTTGTCATCCTTGAAGAGGGCGGCGCGCGAACGCTCGACCTTGCGAATACCGTGGTGTTCATCGAGCGGAGTGGTGCGCCGTCACCTCGTCCGACGGCCACCGAGCGAATCATCATGGTGTCACGGGAGTTCATGCCTGCAGTGCGAATCGTGACTGCGGGAACTCGCGTGGAGTTTCCGAACGACGACCCCTTCCGCCACAACGTCTTCTCGAATGCGGGGCCGGGAGAGTTCGATCTCGGACTGTATGGCCGCGGTCAGAGCCGCGGCTTCGTCTTCAGTCGAGCAGGCGTCTATCCGATCTTCTGCAACATACACGCGCGCATGGTCGCGTTCGTCCTCGCCGTGGAGACTCCGTATTTTGCGCAGGCTGGTGCCGATGGCCGATTCACAGTTGCTGGCGTACCGCCCGGGCGTCATACGTTGCGTGTCTGGCACGACCGCGGTGGAGAACATGCGCGCGAGATCGAGGTGCCGGCAAACGGACTGAGGGATTTGACGATCGAGCTGGATGCGCGTGCGTTCCGAGCGGTACAGCACCGGAACAAGTTCGGGCAGGAATATAGATCCGCCACGCGTGACCGCTACTAGCCGGGGATCGGGCACCAAGGCCGGATCGCCGCTCTTCTGGCGACTGTTCCTGGCGAGCGCGGCGATCGTCGTCACGGTTCTGGCGATCGCGCTGCTGATGCTCGCGCTGTCGGCACGCCAGGCTGCCGACACGGCGGTGACTCGTGGCCTGAACGAAACGCGTCGCCTGGTGGCGGCGCTGCTCGAGGCACGCGAGCGTGCGCTTACCAGCGGTGCCCTGGTCTTCGCGCAGAATCCCACCTTTCGTGCGTTGCTGCTCGAGCAGCAACCCGAGGATCTGCTCGATCAGGCCATGGAAGCTACGGAGCGCACCCGCGCCAGCTGGGTCCAGATAACGAATGCCGAAGGCGTACGCCTGGCGAAAAGCGATGAGCCTTCGGCCTTGCCCCTCGAGCTCGGCGCGACAGCGCTCGTGAGAGGAGCGCTGGCGGGCGAGCCGGTGGTAGGAACGGGTATTGCCGGGGACACGGCGCTCTTCCAGGGTGTGGCCGTACCGGTAGTTGGCGCGACCGCTGTTGCCGGCGTGCTGATGGCGGTGCTCGAGATCGACTCGCTGTTGGCCCGCGACATCGAGCAGTCCACGGCGAGCGACATCGTGTTCTTTCTGCTCGAGGACGATGGCACACCGCGATCCGTGGCGAGCACGATCCCGTCCAGCGCGGATCTCGACCGCTTTCTTGGTGACTACGCGCATTCGCTTCTTTCGCCGGATGTGACTGACGAAACGCGCGCGACTCGTGCCGAGGTGACCATCGACGGCGAGCAATACGTGGGACAGGGTGACCTGCTTCACTCGGCGGGTGGTGAACCGCTGGGGGGCTTCATCGCTCTGCGCTCACGCGCCGAGGAGATGGCACCGTTCACGGCGCTCCGCGACCGGATCGTGTTCGCCGGGGCCTTTGGACTCGTTCTGGCGTCGGTCCTCTCCCTGGTGCTGGCGCGTGGCATTACCCGTCCCATTCTTGACATGGCCGAAGCGACGCGGCGAGCGGCCGCGGGTGATCTCGCGGTTGCGGACGTGCGTGCACAGGGTGGTACCGAGGTAGGCGAGCTCGCCGATGCCGTGCGGGCAATGCTCACCGGACTCCAGGAACGAGACGCGCTCGCCTCGATCGCGCGGGATTCGGCAATCGATGCGGCGCCGTCGTTGGCGCTGCCACCGGAAGCGGTGTTGACGACCGGCGCGCTTGCGCCCGGCATGGTGATCAGCGGGCGCTATCGAATCCTGCACCTGATCGGCGTTGGTGGCTCGGGCGTGGTGTACAAGGCGATGGATGATGAGCTCGGTGAGCCGATAGCGATCAAGACGTTACGGCGCGACGTCGTGCTCGACGTCGAAGGCTCCGGACTGGAGCGTCTGCGCAGCGAGATCCGCCTGGCACGACGTATCACACACGTCAACGTCGTACGCATCCATGACATCGGTGAGGCCGGTGGCGTGCACTTCATTACGATGGAGCACGTTGCCGGAACGCCGCTCGACCGCCTGATCGCCCAGCACGGACGGCTGCCAGTGCCGGCCACGCTTTCCATCGGCAGACAGCTCTGCCGTGCGCTGGTGATAGCGCACGAGCAGGGAATCATTCATCGCGACATCAAGCCGCAGAACCTGATCGTTCAGCCGGATGGTGTGCTGAAGGTGATGGATTTCGGGATCGCCCGGCTCGTGCGCCGCTCCACCGTGCTCACCGCCGAAGGCGCCGTGGTCGGAACGCCAGCATACATGGCGCCCGAGCAGCTCCTGGACGAGGACGTGGATGAGCGGGTGGATGTCTACGCCGCAGGAGTGGTGCTCTATGAGTGCGTTACCGGGCGGCGGCCACTCGACGCCAGCTCACCGGCGGCACTCATCGGGCGGCTGCTCTCCGAGACGCCACCGCGCGCCGACGCTGTCGAGCCGTCGGTGCCCCAGCATCTCGCCAGCGTGATCGAGCGCGCCATGGCTCGGGACCGCAACGCGCGTCCGGAATCGGCGGCGGCGCTGCTCGACGCCCTGCGGGGATGACCGGCTCTGGCCCCGGCCTACGCCCTGCACGACCCGCGCATCTCGCGGGTCATCGCGGCCCTGTTCTCGACCATTCGATAGAACTCGTTGAAATAGTCCAGCGTGCGCTGCCGCGATCGGTTGTCGAGTCCTGGCGCCGTCTTCCAGAGCGTCTCGATGGCCTCGCGCCGCTCCCGGAAGGTACTGATGGCCGGCGCGATGGCATCGGCGTTCTGGCATTTGCCGCGATAGAGGCGCGTGCGAATGTTCTTGATCGGAAGTCGGTGGTCGGGGAAGGCGTAGCGTGCCTCCACCAGCCCGGTCCAGTCGAAGTCGTAGGCGATCGGGGTCGGCCGCCGCTCATCCCGATACCAGAAAAGTCTGATGTTGTGCAGCCCGTTGATCGAGTAGTCGGTGTTGCCGATGAAGTACTGGAACAGATCGGTCAGCGCCGTCTGCTCCTGGTCGAGATCGTCGTCGACGGCGCCTCTCTGCTCGAGGATCGCCCCGCCGAGCCGAGCGGACAGATCGCGGTCGCTTTCGATCACGAAACCATACTGAGGAGGCAGCGATGAGCGCCCGGTGCTGTCCTCCCAGGTGATGCGCAGCAGGCGTGCCCGATAGGACTTGTCGGTGAGCAGGTTGTACGTCCTGTAAGTCATGTACTCCTTGAGGATGTACTGCTCGTACTCGCCGCGCTCCCGGCACTGAACCACGAGTTTCAGGTCGCGCTGCCCCTGGAAGGGCGATCCCCGTGCGGCGTTCCCGCGAAAGCGCATGCGCAAGGGCGGAGTGGAACAGTTGCTCGATTGCCGGCGGAAGTGCCCTCGGGTGCGCAGCGTAAGCGGGACGCTCATCGCGGCACCGCTGCCGTCGGTGACGACGATCGTTGCCGGGTGTTCCACTCGACGCGTGCTGTCGCGGTCACGGAACAGCGTGCGCAGATCGGCGCGCAATGTCACCTCGAGCACGTCATTGCTCTCGAACAGCGCCGACGCGCGCGCTGGTGCAGCCGGCGCCGACTGGGCGACGATGGTGTGCGGGGCCGTCAGGAGCAGCAGAGCAGCGAGAACTGGAACGATGATGGTCATGGCGAATCACTCCACCTTGGTTGCTTCCGAGATCGCGCCATTGGCGCGGGAGCGCAGGGCCGCCAGAACACCTTGTGTGGTGGCGCTCTTGCGCAGCGTGACCGCGTAGTCGATCCGCCAGCTCCCGTCAGGCTCCTGTTCAATGGCGCTGAGCGTCGATCGTTTGATCATGTCACCCATCGATTCCTCCATCAGCCGGCGCGCCGCGTCCGGTTCCACGGCCATGACACGAATCGTTCTGGTGGGCGCCGGTCGTTCGGAGTCGTCCTCCTCGTCGGAGAGGGTGGTGTCGAGACGCTCACGACGCCGGCGTGCTCGCTCGGCCAGAACCTCGAGCTGCTCGGGCGACATCTCCTTGAGGATCTCCTGGTCCACTCGCGCCACGAACGCCCCCGTTCGATTGGCGATCGAAAGCGCACGCTGAAGACGTCGCGTGGCGTCGTAACCCTCGAGATTCCCCGGGCTGCGCCCGAAGTCCGTGAACCAGAGATACAGGATCACGAAGTTGAAGAGCATGGACAGCACCACCGCCACGCCAAGCTGCACACCCGCGGCCAAGCCGATACCAGTGGCGACGAAGATGTAGACGGCGTCCTTGCTGTCCTCGAGAGTATTTCGGAAGCGCACCGCCGCAACGATTCCCGCCAGGCTGAACGCAAGCGCCAGGCTGTGCTTCACCAGGACGACCACACCCGCCACCACCACCGGCAGGATGATCAGGGAGTGCACCATGGACTGCCGGAACCCGCGCTTCTGTCGCGTGAGCGTGTAAAGCCAGGCTACCGGCATGGACAGCGCGAACGCGGCCAGGATGGCGAGTGCTGCCGCTACCGGCGACGAGGGCGTTCCCAGTTGAACCTGGGTGCCCTGTAGCAACGCGCCGGCCGCGCCCACCACCCCAGGATCGGCACCGAGCAGCTCGCTAATGGGCCCATCCAGAAAGTCGCGGACGCCGGTCGGAAGCATCCGCCACGTACCGAGCGCTACCACGAGCAGGAGCGCGTAGTACGTGACGAGGGAGATCAGGGGCTGACGGGCGATCAGATCGCCCCACGAGGATCGTCGCCGCTGCACGACATCCCTCCGGAGGTAGGACCAACAGGCTTCCGCCAACAACCTACGCCGCGGCAGCCGGGGGGGCCAGAGGGAGAGGGAAGTGCGAGCGGGATCCGGGTCGCGTGTGCGGGCCCGTAACCCGGAACGCCCGCTCGGCCTTCGCGCACCGGCCGACAACAGGTTACGATTCGCGCGGCAACCAATGGGGACCTGCCCCGCGTACCGGCCGACAACACGTTACGCTTAGCGCGCAGCGACCAATGGGCACCGCTGACACGCGCCCCGCCCCAATCGCTCCAACCCCCTCACACCCTGCAGAACCGAATGACCGGCAAGTTGAGCAGCAGGCGCGTCTATTCCGGGCGCATCATCAGCCTGGATGTCGACCAGGTAAGGTTCCCCGACGGCTCGATAGGCGAGCTCGAGATGGTTCGGCATCCGGGTGCCAGCGCCATCGTGCCCTTTCTCAGTGACCCCGCCGCCGATGATCCTCAGCTCCTCCTCGTACGCCAGTACCGCTATGCCGCCGACGGATGGCTGTACGAGATTCCCGCCGGACGTCTGGATCCGGGGGAGACGCCGGAAGACTGCGCCCGTCGCGAGCTCGCCGAGGAAACCGGGTGCAGCGCCGAGCGCATGGAGCATCTGTACACACTGTACACGACGCCCGGGTTCACCGACGAGAAGATCCACATCTTCCTCGCTACCGGGCTGGAGCGGGGCACGCCGCGTCACGAGTCGGACGAGCACATGGACGTGGAGACCGTGACGCTTTCGACGGCACTGCAGATGATTCGCGAAGGCGCGCTCCAGGACGCAAAGTCGGCGCTGGGCATCCTTTACGCGGCGGGTTTCGTGGCGGGCCGATAGTAACGACGCGCGCCCAGCAGCAGAACCGCCTCCGGGCGCGCGAGGATCGCAATCCCGGTTCTTGCCGCGCTACTGCTGAAGCAGTCGCCGGCGCAACTCGGCGTTCTCCGCGAGAACCCGGTCCATGTCAGCCTGAGTAGGACCGCTCGTAATCAGGTCGCGCGGGCGGGACATTGGCGGCGTGATCCCTACGGCCTCGGAGTACCTGAGGTAGGTCTCGATCGACGCTACCACCACGCGAGCCTCGACAGTCACCAGGTCGATACCGACTAGCGACACCCGAACGTACGCGTCGATCACGATGCCCTTGTCCAGAACGCGGTCCAGTACGTCAATGAGACTGGAACCGCCTGGAGCTCGTTCAACCGCCATGCTTGCGTTCTCCGTTCAAGGGTCCGACGGTCACTACCGCGCGTCCTTGCCCTTTCCTCGTTCCTGGCGTCCATGTTTGGCGGGCGCCTTCTTCGTTCCGGCCGGCGTCAGCCGCTCCATTCGTTCTTCGAGCGCGCCAAGCCGGGCGCGAAGCTCGCGATTCTCTTCTTCGATCAATGCTGCGGGTCTGCTGTCACCCGCGAGCAACGGATCGGTCTTCCACCACGTGAGACCGATCTGCTCCGCCTTGTCGATCGAGCAGATCAGAAGCCGTATTTGAATCGTCAGCAGCTCGACATTCGCCAGGTTGATCCGAATGTCTCCAGCGACCACCAGACCCTTGTCGAGGATCCGGTCGAGAACGTCGACCAGCCCCTGAGAGCGCGTTGGCGCGAGCGGCGTGAGATCAGGCACGAGTGCGGCTTCCGGAAGACGGTCATTCGGCTGCTAGAAGAGCTTGCCGAGCGGACCAAGATCCACGTCGAGGTCAGCCTCCGCAAGGCCGAAAACGTCCCTGATCTCTGCCAGCTTTTCCTCCAGTCGTCGAAGCGCGACTCCCATGCGCTCGACTTGATCATCACTCAGATCCGGATCGTCCATCCGGCGGATCGCCTGGTGCTCGACGACTCGACGGAGCAACTCGACGAGCGTCAGCACCAATCGGGCCAGATCGCGTTGCACTGCTTCCGGGTCAACGTCGATACGGTCTGGAAGCGTGCGCGCCACCTCTGCCTGCACGGCGTCTTCCCGAGGCGCGTCGTCCCGCCCCACTTGCCCGGGGCTGGTCAGCGCCTGGCCTCCGGGCTCCGAGCCCGTGCTCGTGGGCCGCCGGCTGGTCGAGTCCTCGAGCCGCGCATGTGGCTGCCTCTCGCCCGTCCTCGCGCGCGTCTCCAC
>CAYXRS010000066.1:0-17663 GCA_964467195.1 uncultured Gemmatimonadaceae bacterium
GCGGTGGCAGCTCGCAACGCCGAGCTGGTCGCCGCGCGCGGGATCCCGCCGCCGCTCGATGTCCGTGTTCGCCCCTGGTACAACCCGGCGCTGCGAAGTGAGGCCTACATCGTCCCGGGAATCATCGGCGTGCTGCTGTCCATTACCATGTTGATCGTGACGAGCATGTCGGTCGTACGCGAGCGGGAACGCGGCACGCTCGAGCAGCTCATCGTCACGCCCATTGACAAGTCGAGCCTGATGGTCGGGAAGATTCTTCCCTTTGCGCTGGTGGGATACGTGCAGATGACGGTCGTGCTGCTGCTCGGCATGCTGCTGTTCGACATTCCGATCCGCGGTAGCGTGCCGCTGCTGTACGTAATCACGCTTTCCTTCATAGTCGCGAACCTGGGGATCGGTCTCTTCATCTCGACCATCGCGCGCACGCAGACACAGGCGATGCAGCTCGGCTACTTCTTTCTGCTGCCCAACATCCTGCTGTCGGGGTTCCTGTTCCCGCGCGAGGCCATGCCTCTGGCCGCCCAGTGGGTGGGGCTGGCCCTCCCCCTCACGTACTACCTGGACGTGCTGCGCGGGATCCTCCTCAGAGACCTGGGCTTCGCCTATCTCTGGCGGGAGACGCTCGCGCTCTCCACCTTCGCGGTGGTCCTGGTAATGCTGAGTGTCAGGAGGTTCTCCAAGACCCTGGAGTAGCGACGGGGCCGGGGGCCCGGGGGTCCGGGGGGTCGGAGGGAGGGGGGGCCGCGATGCTGCCAGCGTCTCACGACAGCAGGCCCCGCAACTCGATGCCGTTCGATCGGGCCGGTTGGCCCATGCCCGCCGCGCTCCTGCCTGCCGAGGTCCCGTGCCTATCCGCTTCCTCCATATCCACGATCCCGTACTTTCGCCGCGCCGCCTGGAGGAGGTGCAGAGGATCTTCCGCAGCTATTTCGGGAGCGCGTACGAGAATTACGCCGATGCGATTCCGGAGCTTTTGCGCCGGCAGGGTGATCTCGGACGGCGGACGATCCTCCTCACCGCGGAACGCGAGGCTGGCCACGTCGCCGCCTTCGCGCTCGCGTTTCACTACGCGGACCTCGACGCGACGCTGCTCGACTTCCTCGTGGTGGATCCCAAGGTAAGGCAGCGTGGTGTGGGCGGGGCACTCTACGAAGCGCTTCGCGATTACCTCGCCCGTATGGGTTCACGGGGCCTGTACTTCGAGACTCGTCCCGACGACCCCGATCTGGAACCGGATCCCGCGCTCAGGCGCGAGAACCGGGCGCGCATTCGCTTCTACGAGCGCTACGGTGCCAGGGTCATCACGGGCACCGGTTACGAGAAGAAGCGGGCGGGTCAGGAGTCGGGCGAACCGTATCTCATGTTCGATTCCCTCAGCGAGCCGCGGCAACCCAGCGCGGAGGAAGTGCGCGGGATGATGGCGGCCATCCTTTTCCGCAAGTACGGGTATGATCGCACCGACCCTTACGCCATCGCGCTTCTCGACTCGGTTGCCGAAGATCCGGTTGCCCTGCAGCCGCCACGCAAGGCGGTTGCTCCGGCGCGGCCAGCGCCGCCGCCCGAGCTGTTCAGGCGCATCAAGGTGCTGGTGCCTCCCCAGCACGAACTGCATCACGTGCGCGAGCGCGGTTACGTGGAGCGGCCCGTGCGCGTGGCACGTATCGTCGATGCGCTTCGCGCTCTGCCGGGAGTCGAGTTCGAGGATCAGCGAGAGTTCGGCGTCGAACCGATCGAAGCGGTGCACGATCCCGACTTCGTGCGTTATCTCGAGCGAGTCTGCTCGACGCTGCCGAAGGACGAGACCGTATACCCGTACGTCTTTCCCATTCGCTTCCCCGACCGGAAGCCGGAAGATGAGGCGATTCAGGCAGGGTACTACTGCATCGACACGTTTACGCCGCTCACATACAACGCGTACATCGCTGCACGGGCCGCGGTGAACTGTGCACTCAGTGGCGCGGAGCTCGTGCGCGGTGGAGAGCTCCTCGCCTACAGCGTTTGCCGTCCGCCGGGGCATCATGCAGAGCGGCGCGTGTACGGAGGCTTCTGCTACTTCAACAGCGCCGCGATCGCTGCAAACGTACTCAGCGCCGAAGGGCGGGTAGCCGTACTCGACATCGACTTCCACCATGGCAACGGAACACAGGACATCTTCTACGAGCGCGGCGACGTGCTGACGCTGTCCATTCACGGCGACCCGAGTTATGCGTACCCCTACTTCGCCGGCTTCGACGATGAGATCGGTGAAGGGCAGGGCGAGGGGTGCAACGTCAACATCCCCCTTCCGGAGGAGGTGGATGATGACGGCTATCTCTCGGCGCTGCGCAGCATGGTTGGAGTGATCGAGCGATTCGCGCCGAAGTATCTGGTCATATCGCTGGGCCTCGACATCGCGAAGGGTGATCCTACGGGCGCGTGGCTCATCTCCCCTCAGGGATTCGAGCGAATCGGCCTCATGCTGGGCGCGCTCCAGCTTCCAACGCTGATAGTGCAGGAGGGTGGCTACGACACCCGAGTCCTCGGCCGAAATGCGCGCCAGTTCATCCGCGGCATCCAGCGCGTGCAGCATGCCGGCGAGCTGGTCGAGCCCGAGGCAGGCATGATCTTCTAGTTTGAAGGCTTAGAGGGGTTCAAGGGTTCAAGGGGGTTCAAGGGGTCAGATCACTTGAATATGCTCCGGGACAGGGAGAAGACCTATCGTTCGCCGAGCAACTCAAGGCGCTCGCCGCTCCAGCGGTAGTAGCGCGTTCGCTGTCTGGCGGCGACGCCGGCTGAAATGTCGTCGGGACGCGGATTCACGATCAGCAACTCGCTCTCGAGACGATGCTCTACACCCCACATGGTGGTGAATCCCTCCGTGATGCGCCCCGACGCGGCGTCCAGAATGACGAACTGGTGGCACTGTGAACCGCAGCCCCACGAGACCACCGTGAAGCGCCGTGCCAGGTTGGGGCCTTCCGTCGCTCCGCGGATTATGGCCGTGCGGAACAGGCGCGCGCCTGGCAGCGTCGCGAAATCCGGCTCCGCCGGCTCACCAAAAAAGGCTTCACCGTCTGCCGGATAGTCGGCGAAGCTGGGAGGCGGCGCTCCGGTGGGGAGCTGCGGCGCCTCTGGTGGCGGCGGCACACCAGGCGAGCAGGCGACCGCCACGATGACGGCAAGCGGCACTCGCAGCGAATGGAAGCCTCGCAAGTACGATGGGGGGAGTTGCATGGTACAATGATATGGCCGGAGTTCGGCGCATGTGTGTCAGATGGCACCAACGACCTGGGCGGCGGCAGGTGGATGTGCCGGCCGGATGGCTTCGCGAGTACAACGCCGCGGTCCGTGACGTGGAGCGCACGAACCGGCTATTATTGATTGTTGACTATCACCTACCGCCAGGAACGGCGATTGGAACGCAACACCAGACAGCGCGACGCGATTCGCAAGGCATTCGACGAGCAGTCGCGTCCACTGGGACCGCAGGAGGTGCTGGATGCGGCCCGTGCCCACGCACCTGGGATCGGCATCGCGACCGTCTACCGCGCCATCAAGGGCATGGTTGACGAAGGAGCGCTGGTCAGGGTGGAGTTGCCTGGTGAGCCGACGCGATACGAGGCAGCGGGGCGAGGGCACCACCATCACTTCCGCTGCAACAAGTGCGACCGGGTGTTCGAGGTCGAAGGCTGCCCGTCGGACCTGAGCCGCCTGGTTCCCCCCGGCTTCGAGATCCAGGGACACGACGTGCTGCTTTACGGGCGGTGCGAGGGTTGTTCGCAGCGCTGAGCGTCGCTGTCGATGCTCTCAGTCGTCGGCCCCGTCGACGGCCGCGTCGTTGTCGCAGCTCCGGCACCCGCACCCTGGGCACACCGCGACATGCCGCAAGCGAGCATTCCATAGCAGCCCGGCGGCTACCAAAAGGCTAGGCATTGCCGTGGTCGCCGCTTCGGGTAGCGGTCTGAACGCTCCGCCGAGCGAAAGCGCCCAGATTGCCAGGCCGACCAGGATGGGAGCCAGAACGACTCGGCTGCCGTGCTCTCGAATACCAATGGTGCTGGCCACTGCCGCCAGCACCGCCGACCCAGCGAGCATCGCCACCTCGCTCCGGATATCGGGAGCGAAGGAGGGGGCAACGAGCACGACCAGCGGCGTAGCCACGCAGTGCAGGGCGCAGAGCAACGGTGCCGCGGAAGTCCATATGAGCGGTCGCAGCGCGACGGCGTTGAGCATCTTTCGTGAATCCAGGGTGCGGTTAGGTGGCCGTAATGATAATCCATCCTCATTAACGTCACAAGTGAGCCACTCCTGTCGACGTCCGGCTCCCGTGGTCCCGAAGTGTCATTCCTGTCGACTTCTGGCTCCCGCTGCCCGTCAGAGCCACTCCTGTCGGTCGCCCCGCCCCAACCCCACGGCTTCTGCGATCCCGTTCGCCGCCTCCCTACGGCTTCAGCGCTGCGGTTCCCCGCCTCCTACGGTTTCTGCGCTCCGGTCACCCCTCCGGAAACGATGAACGTCATCACCTCCGAGCTGTCCGCCGCCACCGGAGCCACCCGATTCGCAGGCACGATCAACACGCTACCGGCAAAGTTATAGGACTGCGGCAGGTAGACGGCGACGTGAGCCAGGAGGCCGAGCGTAGCGAGATCGTCGCGCGTGACGAAGCCCATCGCCCGCACCTCGTTGTCCGGTGTCAGCGACACGAGCACAGGCTTGTCGAACCGCCGCTGCTCACCAACGAAGGCATTCATGAGGTCGCGTGTTGATCCGTACAGCAACCGGACGATGGGCAGCCGGTTCATCAAACGCTCGAGCGCGTTCACCAGTCCGCGCGTTAGCAGGTTGGACGCCAGCACGCCCACCAGCGTGATCAACACCAGCGTGAGTAGAAAGCCCACTCCGGGTATCGGAATACCAAGCAACCGATCGACTGTCGCAAAAACGATCCACGCGATGTACAGCGTGAGCGCGACGGGAGCGATCACGACGAGCCCGCGCAGAAAGTATCGGACGATTCGTTTCATGGGGTCAGAGTACATGAAAAGCCTCCGGCGCCGCGCGGCGCCGGATGGTGCTGCCTCAACGGACGGTGAACGGCGCCTCGGCTACAATGTCGCCCCACAGAATGCGGAGCACGCCGCCGGTAGTGGCAGGACCCACCTCGATAGTCAGCTGCTCCTGATGCGAGGGCGCCCGCGACACCGACATGGGAACGCGGCCCAGGTCCTGGGATTCGTCGTGAGCCGTCCCGGCCTGCTGCGTCTCCCGATTGATGATGAGCGTCCATCGTTCGGTGTCCGGTATCGCGAACATCGAGTAGGATCCCGCTGGCAGCAACAGTTCACCGAAGGCGAGATCACGACTCGTGGTCAGATGCGTTGCCTGATTGGCTCCCAGCCGCCAGACCACACCCTCGTGAATGAGTCCGCCAAGGATGGTGCGGCCACGCGCTGAGGGTCGCCCGTAGTCGATCTCGATGCTTGCGCCGCCCACCTGCGCACGAGTGGTGTCTCGCGGAGAAAGCTGGCCCATTCCTCGACCGGCACGATCGCGGGCGGCAAAGTCACGGCGCAGTGCCGCCATGTCCACGTTGGTGGAGCGGCTGACGTTGGAGCCATAACTGCCACCGATACCACGCAGCTCGAGCAGGTGCCCTGGAGCGTCGGTTCGGCCGGCGTGCGCGACCTCGCCACCGCCGCTGAAGAGAATACGCGCGGTGAGAGAGTCCGCGCCGTGCCGGTGTACCTCGAGGCCGGATAGTGTCGGCGCGCCTGGTGAGAGGAAGGGGAAGGTGATGCTGTCCTGCCGCGCCTGGCGAGCGCGCTGATGCGCCAGCTCGTGCATTGCGAAGCTGCTGTTCAGGAATGGCAGCGTCGTCCGTGGCGCCGACGTGGCGGCCCGACGCCGCAGTTCCTGACCGGCCCAGGCTTCGGTGACGATGCTGTCCGGCCCGAATCTCATTACCGTGCGCTGCGCGACGGAGTCGCTCTCCGGCGACGCATATCGGGTGATCTCGAAAACGGAAAAGCTGCCGTCGGCCCGCAGCGTACCGGTATAGCTCTGCCGGGTGGTGCTCGGCACGCGGTTCAGCAGTTCGCCCTCCAGTCGGTTGCCGGTGATCGCGAAACTCTCGACCGCGATCGTGTCGGTGCCCAGTTGGATGATGAATGCGCCGGCGGTGTCTTGCGCGGCGAGCGACGAGCCCGGCACGGTCGCACACAGTAGAAGGGCCGCGGCACCAATGAGTAGCGGGATTCGCATTTCTTCACTCCAGAGAGTCGGTCGACTAATGGCCTATGCGGGGAAGTTGCGTTCCGTGCACTGTCCTCGCCAGTCGCCCAACTCTGATGCTACGCGTGCTACCCGCCAAGCGCTCGCTCGATTGCACGTCGCGCCCGCGCGCCTCCGGGCGGGATTGCTCCCGGATGGCGCCAGAGCAGCCGGCCGTCGCTTCCCACTGGCGTACACGTCATGAGCTGACCCTCGTCTCTCGATTCTTGATGAGCGGATGCGCCTGCGGCGCTGCAGGCGCGATTTCACGTCAGAATGTGCCGAGGGCAGCGAAGTGCGCGGCGATATGTCGGCGGCGCTTTGCCGTCCGACCTGAAGCAGCGGCTGGCAAGGACGATCGCACCTTTCGGGCGCGAAGCGTCCTACCCTGTGCTACCCTTCGGCCGTGACGGGAGGGCCGTTCGCAAACTGAAGCCGGTGCCGGGTTGGTGGCGCGGAGAACGACAGCGCCGCGAAGGCTGCCTGACGGAGCCCGATCGAGGCAGCCGACCAGGGCTCTCCCGGCCGCTCCGGGACGAGCAGCGCGGGCGAGATACAGCCCTCATCCACGCAACAACAGTGCGCTTCATGGTCATCCGAGGGCGTGTCGGCATCCGACGCGTCATGATGTGCATGGAGCGCCGGCTGGTGGCGCAGCGGCATCAGTTGCCTGAAGCGGTGCACGCGGATCGTGTAGCGGGCACTGATGTACGCCGGCCGCCTGCGCCGCCGAAGCGAGCAGGAACATCAGTCCCAGAAAGACCGCCGCCGGCCGACCGGACAATCGCAAAGATCTGTATTCAAGCTTCCAGAGGACGTCGCGCAAATGGGATGCGAGTTCCATGCACGTAACGCGAGAGTTTCAGGGGCACGTCGCTTGCCGCCTTGCGACGCTCCACCACTTGCGGGCCAGGCGGGACCCCAGGCCCGATTTACCAGCCGAACTCGGGAGTCGTTGATGGGGAAGAGCAAGAGGGGCATTCAGAAGGGTGCCCAGCGGCATGCAGAAGGCGATCATGGTCAGAAAACGCACCGAGCGATCATAGAGCAGCTGCAAAGCCGCCCGCGCGACAGCGACAGTGGAAAAGACTCCCGTACTCTGCACGTCACTCCCGGAAAGCATCGCCTGTTCGAGGACCGTGTACAGCACGACGAAGCGGACATGCAACGCGAGAAGAATCGGCTGGCGAAGGACATACAGGACCACAAGCATGACCGCGGCCAGTTTCAGGTGCCGGGGGGCAAAGCCAGCCATCCGGCACTTCCTGACGGCGACGGTAAGGCAACCGACACGGCTGCCGACAAGCCGCGCGTGCGGCGCTCCTGAGCAGCTCGCCCAATGGACGGGAAGACCGTGCGGGCCGCACCCTGTCGGACGCGCATGCGCAAGATGTCGTGGACCGCGTCCTTTTGACTCGCGAGCGCTCAGAACAGCCGGCTCACGAGCAGAAACGCGATCATGGCGAGGATCAGCGCGATGGCGCATCCGCGCCGCGCGCGGAGCCGGCGCAATCGCTGTAGCATGACCACCTCCCCCCCCATTTCGGCCTCGCCAATAGTGCGCCGGCGAGGCGGTGGGCGCGAGGTTTCCTCGCGGCTAGATTCCGAGGCATGCACCGCAAAGCCATCAACCATCTCCGCCGTGCCGACCCACGTCTGGCTACCGTAATCGATGCCGTGGGGGCATGCCGCTTCGCGCCCACTGGTGACGGAACGCACTTCGATGCTCTCGTCCGTTCCATCATCTATCAGCAGCTCTCCGGCAGCGCTGCCGGTACGATTCACCGGCGCGTGATCGATGGATTCGGTGGGCGAGCACCGGAGCCGGTGGCGCTGTTGGAAGCCAGGGAGGAGCGCCTCCGTCAGTGGGGGCTCTCACGCCAGAAGATCTCCTATCTGCGCGATCTCGCCACGGCGTCGCGCGATGGCCGGCTGCCGGTGGAAGAGCTGCACTTGCTGGATGACGATGACGTCATCGGCGCGCTCACGTCGGTGAAGGGAATCGGTCGATGGACCGCCCACATGTTCCTCATGTTCAGACTGGGACGGCCCGATGTCCTCCCCGAGCTCGATCTCGGTGTGCGCAAGGCCATGGTACGCATCTATCGCCTTCGGAAACTGCCGGCGCCCGATCGCGTTCAGCGCATAGGTGCACCGTGGGCACCGTACCGGACTATCGCGTCCTGGTATCTGTGGCGAAGCCTCGAGTTGCCCCCAGTTACGGTGCCCGCGCGTGCGCGAAAGCGCTGACGCGGGGAGCGGACCGGAGACATTCGACGCTTACGCGATCACCGCGCCCGGCATCGAGCGGGTGGCTGCCGCCGAGCTCGCGCTGCTGGGCGCAATGCCTGCGGCAACCGAAGTGGGCGGAGTGGCCTTTCGTGCCGACCATGAAATGCTCTGGCGCGCCAATCTCGAGTTGCGATCGGCCACGCGCGTGATCGCTCGGCTGGGGACGTTCAGGGCACGCGCTCTGGGCGAGCTCGAGCGCAAGACGGCAATGCTCCCGTGGGAACGCTTCCTGTCTCGCGGCCAGCCGATGCGGATACGCGTCACGTCGCGGAAGTCGCGGCTCTTCCATACCGGCGCAGTCGCGCAGCGGATCGCCTCCGGCGCATCAACTCGGCTCGGTGGTACGATCGAACACGCGACCTCGGGCGAGGAAGATGAATCCGCAGGGTCGCAGCTCATCATAGTACGATTGCTGCGCGACGAGTGCATGGTGAGCATTGATAGTTCCGGCGCGCTGCTGCACCGCCGCGGCTATCGCCTCGAGAGCGCGCGGGCGCCGATCCGTGAAACGCTTGCCGCCGCAATGCTGCTCGCGATCGGCTTTCGCTACGATGAGCCACTGCTGGATCCACTATGTGGTTCCGGCACGATACCCATAGAGGCGGCGCTCATCGCCCGTGACATCCCTCCCGGGGCTGATCGCCATTTTGCGTTCTCCAGCTGGTCATCGTTCGACGCCGAACAATGGACTTCGCTGCGTGCCGCCCGACTGGCACGGGTGCGCGCCGCGGCGCCCGCACCCATAACCGGTGCGGACCGTGACGCTGGCGCGATCGAAGCGGCCCGGGCGAACGCGGCGCGAGCACGAGTCGGCGACGGCGTCACCTTCCGAATCGCTTCGGTTTCGGCCGCCGAGCCGCCGTCGAAGGAACCGGGGTGGCTTGTGACGAACCCGCCCTATGGTGTGCGAGTGGGCGACGAGCGCCGGCTGGGCGATCTTTACGCCCGACTCGGCCAGGTTGCCCGAGCGCGGTTCCGCGGCTGGAGGATCGCCATCGTTTCCAGCAGTCCGGCGCTCGCCGCGCAGACTGGGTTTACATGGCGCGAAGAGCTTCGCACCAGGACGGGTGGGTTGCCGGTGCGGGTGCTCTGGGCGGAGGTCGTGTGAGCCTCCCCCGCCTTCCATTGGCCCCGATGCGGTCAGTCTGACAGGGAGCTTCCCCGCCGGCCGGGCTCAGGGCGCTGCAGTCTGCCGTAATGGCCGCGAAAACCAGGCATGGGCGATGCTTTCCTTGCGCGCAGCAGCCGGCCGCACCGCAGCGACCGGCGAATGGGGAGCCCGCCGCCCCGTAGCGGCCGGCCGACAATCGAGTAACTGCGTACCCGAGGAGGAACTGACCATGACAGCAACTCGTTCTCTGATTCCCACGCTCGACCGGGTGCTGGCAATGAACAACGCCTTTGACCGGATGTTCGACGGCTCCTGGCGCGAGGCCGTGTCCGGGTCGCGCCTTTGGGCGCCGGCGATGGACGTGGTCGAGCATGCTGAATCGTACCTGATCGCCGTGGAACTGCCGGGTGTGGAGCCGTCGTCCGTGGACCTGAGCTTCGAGCAGAACACGCTCGCCATTCGGGGAACGAAGGAGCCCACGATCGAGCGCGGTGAGAAGGAGGAACTGCGGGTCTACAACGCCGAGCGCGTGAGCGGCTCCTTCGAGCGCGTCGTCCGCCTGCCGGAGCACGTGGATGGCGACCGGATCGCTGCCTCGTACGACAAGGGCGTCCTGACGATCAGCGTGCCGAAGTCTGCGGCTGCGCAGCCGAGAAAGATCCAGATCACCGGCGCGCAGAACGCGTAAGGTCCGGCATTCGGGCAGCAGCGGGCAGGAACGAAGCGTGTTCGGATAGGTTTCACGACGATCGCTTCGTTCCCGCCGGCTTCGCTGTATGCGTGCGCACCAGCCGGTCAACACGCCCGAACTCCTCTCCGCGGCTCGCTACTCCCAAGTGACCGGGTAGACATACCGGCCGCGATCGCGCAGCATTGGTGCGGGCGCGGCACCGACCAACCGGGAGGAGAGGAGATGACGCACGCGGAGCGCGCGGCGAAAGCACTGTCAGCCGTGCGGGAGCAGTCGCCGCTGGTTCACAACATCACGAACTTCGTGTCGATGGACATTGCCGCGAATGCACTGCTGGCCGTTGGCGCATCACCGGTAATGGCGCACGCGCGCGAGGAAGTGAACGACATCGTGGCCATCTCGCGCGTCGTCGTCATCAACATTGGTACACTCTCTCCCATCTGGGTCGAAGCCATGCGCGACGCAGCGAGTGCGGCGTCGACGGGAGGTAAGCCGTGGGTGCTCGACCCCGTTGGTGTCGGCGCGACTCCATATCGGACGGCTACCGCACGGGCGCTCGCCACGCTGCGACCGACAGCCATCCGCGGGAACGCGTCGGAGATCATCGCGCTTGCCGGCGGCAGGGAAGGGACGAAGGGGGTGGACTCCTCCCACCAGAGCGACGATGCGCGCGAAGCGGCCGTTCGCTTCTCGCAGGAAGCAGGAGGCGTGGTCGCGGTGACGGGAGCGATCGACTACGTGACGGACGGCCAGCGGATGTTGCGCGTTGAAAACGGAGACGCCGCCATGTCGCGTATCACGGCGCTAGGCTGCTCCACCAGCGCTCTGGTGGGTGCCTTCCTGGCCGTGCACGATGATCCGGTGGAAGCCACCACCTACGCGATCGCGCTCATGGGCGTCTGCGGCGAACAGGGCGTGCGCGAGTCTCGTGGGCCGGCATCGCTGCGCGTGGCGCTCCTCGATGCGCTGTATTCGATTACCCCGGAAGGGTTCGGAAAGGCGGCGCGAATCACCGAGCAGGCCCGCATCGCTTGAGGGCGCGGGTGCCGTCTAGACCATGATCACGATCTTCCCGAAGCTCTCGTTCGATTCCATCCGCAGGTGCGCTTCGCGCATAGCGTCGAGGGGATAGCACGAGTCGACGATCGCGCGGACTTCGCCCCGCTCCAGCATCGGCACGACGTCGCGTGCGAATAGCGCCGTCGCACTGGCCTTCTCGTCCAACGAACGAGAGCGCAGCACCGTCCCACGTAGGGTGAGCCGCCTGCGCAGCAGCTGTCCGAGTGGGAGCCGTGCCTCCCCGCCGGCAATGAGCCCGATCAACACCAGGCGGCCAAGAGGCGCCAGAACCTGGATGCTCGCCTCGGTGTAGGGGCCACCGAGGAGGTCCAGCACGACATCCACCATTCCGTCGTCGGTCCACCTGCTTACCTCGTCGCGAAGCGCAGCCGGGTTCTCGAGCGCCACGCCCGCCTCGAGCCCGAGATCACGAGCCCGCTCGAGCTTCTCGGCGGTGCGTGTCGTGCCAAAAGGAACCATCCCGAACGCGCGGGCGATCTGGACCGCCGCCGTACCTACGCCGCTTCCGACCGCGTGGATGAGGACGCGCGCACCCGTGCCCGCGTACGCCTGTGTGATGAGGGCGTCATGGGCTGTGATGCAAGCTTCTGGAGCGGCGGCGGCGTGTATCCAATCCAGCGCATCGGGAATGCGGACAAGGAGTGCCTCCGGCACCGCCAGGTACTCGGCGTGCGCGCCACCGTCGCTGAGCCCGAACACACGGTCGCCTGCCGCCACCAAACGCACGCCCGTGCCGAGCGCCGCCACCTCGCCGGCGAACTCCAGTCCGGCGATGTCGCGAGGAGCTCCGCGTGGCGGCGGGTACCGTCCATCGCGCTGGAGAAGGTCCGCGCGGTTGAGCGCCGTCGCCCGCACCCTCACCAGAGCGTGCCCCTCTGGCGGCTCGGGACGGTGGGCCTCCCGGATCTCGATCGATGCCGCCCCGCCCGCCCCCGTGAACACTGCCGCTCGCATCGTCGCCATGTCGTGGCTCTCCTTCTGGTTTTAGCCCGTTGGCATCTGCGGTAACTATACTTGATTGACGGCTTTACTTGATTGACGGCTTTCTACCGCAGAGGCGCAGAGGCGCAGAGGCGCCGAGGTTGGGCCAACACCCAGTGGCGGCGTGTGTTCATCCAGACAACAGAACAGAAACAAGAAAATGGACAAGGCCAAATGCTGCACACAGCTGTCCCCCCCCGGCGGTCATTCCGCGCCTCTGCAGTGAGATGCCCTTACCGACCAGCTCCACGGGCACTTGCCCTTGAACGGGCCCCACACCACATTTATTTCGGTTGACACGCGGCGATTTGTTGCGATTGCGGCCGCGCTATAAATCCAGCTAAACCGCTGCCGATGCTACGCCATGCGAAGCCCGGGGGCGGCACCGCCCGCCGGGCCGTATTGTTGCCGGGAGGCGACAACCGCGAGGATCTGCGTATCATGAGCTGGCCTACTGGCGATTCCTTCATCTTCTCCAGCGAGTCGGTGTCCGAGGGACATCCGGACAAGCTTGCCGACCGCATCAGCGATTCAGTTCTGGATCTCTTTCTCACTCGTGATCCTGGCGCCCGCGTCGCCTGCGAGACTCTCGTCACAAAGGGCTACGTGTGCATCGCCGGCGAGGTGCGAAGTGCGGTCCCGGTGGCAACGGAGGAGATTGCGCAGCGTGTGCGGGAGGTGATCCGCCGCACCGGATACGATGGATTCGACGAACGATTCGCCCACGACCGTGTGCAGGTAGAGGTGAGGCTTCAGGAGCAGGCGCGCGAGATCGCCGACGCCGTGGACGCCAAGCGCGATGCTCGGCAGCAGGGCGCCGGCGATCAGGGATTGATGTTCGGCTACGCCACGCGGGAGACTCCGCAGCTCATGCCAGCCGCGATCGCCTACTCACACGCGATCGTCCGCCACCTGGCGGATCGCCGACGATCAGGCGAGAGCTGGCTCCGTCCCGATGCGAAGTCGCAGGTCTCCATTCGCTACGTGGACGGCGTGCCCGTGGAGCTGACGTGCGCCGTCGTCTCCACGCAGCACGCGCCGGGTGTGAAGCAGGATCGCATTCGTGCCTTCGTGCTCGAGGATGTGATATCCGGACTCCTCCCGGAATCACTGCTTCCTCCCGGGTGGCAGGATCGGGTGATGGTCAATCCATCCGGCGCGTTCACCGAAGGTGGGCCGGCCACGGACACGGGGCTCACCGGCCGCAAGATCATCGTCGACACGTATGGCGGCGCTGCCCGTCATGGAGGGGGCGCGTTCAGCGGAAAGGATCCCTCCAAGGTGGATCGCTCGGCGGCCTACGCCGCGCGCTGGGTGGCGCGCAACATCGTCGCAGCAGGGATGGCGCAGCGCTGCGAGGTCCAGCTTGCCTACGCAATCGGTGTTGCCGATCCTGTGTCGATCATGATCGAGACGTTCGGTACAAGCCCGGCGACACGCGCAGAGCTCGAGGCAGCGGTGCGTAATGCCTTCGACCTCACTCCGTACGGCATCATCACCGGTCTCGACCTGCTCCGTCCGATTTACGAGCCTACCGCCACCTATGGACACTTCGGGCGTGCACCTGGCGAGCACGGCAGCTTCACCTGGGAGCAGGATTCTCGCGTCGCAAGCCTGTTGGGGCACAGACAGGGGAAGGTCGCGGTAGTGGGGTAGGCGCTACAGGTTGGGCACCTCGGAAACCAGCGCGGTGAGCATTTTCTTCGCGTCTCCGAACAGCATCCCCGTTTTCTCCAGATAGTAGAGGGGATTGTCGATCCCCGCGAAGCCCGACGCCATGCTGCGCTTGATCACGATCGTGTTCTTCGCCTGATCCACGTTGAGGATCGGCATGCCGTAGAGCGGACTGCTCGGATCGCTGCGGGCCGCCGGATTGGTCACGTCGTTTGCGCCGATCACCAGTGCCACATCCGCGCGCTCGAAGTCGCGGTTGATGGCGTCCATCTCGAAAAGCTGCGTGTACGGAACGTCGGCCTCCGCCAGCAGCACGTTCATGTGCCCCGGCATCCGGCCGGCAACGGGGTGAATGGCGTACTTCACCTCCACCCCGCGCTTCTCCAGCATCTCGGCCAGTTCGCGCACCGTGTGCTGAGCCTGTGCGACGGCCAACCCGTAGCCGGGAACGAAGATCACCGAGCGCGCGTATGCCAGCATCACGGCAGCATCCTCCGCCGTAAGTGACCGCACAGAGCGATCCCCCGTGGCGCCGGCGATGGCGGCACCGGCCTGGGCACCGAAGGCACCGAAGAGCACGTTGGTGAGCGAGCGGTTCATCGCCCGGCACATGATCTTGGTGAGAATGATTCCGGATGCGCCCACCAGCGCGCCGCTGATGATGAGCACGTTGTTGCGCAGCACGAAACCTGCGGAGGCCCCGGCGAGTCCCGAGTACGAGTTCAGCAGCGCGATCACAACCGGCATGTCCGCGCCGCCGATTGGGATGACCAGCAGGATGCCGAGGAGCAGCGACAGCGCCGCCAGCGCAATGAAGAAGCCGCCATGCGGCGACGCCAGCTCCGGATTCGCGAACGCCACCACCAGATAGGTCGCGATTCCGAGGATCGCGAGGAAGAGCAGGGCGTTCAACGTCTTCTGTGCAGGGAAGACCACGGCCCTGCCGGTGATGACCTCCTGGAGCTTTCCGAACGCTATGAAACTTCCGGTGAGCGTGACCGATCCGATGAGCAGCGCCAGCATCGTGCTGATCGTGACGTCGAACGGAATGAGGCTCGCCGCCGCCACCGCGTCCGGCTGCATCACGACACCCCTCAGCCGGTTGAACTCGGCACTGGCAATGAGCGCCGATGCGGCGCCACCGAAGCCGTTGAGCAGTGCCACCATCTGGGGCATGGCGGTCATCTTCACGGCGAGCGCCAGCCATGCGCCGATGATCGCGCCGGTAATCATGCCGACCGCGATCCACTGATAGGAGATGATCCCGCGGGCGAGCAGTGTGGCGACGATGGCGAGCAGCATTCCCGACGCGCCGATCACGTTGCCGCGTCGCGCCGTGGCTGCGGAGGACAGCATCTTCAGGCCGACGATGAAGCAGGCGGCCGAGATGAGATAGATGATGTTGACCAGGTCGCCGACCGCCTGAACGTCGAGGTCGTTCACTGCTTCTCCTCCGGCCGGCGGCGGAACATGCGCAGCATGCGATCGGTCACGAGGAATCCGCCAACCACGTTGACGGTCGCCACCGTCACCGCCACCGTTCCGAGGATGGTATTGAGCGGACTGTCGAGGCGGCCGGCTACCACGATCGCGCCGATGAGCGCGATGCCGGAGATCGCGTTCGACCCCGACATCAGCGGAGTATGCAGCAGCGTCGGCACCTTCGTGATGACCTCGAAGCCGACGAACATCGCCAGAACGAAGATGTAGACCGCAACGATCAGCTCGGCCAGCATTGTCCCTCCGCTCCAGCGGCGATGTCGTTGTTACGGCCCGCAGACTGCACGACGCCGTTCATGCGAGCCGCGCCAGCGTCGCCTCGTGCACCACCGCACCGTCGCGCGTGATGCACGCCTCCTTGATGATCTGATCCTCGAAGTCCAGCGCCAGCGCGCCATCCTTCACGATCAGCTGAAGAAAAGAGGCCATGTTGCGCGAGTACATCTGACTGGCATGCACGGGCATCCCCGATGGAATGTTGAGCGGCGCGTGAATGGTGACGGAATGCTCCACAACTACCTCGCCTGGCCGCGACAGCTCGCAGTTGCCGCCGAACTCGGCGGCCAGATCCACGATCACGGATCCCGGGCGCATGGTGCGCACCATGTCGGCGGTGATGAGCAGCGGTGCCCGCTGGCCGGGGATCAGCGCGGTTGTGATCACGACGTCCGCCTCGCGCACGCGGCCTCCGATTACTTCCAGCTCCCGTTGGTGCGCGTCCTCGGAGAGCGCCGTGGCGTATCCGCTGCGATCCTCGGCCACCTGAATGGATGCATCGATGAATCTGGCGCCGAGGCTCTCCACCTGCTCCTTCACCGCCGGCCGCGTGTCGAAAGCCTCAACCACGGCACCCAGCCGGCGAGCAGTCGCGATTGCCTGAAGGCCGGCGACGCCGGCGCCGAGCACGAGCACGCGCGCCGGGGTGACCGTGCCGGCGGCCGTCATCAGCATCGGGAAGAATCGCGGCAGTGACGCTGCTGCCGTGAGCACCGCACGGTAGCCCGCCACGCTGCTCATCGAGGAGAGGACGTCCAGCGCCTGCGCCCGGGCGATGCGTGGTATGGCGTCCATGCTGAACGCGGTGACTCCCTGTTCTGCGAGGCGCTGCATGAGCTCAGGGTGGACCACTGGCTGGAGTACCGCCACCAGCACGCCGCCTTCGTGCAGCAGGTCCGCCTCGTGCCTGCCGTCGGGCCGCTCGGCGGGGCGTTGCACCTTGACTATCAGATCGGCCGAGCCGTACAGGTCCGCGGCCTCCGGAACAATCGTCGCTCCGGCGGCACGATACTGCTCATCGTCAATGAACGCACCGCTGCCGGCACCCGCCTCGACAGTGACCTCCACGCCACTCCGGGTCAGCTTCTCGACGGTTTCCGGCACGAGAGCCGTCCGTCGCTCTCCAGCCACTATCTCCTTTGGTAGGCCCAATCGCATGGGCGCAGACGTTACCCCGCCAAACGCCTGGGGTCAATGAGGGAAACGCGTCGCGGGAGCGCACGGCCGTAGGGGGTTTCCCGATTCGGCGGCCTCCAACGTCAACGTGACGCCCTTACTGGAGTGTCAGCGCCTCCCCCCTTGCCCAACACCCGCCAAACATTCACCATCGGAACGGTGACGCACTTCCGGATACGAGTGGTGTATCAATGTGAACCGCGCGAGCGACGGCTGTCGCCGCAGCGGGCAAGCATCCCCATGCAGACCTACCGAGGTTCAATGCACGTTCTCTGCATTGCAAGGCATGAGTTTCTTAGCGATCACATCTGCGCGCTCTTCTCGGCATCCCCCGAACTGCGCACGGTGCCCGCCGTGGGTTTCGAGCAGGGATTGGAGCGGGCGCGGCAGCAGGTGCCGGATGTCGTGGTCTGCGACTACGACCTCCTGGCGACCGCGCCGCTCGAGCAGTGGGAGAGTGACGCCGTTCTGGCGCGCGTCCCAATGATCGCCGTGAGCATGACACGACGCCCCGAGGAGGCGCATCTGCTGGACGTGAACGGCATCGCCGGCTTCCTGTATCTCCCGATGCTCGAGGTCGAGGATGCGCTGGCGGTGGTGAAGGCCGCCGCCGCCGGGCGCATTCGCCCACCC
>CAYXRS010000067.1:0-17593 GCA_964467195.1 uncultured Gemmatimonadaceae bacterium
GTGGCTCGTCTCGCTGACCCTGGGGAGAAGCGCCAGCCTGCGCACCGGCGCCGCGCTGCTGTTGCGCACCCGCGCGCTGTCCGGCGGCAGGAGCCGCACTTACCTGTTGCTGCATGGCGCGCATCTGGCAGCCGCGCGCGACCCGGCCGTCGACCCCGAGCTCCTGATAGCTTGCCTGCGACTCCGTCCGCGCTTGCTGCATGTCCAGCTCGCCCGCCTGCATGCGCACCCGCATGCGGTCCAATCGCTGCTGCAGCTCGGGCCTTGTCTTGAGCGCGGAATCCACGGCGGCGCACTGCTGCGCGGTGATTTCTGGCATCTGCGCGCCGCGCTGGCCCGTCCCCCGGGTGGCTCCATCCTGCGGCCGCTGAGCGGTCGGGATGACCTCCGCAGCTACGTCGCCGCGTGCGATCTGCACGCGCACGTCGCCGTTCGATCCCGCCTGGCCTGTGCGCGGACTGCTGAGCTGCTGGCGAACCTGGTCAGGGGTGAGCCCCAGCGCAACGGCGACGAGCGCCGCATCGCGCGGATTACGGACGGCATCGTTTGGCACGGCCAGCACGCCCGTTCGTTCCGCCACGAGGATTGAGACTTCGCCGTTCATCCCTGGCATGAGCAGGCCTTCCACGTTGCTGACGCTTACCAGCACGGGGAACATCGTGACACTCTGAAGCACAACCGCCTGCGGTTCGATCTTCTCCACCGTTCCCTGGAACGGACGCTGAGGATAGGCGTCAACGGTTACGCGGACCTGCTGACCCGAGCGGATGTTGCCGATATCCGTTTCCGACACCATCGCGCGCACGCGCACCTGCTCCAGGTTCGCCATCTTGAGGAGCGTCGTGCCCCCGCCAAACGCTCCGGTGGCCGACGTGATCACCTGCCCGAGGGCGACTTCCTTCTCGATGATCGTACCGGAGACGGGCGCACGAACAGTTGCATCCTCCAGTCGCTGCTGCGCGAGGTCGAGGTTGGCGCGAGCCCGGGCGAGCTGCGCACGGGCGTTCTCGAATGCGAGCGAAGTGGCCTCGAACTCCTGCGCGGTGATAATCCCCTGCTTGTTGAGATCCTCGGAGCGCCGACGCTGCGATTCCTGCACCTGAACGCTGGCCTCGGCGGCGCGGACATCGGCCACCGCCTGGTTGTACTGGTTGCGAACGTCCCGCGTGTCCACCTGCACCAGCAGGTCTCCAGGCCTCACCAGCATACCCGTCTCGACGGGCATGGCAACGATCTGTCCCGATGCCTTCGACTTCACCTCTACCACGTTGATCGGCTCGATGACGCCGGTGGCCTCGGCCTCGACCACGATGTCGCGGCGCTCCACGGCGACGGTCTGGATCGGGGTCGCACCGTCGTTGCCGTTGCCACAGGCGCCGGTGAGAAGCATCGACGCCGCCAGCAGGCCGGTACCCACGCCCCTCGACAAGCCGATCGCTCGACCTCCCGCACGCGATTCGTTCACAGCTCTCTCCCGATCAGTGCCTCGATTTGTGCCTTGGCAACTCGATAGTCGAACCGGGCGGCAATGAGCGCTGCCCGCGCCTGATTCAACTGTGTTTGCGACGTCAGAACATCCAGCAGCGTGGAAGCTCCTACGTTGTATCGCTGCTGCTGCACGCGCAGATCTTCGTCCGACGCGTCCACCGTCTCCTGCTGGATGAGCACGCGCTGCTCGGCGGTTTGAAGAGCGCCATAGAGCTGCGTGAGCTGCTGACGGGCGGCGAACTCGGTATCGCGCCGCAGCGCCTCGGCATTCGTGAGGGCGACGTCGGCACGCACTCTATTCGACTCGCGCTGAAGCTGGTTGAACAGAGGCAATGAGGCCGTGATGCGCCAGTTGGTGGTGTAGTTGTACGGATCACCAAAGCCGAGGCGCGTGTCGCCAACGCCCCCTCGCGAATAGCTCACGTCAATGGAGGGGAGATATGTGGTGCGCGTCGCCCGTGCTGCGGCGCGCGACGCAACCACCTGCGCGTCAGCCTGGCGCACCGCTGGTCCCTCCTCGGCCATGCGGCGCAGCGTCAAGCTGTCCACCGACAGTCGGTCGAGACTCAGCGTGTCGGCGGGGCTCGGAGTAACCTCGAACGGCGTGGCTACCAGCCGCGTGAGGGTTGCATTTGCACTCCGCAGCTGGTTCTCCGCGGTGAGGAGAGCGAGGTGTGCGTTCGAGACCTGGATTGCGCTTCGCAACGAGTCCGAGCGGGTGGCGGCCCCGGCAGCTACACGGGCGGTAGCGGCACGGAGCTGCTGCTCGGCCTGCTCGAGCTGCGCCCGCGCTGCTCCCATGGACTCGCGGGCAGCCAGGGCGCTGTAGTACGCCTGCTTCACGTCGAGCGCAACTCGGTACTGTTGCGCTACCTCGTTGGCTTCCGCCGCTCCCACGTTGGCGCGTGCCGACCGGATGTCCTGAAAGCGGCGCCCGCCGTCGAACAGGTTGAGCGAGGCGGAGAATCCGGTATTGCCGCGCCATGAGCCGTCCCCGACAGCCCGCACCTGACCGCTTTCATCCACTATCTGCTGGGCCGTCGTTGCCGTGTAGACGTTGCCCGCAGAGACGGAAAGGTTGGGAATGAAACTGGCGTAAGAGCTTCGCACCGTGGCATCGGCAGTACGAAGCTGCCCGCGCGCCTGGACGGCCGCCGGTGCATTACGCTGGGCAAGGCTCACGGCTTCGTCCAACGTGATGATGCGCGGTTCCTCGCCGGCCGACTGCGCATGGAGCAGCGCGGGGGCGAGGATGGCCGAAAGAAGCAGCCGCCTCATCGTCGTCCCTCCGCCTCGCGTCTCTCGCGCGCCAATCTCGCCTCGTCGAGCATCTTCTGGTAGCGGGCACGCTGGTGGTCGTCGAGGATCCGGGCGATCTCGACCCGCGTCTGCTCCCGGATCGAATCAAGCTGCGGGCGCAACGGGTCCATCACGGCGCTCATATCGGTATGCCGCTTCTCGAGCAGGCTGTCGAACGTGACGCGCTGCTCCGCGGTGAGGTTGAGGTCCGTCATCATGCGCTCGCGCATGGACTGCCGATCCTGCGAGGTGCACTTTCGCTCGCCCACCAGCATGCGATCGACGGTGAAGCCGACCGCCCCGCCAATGAGCAGGGCGGCAGCCAGAAAAGACAGCGCGAGCAGCTTGGAGCGCTGCATGGTCATCTCCTGATTGAGTGTCTACTGCCTTTCATTGATCTATCACGAACTGAAGTGCGGCCTCGCTCGCCGGAAGCCGTGTGGTCTCCGTGGCGAGCTGCTGCGACAGCGTTCGCGGCATCTCGATGACCGTATCGTATGCGAGCGGCGCATCATCTGCGCTGCGCGTCCAGGCCAGACCGATGGCAATGGCGAGCATCGTCCCAGCAGCGGCGAGCATCCCGCTGCGTACCCATCCTCCAAACGGGCTCCACCACTCATCGGCATTTGCGTCGATACGCGCCATGATTCGCGCCTCGAGGTGGAGCCAGTAGCTCTCCTCCTCCGGCGGCGCGTAGAGCGCGCGCAGCGCGCGAGTCATCTCGTTTTCCCGGCCATTCGGGCCAATGTGGTGCTCGGTCATCGTTCGCTCCAAATGTCTCCAAGTGCCTGCCTCAGTGCGGCACGCGCATGGTGCAGGTCTGATCGCGCCGTGCCCTCGGGAATACCGAGCAGGCCCCCGATCTCGCCGTGCGTGAATCCTTGCACGTCATGCAGCACCACAACCTGCAGCTGCCGCTCAGCAAGCGTCGACAGACCTTCCATGAGCCGCCGCCTCAGCTCGTCATCCACGCCAGGATCGCGGAACGGGACGGCAAGACCGTCCGGTAACGCGCCGGCGTCGCGCACCTTCCGCCTCCGTCCTATGTCCAGGGCAGCGTTGGCGACTATCCGGTGAAGCCATGCCCCGAATGGCTGCTCCGGTCGAAACCGATTGAGAGCCCGGTAGGCGTGCAGAAAGGCGTCCTGCACGGCATCCTCCGCGTCCTCGTGTGAAGACAGAATCGCCCTCGCCACAGCATACGCCCGCCGCTGGTGCAGACGCACCAACGACGCGAATGAATCACGATCTCCCCGTTGGGCTGCTCGGACGAGGTCTCGCTCGTCCAGCCGCGCATCCGGGCTATCGTCCCGAACCACGATGGCCGGGACCGATGGTAAGACTGCAGCCGTCATCCGAAATTGGGCTCTGTGCGGTCATCACACATACGGCTCAAGGAGGCGGAGCGTTGAGCCGTCAGGACTCGGCTGTTCCCGCCAGTCCGAGGGGGCCGGCCTGCCGGCGCAGCGCCTCGATCACGAAGGAGATGTGTTCATCGAGCTCGACTTCCAGCTCTGCCGCTCCCAGCATGATATCATCCCGGTTGACCCCCCGGGCAAACGCCTTGTCTTTCAGCTTCTTTTTGACGGATCGGGCGTCCACTTCGTTAACCGACCGCGTCGGTTTGACGAGCGCCGTGGCCGTAATGAGTCCACAAAGCTCGTCAACGGCGAACAACGTCCTGGCCATGCGGGAGCGCCGCGGCACGCCAGTGTAGGTCGCGTGACCGAGCACCGCCTCCAGGATGTCCTCCGGGACCCCCCGCTCCCGCAGCAACCGGACTCCCTCGGCAGGGTGCTCCCGGTCGGGAGCACGGTCGGTGTTCGGGAACCGCTCGTAGTCGAAGTCGTGCAGCAGTCCCGCCAGTGCCCAGCGCTCCTCGTCCTCGCCAAAGCGCTCGGCGTAGGCGCGCATGGCCGCCTCCACGGCCAGCATGTGTTTCCGCAGGGAGTCGCTGGCGGTGTACTCGTGCATCAGCGCCAGCGCTTCCGCACGTGACGGCAGGATGGACATATCTGCCAGACCCAACGCCCTACTGCTGCACCGCGGCGGCGGCCGGCTCGTCAAGGTGGCCGGTCACGCGGTTCGAGATGAAGACAATGGTCGTGAGAACGACAAGCAGGAACACAACGGCAAAGGCAAGTCCAATGAAACCTGCCTTCATATCGCCGGGCAGCGGCGGTGCCGACATTTCTGGTTCTCCCCGGTAGGAAAGGTCAGTCGAGCGCGTCGACGCGCACCTTGGTCATCTCATCGTTCGCCTTGATCGTGCGAAGGACGTCCAGCCCTTCCACGACCTTGCCGAACACCGTGTGTACGCCATTGAGGTGCCGGGTGTTGTTCTCGTCGAGCACCACGAAGAACTGGCTGCCCCCGGTGTCCTTCCCGGCGTGGGCCATCGACAGTGCGCCCATCTGGTGTGTGTGAGGATTACCCTTCGTCTCGCACTTGATGCGATGACCGGGCCCACCCGTCCCGATGCGAGGATCGCCCGCTGGAAGATCGCGCGACAGCGGATCTCCACCCTGCACGACGAAGTCGGGAATCACCCTGTGGAACTTCACCCCGTCGTAGAAACCCGAATTGGCGAGCTTCTCGAAGTTCTCCACCGTTTTCGGAGCCTCCTTCTCGAACAGCTCCGCTACGAGTGTCCCGCGATTGGTATCGATGGTTGCCTTCTTCACGTCCCGTCCAGGCTGAGGTTAGCTCGCGGCGATCGGAGCAATCTACCGCCTTCAGCGGCCCGATGCAGCCCGTTTCGGCGGCGCCGATCCGAGCCGGCGCAGCGCCAGATCGCGAGCCCAACGCCATTGCATGCGCCGCCATTCGGATGATGGAATCTCGCCGCTCCCATTCCTGTGCTGGCGGAGCCAGTCGAGAAGCGTTCCAACCGGTGGAAACCAGCCCGGTCGTGCCGCGAGCCGAGTCAGGAGCTGTCGGGTGAGTGGATGTACCGATCCGTCGCTCACGAACTGCTTGCCGAGGTGAGTGGCGACGATGCAAATCCCGCCCTCCTCCTCCAGCTTCTCCTGATTGTCCGGGGCGAGCAGCTCATTGAACTCATGAACGTCCTCCGCGTCGCAGGCGGAAAACCACCAGCGAACCAGCGGTCGGCGTGGGTCGCGGTATGGTATGGTGGGATTGATGCGAGCGACGTTGACATCATGGAACGTGAGGTTCCGTGCGTACTCCACATGCTGCTGCGCGAGATCTCCCCACCAGAATGCCGATTCCTGTACGTGCCCCTCGAATGTGGCACGGCCACCTGCCATGAGATCGTACAGTCTCTTCAGGATCGGGCTGTCGAGCCGGTCGCGCCCCCAGTAGAGATTCTCACGGTTCCGGGAGTGGTTCACGTGAATACGGGGATAGTGACCGATCAGCTCCCGGAATCGATCGAGCGCCGCGATGGTCTGTTCGCGCCTGCTCGATTCCATCGTGGCGCCATGCCAGGTGATCTCGAAACCACAGTCGTGGAGCTCGCGGACGAACGCCAGGTACTCCGCATCGGCAAGCGTCTGCGATGACTCGAAGGCGCTCCATCCGGCGTCCCAGCCGACCGGCCAGACCGTCTTGGTGGTGCGCATCCCGAGCTCGCGCAGCAGCACGTAGATGGGGCGCAGGTTCTCGACCGTACCGACGTCTGTGTCGTCGATGATCGTGAAGGCAAAGCGCCGTCCATCGGGGAACGCGGGATTGACCATGACCGAACGCGTGACCCGGCTCAGCGGTGCGCGCGGAGTTTCCGGGCGGGTCCGGGCTCCGGGGCACTGGCGAGCGAAGTAATGATCTTCCACTCCGCCGGTGTCACCGGCTGTACGGAAAGCCGGCTCCCTTTCTTGAGCAACACCATGCGCTCCAGTCCGCGTACGGTGCGCAGCTCTGCCAGGGTGAGGGGCCTTGGCAGTCGCTCGCGTGCGCGCACGTCGACCATGTACCAGGTGGGATTCTCCGGATCACTGTTGGGGTCGAAGTGATCGGAGTGAGGGTCGAAAGCGGTGTGATCCGGATAGCCCGCGCGCACGATCTCCACGATCCCGACAATCGCGGTCGGATCCGAGCTGGAGTGATAGAAGAAGGCGAGATCACCCTCCCTCATCTCATCGCGCATCAGGTTGCGCGCCTGGTAGTTCCGCACCCCGTCCCAGAAGGTCGTCTTCCGTGGGGCGCGCATGAGATCATCGAACGAGAACGTGTCGGCTTCCGATTTCAGGAGCCAGTGTCGTGTCATGGCAGTGCTGTGGTTGAATTCCGGTGTTCCCAGGGAGTCACACTCTCGATGACGGGCAGACGTCATTCAGCACGCAGAGCTCACACCTGGGGAGCCGCGCTTCGCAGATGGCGCGGCCGTGATCAATGAACAGGTGGGAGAGTTGCGTCCAGTGCTCACGCGGAAAGAGCGGCAGCAAATCATTCTCGATCTTCGCGGCGTCGTCGGCACGCGTGAATCCCAGTCGCTGGCTGAGTCGGGTGACATGCGTGTCCACCACAATCCCCTCTTCTCGACCGAAGGCGTTGCCGAGCACCACGTTTGCCGTCTTCCGGCCAACGCCCGGTAGTCGTGTGAGCGCATCCATGTCGTCCGGAACCTGCCCGTCGTGCCGCTCCACGAGCGCGCGCGCCATGCCGATGAGGCTCTTCGCCTTGCTGCGGAAGAAGCCCGTGCTGCGGATCAGCTTCTCGACCTCTTCCTGATCCGCATCGGCAAGCGACTCGGCATCGGGGAAGCGTGCGAAGAGCGCCGGTGTGGTGAGGTTGACACGTGCATCGGTGCACTGCGCGCTCAGGATGGTGGCGACGAGAAGCTGAAACGGATTGCCGTGGACGAGTGAACACGTTGCGCCGGGATACTCGCGCTGGAGGCGCTGCAGCACTTCCAGCGCGCGTGCGCCGCGCCGGGCCTTCGACTCGCGTCCGCCCCCCTTCCTTGGGCGTCCGGCAACGGACCGCGTCACGCCCGCGCGCGCCGACGCTCGGCGCGCTCCAGCACCGAGTCCGCCGATGACGTGTTCAGCACGTCCGCTGATTCAAGCCAGCCCTTGCGAGCGATGCCGACACCCAGGTCGATGTTGTCCAAACCAGCGATCGAATGCGCATCGGGGCCGATCTCGATCTGCACGCCCTTCTCCTTCGCCACGCGGCAAAGCCGCCAGTTCAGATCGAGCCGGTTCGGATCGGCGTTCAACTCCACCGCCACACCGCTCTCGGCCGCTTTCTCGAGAACGGCGTCCATGTCGACAGCATAAGGCTCGCGGGTGAGGAGCAGCCGGCCAGTTGGGTGGCCGAGGATTGTCACAAAAGGCGAATCGAGCGCGCGGAGCACGCGGTTCGTCATTGCAGCCTGATCCATGCCGAAACGCGAGTGCACCGACCCGATCACGAAGTCGAACCGCTCGAGGAACTCGGCGTCGTAGTCGATGCGGCCGCAAGGGAGAATGTCTGCCTCGATCCCCTTCAACACGCGGAACCCGGGCACATCCATATTGAGCCTGTCGATCTCCTCGTGTTGGGCGATGATCGTTTCCCGGCTCAATCCGCCCGCGTAGAAGGCCGACTGAGAATGATCGGTGATCCCCAGATAGGACCAGCCGCGGGCGCGGGCCGCGGTAGCCATCTCGGCGATTGTAGCCTTCCCATCGGAATACTGCGAGTGACAGTGCAGGACGCCGCGAATGTCACCCGACTCGATCAGTGAGGGGAGGCGCCGTCTCGTGGCCGCTTCCAGCTCTCCCAAACCTTCACGAAGCTCTGGGGCGATGTGCGGCAGCCCGAGCGCGGCGTAGAACGTTTGCTCATCCGGTGTGGGCACGGGAGTGCCGGAGGGATCAAACAGCTGGTCGCCCTCGATGGTGAAACCCAGCTCCTGAGCGTGCTCAGAGAGCTGGCGTACGTGTTCGGCGCTGCCCGTCGCGCGCCAGAGTGCGGCACCGAAGTGACTTGGGTCCACGCAGTGCAGGTCGAGGCGCGTGCCATCCACGAAGCGCAGCGACACCGATCCGCCCCCCACTCCAACGGCCTCGCGTACGGCGGGCGCGTGTGCCAGGGCGGTGGCCACGCGCGCCGGAGCGCTGCGACAGGCCGCGACGATGTCGATGTCGCGGGCAAGCTCACAGTGCCGGCGAACGGAGCCGGCGACGGCCGCCTGGACTACGTCGTCGTGTGTCAGCACCATGGCCAGGAGTCGGTGCGACTCGGCCAGGGCATGGGGCAGCAGGATGTGCGCAGTGGTCTCGCGAAGGTAGGCTATACCCTTCAGCACCTTCTCGGCCATGCGGGGTCCGAAGCGCGGGAGCGAAGCAAGTCGTCCATCGCGCGCCGCCTCCTCCAGCTCATGCAGGCTGTCGATGTCCAGCCCTTCGTGTATCGCGTGGATCTTTGTCGTGCCCAGTCCGGGGATGCGCATCATCTCCAGCAGCCCCTCGGGCGTTTCCTCCCGAAGCCGCATGTACAGGCTGGACTCCCCCGTCTCCACCAGATCCCGGAGCACCGCAAGGGTAGCCGGGCCGATCCCCTGAAGCTGCGCCAGGTGACCATTCCGACATTGCGGGGCCAGATCGTCGCACTGAAGTCCGAGAATCGTGCTGGCGGCCGTGCGGTACGCGCGCGTCTTGAAGCGGTTGTCGCCGTTCAGCTCGAGCATGTCGGCGATCCGGTTCAGCACGTGGGCGGCAGTACGCGAGTCCATCCCCCAAAGATACTCCCCGCGGCGAGCTCTTGCAGGTCACTACCGCGACCGAGCCACCACATGGGCCAGACGGGAGAGGCCGTCTTCGGCAGACCCTTCCTGCGGCTCGAGCCACGCGGAGTGCTCATCGAACCACCGGAGGGTTCGCAGCACCAGCGCCTCCAGCTCGCTGGTGTTCATGAGCGTGCGAAACCCCTTCCGGTCGCCGCCGGGAATAGTGCTGGCGAATGGAGTACCTCCTTCGCGTGACGGTGCCCGCGCGTACCGGGCCGCAGTCAGGGGGTTCAGATCCGTGCGATACGTGATCAGCGAGACGCCGGGGCGTTCGGGTCGCACGCCGAGGATGAGCACCGCGCGCAGATGGGCGCCGGAATCCGGTGCCGGAGCGGTGTCATTTACCACGATAAAGCAACCGTCGGCTGGCTCGTAGGGGGCTTCGGGAGCCACACGCGCCCACAGCCTTTGGTACGGAAACTGGACGTAGCACGCGGGTGGGGCCGCCAGCTCCCAGGACGGCATCTCCTGCTCGGGCTCCGTCAGCCGGAGCATGACGTCGTCATCGAGCACGTAGAGGCGGTGGCCGAATGCCCAGAACTGGTAGCCATGGTAGATGAGCTCGCCGTACTCATCCAGCGCCTCGGGGGGAGCATCCTCCGGTACCATCGTCCGAAGCGCCGCCCCTACGTGACCGAGCAGGAGGAACTCGTCGCTCCGCCGGGCGTCCACGCCGCGCTGCTCCGCTTCGGTTCGTATGGCGGGGAACAGCTCGCGCTCGAGCGACTGGAGGATCAGTTCGTACGGCGTGATGCGAGCGAGCATGCGCTTCAGGCCAGCAGGATTCACACCTCGCCGTTTTCGACGCCGGCCGCCTGACGCACGCGCCGCACCAGCTCATGGAGCTGCTGCTCGGTGTGGTCGAGCTCCTGGGCCGCGCCCTCCAGATCGATTAGGCCTGCACGCATGGAGATTGCGACCTGATTGATGTAGCGAATTCGCTGAAGAAACTCGTCGGTCGTCCTGCGAAGCTCTATGAACCGGCGCCTGTTCGCCACCGCCCGCCGGTAGCGCGACACCAGCTCATCATCACCCAGCCGCCTCGCCAGAGTGAGCACTTCCTCCTTGCTCCTGCCCGGAATTGTCCCCCTGTCCGGCAGCCCGCCGTGCTCCCATTCCTCTTCGTAGAACCACAGGCGGCCGACGTACTCTACGCCGTCATAGGTAATGCGTACGCCCACGCGATAGCGTTGGTCGCCGATCGCGATGCTTGCGATCTCGGGCTGGGAAAGATCTTCATCCTCGGGCTGCATCATTCAGGTCGGTCGCCGTAGGGGGGTTTCGAGAAACTCGAATATGGCGTCGAACAGCGGATCCGGCGACTCCACGTACGGAACGTGGCCCGAGCCGGGGATCTCCACCAGGCGGGCGTCCGGCAACACGGCGGCCGCCGCCTGGCTGGAATCGAGCGGAATCGGGTCTTCGGTTCCGTGGAGGATGAGTGTTGGGGCGCGCACCACGCCCAGTCGCGGAATGAGGTCGAACTGGCCGAGACTGTCCCAGGTGCTCTCCTGGACCCGTCCAGTGACCCTGAAAGGCGTCAGCTCGGATGCGAGCGACGGATCGGCGAAATACGCTGCGACACCGATCTCGAACAGGCGCTGGCGGTACGCCTCGGGATCGCGATCACGGAGCCCCGAGGCCTGAAGATCGGCACGCATACCACTGATCTCCGGAGAGCGCTGGCGGCGCGCGAACTCCTCCTCGAAGCGCTGTCGCAGCGCCCGGCTCAGCGGTGCGGGGTCGATCAGCACGAGGCGCTGCGGCGGTGGAGCGTCCAGATTGCCCTCGTAGACTTCGAGGGCGTAGAGCAGTGCGAGAAGCGCGCCCCACGAGTAGCCGACAATGTCGGCGCTCCCCAGCTCCAGCTCGTCCAGCACGCGCACCAGATCCTCCACTTGCGTTCGCCATGTTATCGGCGCGCGATCATCAGTGCGGGAGCGCCCACCACCGCGCTGATCGTAGAAGATCAACTCGTACCGTTCCGCGAGCCGCAGCATCTGCGGCAGCAGGTAGTCGTGATGGGCGCCTGGTCCGCCATGCAGGACCAGCAGCCTTGGAGCACCCCGAGGGCCATGCACCGCCCAATAGAGCGGGACGCCGGTGGTTCGGGTGTGGCCGTAGGTGCGAGGGGCGGGGGTGTAGGGTGCCAGGGGTCAGGTGCCCGGAGTGATCTGAGCTCAGAACGGGGAGCGCCCAGCTAAATAGCCATCAACGCGGTAGACTGGCAACTCCTCCAAGTCGTTGGCCACGCGCAACAGCATCAACCGCGGCGACGCAGAGACACAGAGAATGCAGTCAACATCAACCGCGGGAAGACGCAGAAGATGCAGTCAACATCAGAAAAATGGACATCGGGGGACTCCGTGGTAGGAGGCCCGCGGCAGATTAGCAGCAGTCACCGCAGGGCCCCAACCTCAGAGCCCCAGCCAGTAGTTCATCTTCACGAGAAAGATGTTGTCCGGTTTTGCCGCGAACAGCGCGCTCCGGTCGCGGCCAAAGTCGAAGTCGCCGTGGGAGGCGAAGTTCTGGCGCTGCTGAGTCCACACCACGAAGATCGTGGAGCCCGGGCGGTACTCCCAGCGGAAAACCGCGTTGCCGCGCAGTGAGCGGAAGTTGAAGTTGGGATCGTTGAAGGTTATTGGCACGGCGGTTCCTTCGCCATCGGGGTCGATCGTATACTGCCGCTGTCCGTTCACGACTTCGGTGCTCACCTGATCGGGAGCGAACACGTGCGTGCGCCGGTCGCGCCTGGACTGAAACTCCTTGAACCTGCCATAGTCCGCGCTCGAGATGAGTGGCTGCGTATACAACTCCAGCGAGATAGACGGCGTGAACGTCACGTTCAGACGGGTTTCCATCGATACCGTGCGCTGAACGAGATCCGCAAAGATGTAACGTTGTCCGAAGAACTCCTCGTTCGTCTCGTCGACCGCTCGAGTTACGTACTGGATGGACGACGAGGAACGATCGAAACGCGGTGCGATCCTCATCTCCACGTTCGAGGCAGGCTTAATCTCGACGCGGATGCCCGAGCCGTAGCCCCAGTTGCCCACATCACTCACACCGTAGTTTCCGTCCACACCGAGCGAGACTCGCTTGCGCGTGTCGCCGGAGAAGCTGCCGGAGAAGAAGTGCGTTCCGGGTCGCCCGACAACGGGTCCGCCGCGCGTGAGGCGGTCGTCGAGGGTGGGGAAGCGCCTGATGTAGAATGTGCTCCACCCCCAGTAGGCTGGCGTCTGGCTGCTCGCAAAAATCTGAGCCTGGCGATCTGTCAGATCCCCGGCGTAGTTGAACTGCTGCTGGCCGCCCGCGCTGATCCAGAGATTCCGATACCAGCTGGTCGGCCGCGTGAACTGGCGCACCAGATTGCCGTTCATCCACACGTAATCGGCGCGAGTGATGAAGGCCAGATCGTTGTTCTCGAAACCCGGACTGCGGAAGTTGACCGCCGTCTCCCATAGCCAGTCGCCGCTCACCTTCGCCAGTCGCGCATAGCCACCGTATCCAGTCATGCTGGTGGCATCCGTGGCGTATGCATTGGAGAAGAGGGAGTTGGACCCCTGCTTCCGATCCGGACGCTGGAAGTAGCGAGCCGACGACTGCTGGGCGCGCTGGATCGCCAGGGAATCGCCCGAGATTCGGCTGGCCGCGACGTTCGCCATCAGATTGTAGCTCCGCTGCCCCCACGACAGGTTGATGTCGGCCCCTGCCGCCTCTGCGTGCTTGTTGAGTTGGCTGGCCAGCGAGGAGTCGTGAAAGTCGCGATAGACAGATGTCAGAATCCCGCCCAGCACCAGGTTCCCGCCGCGCAGATCGCGCTTCACGCGCCCCACAAAATAGTTGGAGATCGGTTCGACCTCCGGTCGAAAGAACTCACCGCCGATCTGCACGTTGGCGCGCTCACGACGGGTGACGGCATTCATCACGCCGATCGAGTAACCGCTCGCCGTCCTGCCAGTCAGCTTGGCCGCACCCAGAATCGTCGCATTCTCCGGCATGTCCACGAACTCGCCGCTCACCGCACCCTGCGGTCGACGTCCGATGCGACGCGTGTAGAACATCGAAAGTGACGACACGTTGCTACAGAAGTAGCAGTTGAGGCCCCCAAAGCTGAAGATCCCCGCTCCCTCGATGAAGAACGGTCGCCGCTCGGAGAGGAAGGTCTCGAACGCGGACAGGTTGATCACGGCGGGGTCTACTTCCACCTGGCCGAAATCGGGATTGATGGCCGCATCCAGGGTGAGATTGGACGACACGAGATACTTCACGTCGCCGCCGAGCCGATAGGACAGCTCGGTAGGGTCCCGAAACGGATCGTTGTTGTTGATCCCCTGCACGTGCGAGGAGCGGGTCACTACATACGGGAGTGCCTCCACTCGCCTGGTGCGCTGCGGCACCCGGATCCCCTCCAGGTGGCCGTAACGCGACGGCCCACCGGGCTCGTTCTGTCGCCAGAACGCCCAGTGAGACCGCTCGTTTGTACGGTTTACCAGCCTGACCACCTGCAACCCCCATGTCTGCACCGAGTCTGTGCGAAAGCGCAGTTGCGAGAAGGGGATCCGAATCTCCGCCGTCCACCCGAGCGAATCGACGGTAGTGGCGACCTGCCAGACGGGATCCCAGGATGCGTCCGGATTGTAGTCGCCGGCAGCGTGCGCATCGCGCTTCACTCCGGCAGGGTTGACCTCGAACCTCGTACGGCCGAGGTGATCGTGAAAGGTGTCGAAGATGATCGTCAGCCAGTCCGCATCGGTGTATTGGTCGCGTCTCGCGAGCCGGCTGGTAACTCCCGCGGCACCGAGAGAATCGAACATGCGCGCCCCGACATAAAGAGCCTCGGAATCGTACAGAAAGCGCAACTCGGTTGGCTGGGTAGCCGGCGCTCCCTCGTCGGGCTGGGACTGGCGAAAATCCGTGGCAGCGGGGGCGCGCAGCCAGTCCAGTTCGTCGAGCTTACCGTCCAGAGTGATCTGACCCTCCCGCTCGACGGCATTGACGGCTGGTGCCGGGGTTGGGTGAACGGATCCATGCCCCTGCGCCGCTGCCGAAACCGGGAAGGACGCCATGCCCAGCGACAGCGAGACGGCAGCCGCAAACAAACGATCTCGGCTCATTTCAGTGACGTTGAGGTTTGAGTAATCGCTGCGTTTGCCGCTGTTGGACGCCCGCCGGCCTCAAAAGGTTGGAAGGAGGCGGCCGCGGCGACTGGTCACCGGGGAGAACGCGCGCTATTCTCTGTCCAACGGACATCATGCCCGGTAACCAAGTGATCACGCAGGAGGATCAGATGCGCACGTTGTTTGTCGCCGCTTTGTTGGCTGCAACCACTCTACCGCTGTCGGCTCAGCAGGCGGCGGACGTGAAGGTAATTTCTGGGGGCCAGGTTCCCGCGGGATGGACGGTCCGGTTCGATCGCGCCAATGTGCAGGCGGAGGATCTGAAGTTCGAGCGCATGGGGCAGGGCCTCCACGTCACATCAGGCCCGGCCGCGATCTTCTTCAACCCCGAGCATCGCGCAGCGGGCGACTACACCGTGGAGGCAGCCTTCACACAGATGCGAGCGCCGGAGCACCCCGAGGCGTATGGGCTGTTCATCGGTGGCAGCAATCTCGATGCGCCCAACCAGCTCTACACGTATTTCCTGGTGCGAGGCGACGGTAAGTACAGCATCCGTCATCGGGCCGCTGGCGAGGTGCACACGATTCAGGAGTGGACTGACCACCAGGCAGTTACCAAGCAGAACGAGGAGGGACGGGCCACCAATCGGCTTGCTGTCGCGCTCGCCGGCGATGTGGTCAGCTTCCGCGTGAACGGCACCGAGGTGGCGAGCTACCCGCGAGCGAAGATGCAGGACATCGAAGGCCAGGCGGGGCTCCGCGTCAACCACCACCTGGATGTGCATATCGAGGGGTTCCGGATACAGCCGGGCGGTTGATCGATGTGTCGATTGGGGTGAGAGTCGTTCAAGGCGTTCAAGGGGTCAGAGTCGTTGAAACTCGTTTTCAACGACTCTGACCCCTTGAAAAACCTCACTCACCGCGCCGGGTGAGCGTGGCACGCACCGTCACGATCTCCGCCCCGCGAATCACGGCTATCTCCACCGTGTCGCCAGGCTGGTGCGCATTCAAAGCGTCCGTGTACTCGTAGAGGTCAGCAACGGTACGGCCACCGAACTCCACGATTACGTCGCCGGCGCGCAGACCCGCCTTGTCTGCCGGGCTGTCGGCGCGCACGCCGGTGAGCCGCACGCCTTTCACATCTCCCGCACTCATGTCCGGTATCGTGCCCAGGTAGGCACCAGAACCGGCTGACCGCGCGCCTGGTGGAGCCGCGACCCGCACCAGCGTTGGACGGTCGTCGGCGTCGGCGATCCGGCGGACCACACCCTCCGCTACCTGGATCACGAGCCCCATCCCCGCAATGTTGATGCGCTCGGCAACGTCAGTTGCGCGGTGATAATCCTCGTGCAAATCCGTGAAGAAATGCAGGACCGGTACGTCGCGAGCATAGAACGAAGCGTGATCCGACGGGCCGAACCCGTCTCCGACACCCCGAATGTCGAGCCCGGTGTCCACATTGGCCGAGTCGAGCCAGGGCATGAACTGTGGCGCGGTGCCGACGCCGTATACGATCAGCTTGTCGTCGCGCATCCGGCCCACCATGTCGAAGTTCGCCATGGCAACCACTCGCTCCAGCGGCACCGGTGGATTCTGAACGAAGTGTTGAGAGCCGAGGAGTCCCAGCTCCTCGCCGCTGAAGGTGACGAAGATGAGGGAGCGCCGGGATGGGCGGTCTCGGAACAGCCGGGCCAACTCCAGCACGGCCGCCGTCCCCGATGCATTGTCATCCGCGCCGTGGCGGACAGCGTCGCCGGCGTCGGGATCGAGAGCGCCGAACGTCTGCCGGCCCAGGTGATCGAAGTGAGCGCCAATCACAACGTATTCCTGGCGCAGCTCCGGATCGCGCCCTTCCACGACCCCCACCACGTTGTTCGTCGGAAGGTTGGCGGACATTCCCGCATGAACGGCTGCAGCGGAACGCGCGACGAACGGTTGGAGGTAACCAGGTGTGCATGCCGAGGTGCACTCCCCGGTGATCACCGCTTCCAGGCCGAGCGCATCGAAACGCCGTGCGATGTAGGCTGCGGCGCTGTCGTTGCCGGCGGTACCGGTGCCGCGCCCTTCGAGCGCGGGGCTGGCGAGATGGGTCACATCGATCCGCACGGTGGCGGTATCGACTCCGCGCTGCGGCGCTGCGAGGCCGGTCGGGCGCTGGCAGCCGGAGATCGTGAGCGTGGCAAGGAGGCCGAGCGCAAGCGGCTGCACCGCGCACACCCCTCGCCGTAACAGGGAAAGTCTCATTCGCGTATCTTATCCGCCCGGACGCCCATCTTCCAGCGATCGCACTGTGAATATCATAGCACTCGCCCTCATTCCGAGGGCCGTGGCGCTGAACCTGGCGCTCGGCGCGATCGTCGCCGCGCTCAAGCTCCCCGTCTATCTGGACTCGGTGGGGACGATACTCGTCGGCGTACTGGCTGGGCCCTTGGCCGGTGCGCTCACGGGAATTCTGTCGAACATCGTACTCGGGCTACTGTCATCGCCGGTGTTCTTCGCCTTCGCGCCGGTCGCGGCAGTGGTTGGCCTGGCCGCGGGTCTTTTCGCACGACTCGGCGCCTTCCGCGCGCCGGGCCGCGCCGGCTTTTCCGGAGCGGTGATCGGTGTTCTCGCCGGCCTATGCTCCGTGCCGATAGCGATCGCTCTGTTCGGGGGCGTCACCGCGAGCGGCACCGGCATCATCACGATCGTGCTGCGAGGCCTCGGATTGCCGCTGCACATGGCAGTCGGTGTGGCGAGCGTCTCGACAGACATCGTGGACAAGGCTCTGTCGGCCGTGCTGGTGGCGCTGGTTGTCGTTCGCCTGCCAAAACGACTCGTGACGCGGCTGAGCGCGGCCGGCTCGTGAGCGAAGGCAGACTGTCCCGGGGCGCGTCGGCCAGCAAGGACGGGGAGGAGCCTCGGTGGAATCCGCTCACACCCACCGCACTCGCCGTCTTCCTTACCG
>CAYXRS010000068.1:0-17195 GCA_964467195.1 uncultured Gemmatimonadaceae bacterium
CCACGATGGGCGCGCAACTTATCCGAATGGCGTTAGGCCGCACGGGGTATAAACCCGGGACATGGGTAACAAAATAGACCGGGCACATAGGTAATACTCCAAGCAAACTAGGGCAGACCCATTCGGACGGATTGCCCGATGCCGTGGAGTGAGACCTGTCGCATGGATGAGCGAGCCCGGTTTGTCCGAGACGCGTTCTCCGAGTGCTTCACCATGACCGAGCTGTGCGAGCGGTATGGGATCAGTCGGAAAACGGCGTACAAGTGGATCGAGCGGTACCAGGACGGGGGACGGCCCGGGTGTGCAGACGAGTTCCGGCGGATCTACAACGAGGAGCGGCCGCACCACGCCCTGGGCATGCAGACACCTGGCTCGCTCTACACACCGTCGGAGCGAGTTTATCCCGGCAAGGCGCCGGACCCGGTTTACCCACCGCATTTTGAAAAGCGGCGGATCACAAAGATCGGCGGGTTCAGCTGGCACCGGCAGCAGATCTTCGTCACCGAGGCGCTGCGAAACGAGACGCTGGGCTTCGAGTGGGTTGCGGACCGCCTCTGGTCGGTATTCTTTGGAGACGTGGTGCTGGGACGCTTCGACGAGGAGAATTCGCAATTCCTCGCCGGCATGGACCGTTGAAAGTGTCACCTATGTCCCCGGGTGTTCACGGAAGAACTGCACAAATCCAAGCACCTGTTCATTGTGTGTGTACTCGGAATGCAATATTGATAAGGCGTATCGCCCATCTGTTTGCGGAATTACGCCGCCGTCGGGTTTTCAAGGCGGGGGCGCTCTACTTGGCTGCAGGTTGGGTCATTCTGCAGGTGGCGACTACGATCACCCCTATCGCGCGTCTGCCTGCGTGGATCCCGACATTCGTTCTCGTTCTGGTAATTCTGGGCGTGCCGATTCTACTCGTGTTTGCCTGGGTATATGACGTCACTCCCGGAGGCGTCGCCTTAACGTCGAATAAGGCTGTTTACCCAGTCGATAGTGAAGCGGTGTCTATCGCTGTCCTGCCTTTCGTCAATCGCAGTGCAGATCCGGACGATGAATATTTTTCCGACGGTCTCGCGGACGAGTTGATTGGCCTGTTGGCGAAGATCAAGGGCCTTCGCGTTTCGGCGCGGGCCTCTTCATTCCACTTCAAGGGCAAGCAGTTACCGCTGGCTGAAGTCGGCGGCATGCTCAACGTTGCCGCACTGCTCGACGGCAGCGTGCGCCGCGCCGGCGGCCGGGTTCGCATAAGCGTGCAGCTCGTGCAGGTAGCGGACGGATATTCGCTGTGGTCGGAACAGTACGACCGAACGCTGGAGGACATCTTCGCAGTTCAGGACGATATCGCGCACGCCGTCGTAAAGGAGCTTCGTGCCACCATACTGGGGGAGGACGATTCCGGTGCGAGTGGACGTGCGAAAGTGGAAGTCGATAGGGCTGGCAAGGGACGCAGCAGCAACCCGGACGCTCACCGCCTATATTTGCTTGCGCGTCACTACATGGATCAACTCAGTCGCGAAGGGACGGCCAAAGCGATTACGCATCTGACCGAAGCACTCGAGCGAGAGCCAACATTCGCGCTGGCCTGGGTGGAGTTGAGCGTTGCTTACCTCCGCGAGGTCGGCTTCACCCTGATTCCGGCGGATGAGGGCTATGCGCGGGCTCGCGATGCCGTTGCGAGATCGCTGGAGCTCGAACCGACGCTTGCTGACGGTCACGCACAAGTAGCGAGTATCAAAATCTTCCACGATTGGGATTGGGCGGGCGCGGAAGCCGCATTGAGCCGCGCCGCGCATGCTGCTCCGGGAAGCGCTTCGATTCTGCGGCTCTCCGGCGTGCTGGCCGCAGTGCTGGGAAATCCGGACGAGGCAATCGCGATTTATCGCCGCGCGTTGATGCAGGATCCGTTGAGCGCCGCAGCATACCATAGCTTGGGACTCGCTCTACACGCGGTGGCTGACACCGACGGCGCAGAAGAGGCGTTTCTCAAAGCCCTCGACCTCGCGCCCCATCGTATTGCGACGCATGCCCACTTGGCATTCATTGCGTATGACCGCCACCAATTTCACAACGCGATGCGTCTGGCTGAACGCGAGCCGGAGGCCGGTTACCGTTTGTGGGCACTCGCAATCATTCACCGCGCGCAGGACTCCGTCGCGGCCGATGCTGCGCTGCGCGAGTTGATCGAAAAACATGCGAACGGCTGGGCCCTGCAGATTGCGGAGGTGTATACAGCCGACGGCCACGTGGACGCCGCATTCGAATGGCTGGATCGCGCCTACGCTACACGTGATCCCGGACTGGTGCAGGTAAAGATCAATCCACATCTGCGGGACCTTCACCGCGATCCAAGGTGGAACGCATTTCTCCAGAAGATGCGATTGGAGCAGGGAGCAGGGAGCAGGAACGTGAGGCATGAATGCCACTTCCATGAAGGACTTTGTTCGAAATCCAACTACGAACGATACACTGGTATGCGCTCGATTATCAGGTGCGCCGCCTAACGGTTTCGTGAAGCTGTCACGCAGACTGAACTGGCGAGGAACGCCATGAAAGACGTGGCAGTTCCTGAACATGCAGCGCTCGTTGGGGCGCGCAGCTTACGGCCGCACGACTCACTCTTTCCCCACTTTCCATGCTCGATGTTTTAGGATTCTCGATCGCCCTGGGGCGACCGCTCATTGCGAGGGCTGTTTCGCAGCGGTTAGTTCAGGTAGGTGCCAGCGTGCTCTAACTCGACGGCGAGCGCCGCCTTGCCATTATAGAGCCCAGGCTTAGCTTGGGCAGGAAGACGGCCAGCGCGGAGTTGCCGCGTGCTCCGTTGAATCCCTCTCGAGTGGGAGCAAATCATGAAGACCATGGTGGTGTGGCGGACCGTCCCAGGAAAGTACAAGGATGCGATTGACCAGTTCCTCAAGACCGGAGGTCCCCTCCCGGCCGGCGTCCAGCGACTGGGGCGTTGGCACGTCCCAGGGTCCATCCTCGGGTGGCATCTGATGGACGGCGATCCCGCGGTCATCGCCGAACACGTCGCCGAGTGGGCCGATTTCCTCGAGCTCGAGGTGCATCCGGTGATCGAGGATGACGCAGCGGGCGCGGCCGCGAAGAAGATATCCGGAAAATAGCCCGCAGTCTCGGGTCAGAGGGCGGCCGGCATCCGGCTCATGAGGCGCGGCAGCTGACCTCTGATACGTTATACGGCACATGCACGGCAACCAACCCTTAGATCCGCGGTTGCACGTTGGCCAATGTCGTGTTACATTGTCATACATGAAGACTGCAGTTCTGACGATTCGTCTCGACCCCGACCTCGACGAGCAACTCGACCGCCTGGCGCGTGAATCCGGCCGTTCGCGCAGCGATCTCGCTCGCGATGCCCTGCGCCGCCAGCTGGCAGTTCTCCAGTTCGAGCAAGCGCGTCGCCTGATCATGCCTTTCGCGGAAGCGCGAGGCTACCTCACCGACGAGGATGTCTTCGACGCAGTCTCGTGAGGGTTTGTCTCGACACGAATGTCCTCATCGCGGCATTCGCCACACGCGGCCTCTGCGCAGACGTCCTTCGGGCGGTTCTCACTGAACACGATCTGATCATCGGCGAAGTAATCCTCGCCGAGTTCAGCCGGGTTCTCAAAACGAAGTTCAAGGTTCCGGAAGATCGAATCGCCTCAGCCATGGCTGTGTTCAGCACCGTCGAAGTCGTCCCGAAACCGGCCCAGCCGAGCGAGCTTCAGGTTCGTGATCGAGTTGACCGCTGGATCTTGGCCACAGCACTGGCCGGCCAGGCCGACATCCTGGTGACCGGTGACGCCGACCTGCTTGGTGTAGCCGATCAGGCTCCGCTTCCGATCTTGGCACCCCGTGCATTCTGGGAACTGCTTCGCAGCGGCAAGCTTCGCTAGCTGCGGCGAGTATGTGCCGTATAACGGTGCGCTGCAGCAGACAGGCGGGCATGGCAGCTGGATGGGCGCCTGTCGCCGTGTCGAAGTTGAAAGAAATCGCGCGTGGTGGGGCCTGCAGCTGAGCTCCTATGCGTTATGCCACACCGGGCGTCGAAAATACACCGCGGCGTTGCGGCCACCAACAGATCGCCCGTTCAGGCGGCGGCTGAGCGATCCCTGAGCCACTCGGCCAGGCCGAGCTCATCGAGTTCTCCGGCTGCCAAGGCCAGTACCACGCGAACGACGTCGGGCTCTTCGGCTTCCATCATTAGACCATTGAGCCGCAGGAACACGTACATGGCCTGGAATGCCACGCGCTTGTTACCGTCCACGAAAGGGTGATTACGGGCAATGCCGAATCCGTAGGCCGCTGCGAGCTCCACGATCGGCGTGTCGGGCGCGTAGTGCCGCTTGTTGCGCGGCCGATCCAAGGCCGACTCGAGCAAGCCGCGGTCCCTGAGGCCGATAGAGCCGCCGTGCTCGGCGATCTGGCTCGAGTGGAACGCCAGAACCATCGCCGTGGTGAGCCAGCGCGGCTCGCTCACTTGGCGAGTTCACGGAGGGCGTTGCGGTACTTCTTGGCGCTCTCTTCGTAGGCGGCCATGGCGTCGGCGAAATCGGGATCAAAGGGCGTGATCAGAATTCCGTGCTCGGTCTCCACCAAGTGCACCCGATCGCCTTCGGTGAGGCGGTAGCGTTCGAGCATCGCCTTGGGAATGGTAGCACCGGCCGAGTTGCCGATGGCGCGGATCGTGGTTTCTTTGGTCATGAACACTCCTCGGTAGTTATAACAACAGTAATTACGTGGTCCTCAGCGGACAAGGCTGGTGTCGGGCCCCAAGTTGGTTAGTGGCATAACGGATCGCGTCGTTTAGCTTTCCTCGGAGTTCTCGCCCCTGCCTCAGTCAACCAGATTCGGTCGTTTGAGGCCAAACCGGCCAGGCGTTCCTGACCCAGATCCGCAGGATACGGGAGATCGTGACTGACTTGCCCACTCCGCCGCATCTTTTCCCGGACGCCCCGGACACGCCTCGCCGGGTGGTCGCCGACCGCTACGAGGTCGTCTCAGTGATCGGGCAGGGGTCGGCGGCTCGCACGCTCCTCTGTTCCGACCGGCGGGAGGCCCGGCGAGTCGTCGTCAAGGAGCTACACTTCGCCCACCTTTCCGATTGGAAGTACCTCGAGCTTTTCGAGCGAGAGGCAAAGATGCTCGGAAGGCTCGAGCACCCCAGCATCCCCAGAGTCTTCGATTACTTTCAGGGCGAAGACGGGTCGGCCACCTTCTACATCGTGCAGGAGTACATTGAGGCTCCGTCGCTGTTGCAGCGGATGGAATCCGGCCCGATGCTCGGCCAGAAGGAGATCCATGAGATCGCGGTCGGATTGCTCGACGTGCTGGCGTACCTGCACGGCCGCGCGCCACCGGTCATCCATCGTGACATCAAGCCTTCGAACGTGCTCCTGCGCGCCAACGGCACGCCGACGCTGATCGACTTCGGTGGAGTAGGTGGTGCATGGCAGCCTCAGGGAGCTGCGGGAGCGACGGTTGTCGGCACCTTCGGCTACATGGCGCCCGAGCAATTCGCCGGGCACGCCGGACCGACGTCTGACCTTTACTCGCTCGGCGCCACCCTACTGCATCTCGTTACAGGGCACCCTCCAGGCGATTTCCCGTTCGATGAGGGACGGATCGAAATCCCAGACGATCTCCCCACGGACAGGCCGCTCGCCGACTTGATCGAGGCATTGCTACGTCCCGCGCCGCGCGATCGACCGAGTACGGCCCAGGCCGCGCGCGACCTGCTGACTAACCCGGCACCCCGGAAGGCGGAACAGATAACGACTTCCCCTGCGACGCCGCTAGCGGTCGCGCCGCCTCAGCGTGCCGTATTCGGAGAGAGCGGCGAACCCCGGTTCGTCCACATGGGAGATCCACCACGCGATCCGAGGGGGGAGTTCAGAGACGTCTACAGGAACCTGGTGCATCCCCTGTTCCCGGCGCGTCGCGCCTGGTCCGATTCGGAGCATGTGCTCTGGATCGGCTTCGTCGGAACCGCGTCCATCGTGACCCTCGGTGTTGCTCCCGCACTCTACGGCTGGGGACTACGGAAACGCAGGAAGAAGTATGAAGATCTGTTCCGGCATGGCTCGTTCACCACAGGGACTATCCGGTCCATCCCTGACGCTCCTGGCATGTACACCATGATCAAGTATGATTTCGAGGTCGAAGGAGTTTCCTACCGGGGCTATATGCAGCAGCCCGGGGAAATGGCGCGGTACTGGAGCGCTTCGGACACCGTCTCGATCCTCTATGACCCTGAGGATCCGAGCGAATCCTGCATCGTGTACAGGTGAAAAGTGGTAAGGCGGCGCATTTTCGGGATCAGGTCTGCGGCACGCCGGTTGAGGGACCGGTCGTGCGACCGAAGAGCATGCCGATCATGACGCAGCCCGTCTTACGGCAGACCAGAGTGAGAGCAGTGCCGGTCGAAGGTGCCGATCACAGTGTCGCCCTCGAGGTGGCCCATGCGAGAGCATGGCTGATGGAGAGGAGCCTGGGGAACCGGAGACGGCCTGGGATCTGCGCTGAACTCCGAGAGATACGGCGCTCTCCTCGTTTCCGGTTCTTTGTGCCGCCGCAGGCTAGCTCCTGGGCGTTAGGCCGTCACCAACCTTATCGAAGAGGATCGTATGCTCCTGAGCGCCTTAGTGGTCGCGTCCCTGGCGTGGCCTGCGACGGTTCATGCAATCGTCGACTCCACGCGGATCACGGTTCTGTACGATGCCTTTGGCGAGCGTCCGGATCTCCGGCAGGATTGGGGGTACGCTGCACTCGTTGAGCATGAGGGGCGTCGCATCCTCTTTGACACCGGTAATGACTCTGAGTTCTTTCGCCATAACGTTGAAACGCTGAGCGTTGACCTGAGTAGCCTGGACGCAGTCGTGATCTCCCACAGGCACGGAGATCACACGGACGGCCTGCGTTATCTACTCACCATTAATCCTGACGTGCGGGTTCTCGTCGCCGCCGACGAGTACTTCGGTGGTCCTACGCCGCAAGCGTTCTTTCGAAACTCAGTCGCCTCATTACCCAGCCGGATGCGCTACTTCAATGGAGCCGTCCCGGAAATCATCCCGCACGGAACGCCCTGGAAGCATGCACACCTGACGAGAGTTGTCGCTGAAATGGAAATCGCGCCGGGCATCAAAGTAGTGAGCAACGTGTCCCGCGGCGAAAGCTTCCGAGAGACTCCGGAGCTGTCCTTGGTGATTGACACGCCCGAGGGGCAGATTGTCCTCGTGGGCTGCTCGCATCCGGGGATTGAGCACATTCTGGAGTCAGTCGAGGCGAAGACGCGGCCGGTTCGGCTGGTTGTGGGCGGCCTCCACTGGGTAATGCTGACTCGCACAGAGGTGGAGCGACTGTCGACAAGTCTTCGAGACGAGTGGAAGGTCGGAGCCGTCGCTCCTGGCCATTGTACCGGAGAGTTCGGTTTTGCTGAGCTCAGCCGCCTCTTCGGTACGAATTACGTATATGCGGGTGTGGGCACCACACTTCGACTATGACGGCCTAACGGAGCGCTGAACCTGACAATCGGTGCCATCGTTTGTCGCTTTGAAAGCCATCATAGCAGGCGGCACGCGCTTGACTCTTGCATGTCTAGCTCAGAAGGACGGCAACATGACTCGGATCGAAGTACACCGCCTTTGTCTGCCTGAGTATTGTCGAGCTTTGGTTGTCGGCTGCGTGGCAGCGGCGACTACGGCGTTGGGCACTCCTGCGCGGATACCGGCGCAGGAAGCGTTGGGGAAAGTCGATTTTCGTGTTTCATGCTCGGAGCAGGCGCAGGCAGAATTCAACCGCGCTGTCGCCCTGCTGCACCATATGACCTACCCGCGTGCTCGAGCGGCTTTCGAGAACGTGGCGCGCATTGATCCCCAGTGTGCCATGGCTCACTGGGGAATTGCGATGACGCTGTTTCAACCTCTGTGGCCCACCCGGCCAGGGGCTCAGGAACTCCGTCGCGGCTGGGAGGCTGCCCGAACGGCCCGGAGTCTTGGCACGGTCCCTCACCGCGACCAGCTCCTGGCAGGCGCGGTTTCGGCCTTCTTTGAGGACCCGGAGTCGACGGATTACTGGAAGCGCATTGGCCGTTGGGAAGCGGCAATGGAGGCTGTCTATCGCGCGTATCCGCAGGATCATGAGGTAGTTGCGTTCTACGCCTTATCCCACTTGGCGGCAGCCCCATCCGATGAGAAATCTGTCGGAGCGCACTCCGAGCGTGCAGCAAACCTGCTGCTCACCGTGTATATGGAGAACCCCGACCACCCTGGCGTGATGCACTACCTCGTGCACGCGAGCGATGCGCCCGGGCGAGAGCGCACGTCACTCGAGGTTACGAGGAAATACGAGACCGCCGCGCCGCGGAATCCCCACGCGCTCCATATGCCCACGCACATTTACACGCGCCTGGGTGACTGGAGTGCGGTCGTTCGAGGTAACCTGCTGGCCGCTGACGCTGCTCTGGAAACTCGCGTGGGTGATCAGGGGCAGTTGGTTTGGGATGAATTCCCACATGCCATCGAGTACGTGGTGTATGCCTATTTGCAGCAGGGCGCAGACGAACTGGCGAAAGCCCAGCTCATCCGATTGCACGAGACCCGTTCACTGGACCCCACTTTCAAAACGGCGTTCCACCTCGCCTCAACCCGAGCGCGATATGCTCTGGAGCGAAGGGCATGGGCCGAGGCCATGTCACTCGTCCCGCGCGAGATGCCAACGCTGAACTGGGACCGTTTCCCTTGGCCGGAGGCAGTCACGTGGTTTGCTCGAGGTCTGGGGGCTGCTCACCACCGGAGAACGACTGAGACGCGTGCTGCTCTAAAGGTGCTCGAGGGCTTGGAGCTTAGGGCCCGCGGTGGCGGCGAAGAGTTGTTCGCACGCAACGTTCATATTCTCTTCCTCGAGTTGAGCGCGTGGCTCGCGCATGCTCAGGGGGAGGTTGCCGCCAGCCAGGCGCTGATGCGCGAAGCCGCTGACTTGGAGCTGGCTACGCCGAAGCATGCCGTTACGCCTGCCCCCACGCTGCCGGCCTACGAGCTATGGGGCGACCTGCTCGCGGAGCAAGGGATGCCGGAACAGGCCCTTCAGCTCTATCGGAGGTCATTGGAACTGTACCCTAACCGTTTCAATAGTCTGTTGGGCGCCGCTCGGGCTGCCTTGGCGTCCGGTGACCACACCGCAGCCCACAAACATTATCAAGAGCTTGTGAACGTGGCTGCCCCACGTTCGAAACGTAGCGGGCTTTCAGAAGCGCGCAGCTTTGTTGACGATAGACGGTGATGGTGACGGCGCAATGTGCCGCCTGACGGCGCGCTGAACCTGACAATCGGCGCCTCCTCCCGCGGCGTCGATCCGACCTCTGCGTGCGGCTGCGTCGCTCGTCATCACGACTTGCCGGCTCACGCGCCGCTTGCAGGTTGGCTCAACGACGTTAGACGGCACGAGAGTGGGTGAGTAATGACGGAACCAACACTTCAAGCTCAGGTCGAAGCTGCGAAGGCGTACGAGGCATTGATGGTGCCAGCGCTCTTCGGAGAGTCGGCCTCGAAAGTGTCAGACGCCGCACGCATTCAAGCCGGCGACCGAGTGCTTGACGTGGCGTGTGGCACGGGGGTCCTGGCCCGCGAAGTTGTATTGCGTGCAGGCAAGCCTGAACTCGTTACAGTTCGGCCTGATGTTCCTTGATGATTGTCCGGAGGCTGGTCACAGGAACGAAAGGATAGTACGGGGATGCGCAAGTGCCGTCTGCAGCTCAGCTGAACGCGTTAGACCGCGTTGGTAACTCCGGAGAACTCGTGGACCGTGGGCAAAGACTCTGTCGTTGATCTGTACGAGCGACACGCTCAGGCGTACGACCGTGACCGCGGTCGCTCGCTTCAGGAGCGTGCGTGGCTGGATCGATTCCTCAGTCACGTGCGTCCCGAAGGCACGGTGCTCGACCTGGGCTGCGGCATGGGCGAGCCGATCGCTCGCTATCTCATCGAACGCGGCATTGACCTTGTCGGCGTGGATGCTTCGCCGGCGATGACCGAACGCTGCCGCGCGCGCTTCCCGGATGCGGAGTGGGTCGTAGCAGACATGCGCGAGCTCGAGCTCGGCCGACGCTTTGACGGCGTTCTGGCGTGGGACAGCTTCTTCCACTTGAGCATGGACGATCAGCGGGGCATGTTTCCACGCTTCGCATCGCACGCTCGAGGGGGCGCGGCGTTGATGTTCACGAGTGGTGCCGAAGAAGGTGAGGCGATCGGCTCCTACTGCGAAGAGCCGCTCTACCACGCGAGTCTTGACCCCACGGAGTACGAGCAACTCCTGGTCACGAACGGGTTCGTGGTGGAAGCGCGCGTTGCTGAGGACCCTGACTGCGGAGGGCATACCATCTGGCTTGCCACGTTCGATCCGAGGCCCGCGGTCTAACGAGCCGTGCAGCAGACGGTCGGCGCCGTCGTTCCGGGCGTTGATCAAGTCGCTGGCCACGCAACGGACGGTCTGCTTTCGAAGTTGCCGGGGTCTGTGCGCCGCCCGCAGCTGACCTTGATTGCGTTGGCTGGACCACTCATCAGAAGGGTATGATGACTCGCACCGTATACGTCACCTTGGCCGCAGCCGCGATAGCTTTTCCGGCCGTTGGGCAGGGACAGGAACCGGCGCCGGTCGCGATTCCAGCAACGCGTGCTTTTGAGCTGGAATCGAAGATCAATGGGCGCGATTACCGCCTGCTTGTGGCGTTGCCCGAATCGTACGCCGCCGGTGACACTACCCGCTATCCTGTACTTTACGTTCTTGACGGCAACACGTTGTTTGGTCTCGCGACGGATACGCACCGAGCATTGCGCATTTTCCAGGAAGTGGCGGACATAATCATCGTTGGGATCGGATATGACGCGCGCTTCTTCATGGACACGTTCGTATCTCGTTGGAACGACTATACTCCCTCGCGTGATATCTCAGCGGATACGAGCTTCGCGCGCCGCTTCTTGTCCAATCGTGCCGATTCGACGCTTCGGTCCGGTGGGGGTGCTCAATTTCTTCACGTGCTACGCCAGGAAGTGATTCCGTTCGTAGATGCGCGGTTTCGTACCACGCGCGATCGGGGTCTGTGGGGGCACTCGTTCGGAGGGCTGTTCGCGTTGCACGTGCTATTCGAACAACCAGATCTCTTCGCGCGCTACGCGATTTCCAGCCCTTCGCTTTGGTGGAATCAACAGGAATTGATCGCACGCGAGGCGAACTACGCTCGCGATCACAAGGCGTTGTCTGGCAGTGTTTACCTGTCGGTCGGTAGCCAGGAAGATCAACAGCTTTTCGAGAACTTCTCGGCCACTCTCAGAGCGCGGAACTACGAATGCCTCGAACTTGTGTCGCACGTATTTGAGGGCGAAACGCACGCGTCAGTGGTTCCCGCGGCGATGTCGCGGAGCTTGCGATTTCTGCACGGCATCACGCCGAGACGTTAGGGTGCGCGCTTGGCCAGCTAACGGTCGGTTGAAGCTGACTCGCAGGCACAACTATCGTGCAGCGCCTGGAAGTGCTCAGATTCAAGTAGTGCAACGTCTGGATGGGCGCGCAGCTTAACCGAAGAGCGTTAGGCCGATTGGAGATGCTCGTGCATTTCGACCAGGCCCCGAGGTCGCCGACTTGCGCGTGAAGCCGCGTTCGTAACCAGCGCAGGCTCAAGCGTCCTAAGGGAGAGCTGTCTATCTCCTACGTCGGTCGCGCAACATTTCAAGATACTCGTGGGGCTCTACATAGTGCGAGTTCTTCCGCAGTTGGCCGTTGATGATCGCTGAGGGATGCGTAGCGAGAATGTCGGTCAGCAGCGGGGTTGGTATACGTGCCAAGTCATAAACGCAAAGAAGCGTGCACTCAAAATCCGGCAACAACTCATTCACCCGCGCTTCGTATTCCAGGACGTCCTCGACGGGCACTACGTCGCGTTCAACCCAGTTCATTTCTCCCCAGGTGCGAACGCAGTGCTTCTCAGCCTGGGCTCGGTCAAGCGTTTCACGCAAGAAGTCAAGCAGGCGCGGCAGAACGTCGTGGCCCTCCTGCAGGTACGTCTGCTCACTCGTTAGCACTTTGAGTTTGCCAGTCTCCATCGCAGCGTGGATTGGTATGCCGCCCTCCGAGAGAGTATCGAGATGAGCTACCCTGTCACACTCATCGACGATATTGATGACGTCATCCCCGACTGTGATGGCGTCATTCAGGAAGGGTACCAGAATATCGTACTTCTGGTCGCGAGAATCGAAAAATGCGCAGACGTGTCCGGGATGCGGCAACACTTCTCCGCACAGGTGAACGTTTCTCATGGCCACACCTTAATCACAAACCTGTTCGTAGTCCAGAAGTACACATAATAGGGGGCCACGACACGCGTGCTCGCGGTATACTCGGCAGTCGTGGACAGTCGACGATGCTGCGGTGTGAACATCGAGGGATTGCCGAGTTGAAACTCCCAACATCGTGTCCGGTTATGGTTCGAATTCTGATCTTTGGTAATTCTGGTTCCGGTAAGAGCACAATGGCACGCGACATGTCGCGCGAGTACGGCATCCCCCACCTGGATCTCGATCAACTGGCGTGGGCTAGCCCCGGCACGCGAAAGCCTGCAGCAGAGTCAGCCGCAGAGATAGGCTTATTCGCCGCCGAACACCCCCAATGGGTCGTGGAAGGGTGCTATACGGACCTGCTGGAAGTACTTGTGCCGCTTGCGACGGAACTCAGGTTCTTGAACCCGGGCGTTGAAGCATGCATCGCGAACTGCCGTGCGCGCCCGTGGGAACCGGACAAGTATGCCTCAAAGGAGGAACAGGACGCGCGTCTCGAATTCCTGCTCCAATGGGTGCGAGAGTACGAAACTCGAAATGATGAGTATTCCCTGAAACGGCACCGCGAGCTATTTGATCGCTACGCCGGGGCGAAGCAGGAATGGACGCATCAGCAATCTCCGTGAGGAGTCCCTGCGCATGCTCCATATCGTTGGGCTCGCAGGGCACGTAACATACAGGCGCCTTGGGAAGTTGGCGTACCCGTCATTTCCGGCCCGACGTGAAGGTCCTGGAAGCATTACGACCGCCGGAAGTGTGTACTTGACGCAAGAGACGGTGAGACGTGCCGGAACTCGTCGGCCCGGCACGCCCTCATCGTGATCGACAGCCCGGTTCGAGCACGAGCTGAAGTGCCTCAGATCCAGTCATACGCCTGCAGCGTCGCGAAAAAGGCAGTGCGTTCAGACCGTCGGGTCGGCCTTCTCGGCCTCCAGCCTTCTCTCGGCCTTGTTCAGCTGCCGTGCGGCGGCCTCCCGGCCACCCAGCCCAAAGGCGAGGGCGGCGGCCAGCGCACCACCCACGACGACCGCGCCGAAGGCGAGGTTGACGATCGAGTCGGCGATGCCCATGTAGCTCAGGCCCATCGCGGTGAATAGCGCGATGGTCGCCCAGTAGACGACGGACGACGCCGTTCCAGTGCCGATGGTGCGGCGGAGCAGACCGGCGATCATGACGCCGGCCGCGATGAGCGCGCCACCGAACAGGACCCGGCCACCCAGGACGAGAACCTCCTCGAGGAGGTTGGTGACCTCGGGGAAGCCGAGCAAGCGGGTCGCCATCACACCGAAGAACAGAATGATCGCGACTTGTGCGATGCGCCGGAGGATCGAGCTGGCGCTCTGACCCTCGGGCATGATGCCGAGCTCACTAATGGTCCTGTCCGTGCCGAGGCCACGTAGCGTGGTCTCGAGGAGCTGACCGGCGAACTTGGCGATGAACCAGCCCAGGCCGAGCAGCAGTGCCGCGGCAATCACGCGAGGAATGGCGTCGAGGATTATCTGCAGCATCGACTCGGCCGGGCCGGAGATTGCCTGGATGCCCAGGATCTGCAGAGCCGCGATGGACACGACGATGAGGGTGACCGCGAACACGAGGCTGGCGATGACCGAGGACAGGCTTGTCCCCGCAGAGCCGTCGGTGCCCATCTCGGAGGCGGTCGTGGCGCCACCCTCCTGGCCCGGCACGGGGTACTCCCGTGCGGCGGCGGCATGGCCCATCTGACCGTCAGTCAGCTTGGCCACGCCACGGTCGAGACCCGCTGTGTCGAGCGTCGTCTGCGTCAGCTGGCGGGCGATCTTGGCGATCACGTATCCGACGAAGAAGACGAACCCTGCACCGATGACGTTCGGCAGGTAGGCCATCACGTTGTTGAGCATGCCCTGGATCGGGGACAGCACGTGGTCCAGGCTGAAGACCTGCAGGATGGCGATGAGGCCGAGCAGCCAGATCAACAAGGAGGCGATCTGGCCGAGCGCCATCCCTAGTGATTTGCCGTCGGCACCATGACGTTGGAGGACGCCGACGTTGCCGACCAACTTGGTAAAAGCCAGTTTCACCAGCCGTGCCAGTAACCATGTGACGATGAGAATGACAAGGATAATCCCGACCTTCTCGGCCAGGGCCACCCAGTCGTAGTCACGCAACGTGTTCATGACGACTCCTTAGTTGTAGACAGAGTCAAGCCGGCTATGCGACCTCGGCGGGATGGAAGCGTCACGGATGGGCTGCTCAGCGCAGCAGCCAGGGACGTCGTGCCAACTGTGCCGCAGCAAGGCACCTCCTGGTAGGGCTCGCATGCCGTCTGAGGAGCAGGGCGTTCCGCTCAGTCGCACGCGGACTCGGCGCGCGCAAGATGCGCGCCACCTCGGGCCCATCCGGTGGCGCGGCCCCCCGTCCTGATGTCCACTCTTACGGAGGGCACGCCCTCGAGTTTCTCAACTCTGCACGGATGTGCTGCGACTCATCCTGGCCGAGCACGAACTCCTGGCCGCGGAGGTTGTCCTTGGAGGTCGAGCGCGTACCCTCACAGAAGTTCGGGACGGCGGTCCCGATTCTTCAGAATCTCCTGGATTCGCTGATTTCGACGGCCGTGTCATGCTCTTGCGTCAAGACACTCTCGATTCGATTGCCCGCGGCGAGATCTCTCTAGCGTTTCGACGCTGGCGAAGGCCAACGGTACGATCCGGTGGCACGCTCCTGACCGGAGCTGGTCAGCTCCAGATCGGTTTGGTCACAATCGTGGGCATCGATGCAATCACGGCCGAGGAGGCGCGACGAGCCGGCTACTCGTCACGCGAAGTGCTGTTGGCCGACCTCGGACGGTGTAGTGACGGAGATGTGTATCGGATCGAGCTGGGTCGGCTCGCCGCGGATCGCGATGTCGACCTAATGGTCGAGTTCGCCCCTGGAGCCAAGAACTTCGACCGGTTCATTGCGCTCGCCGATCTCCGGGAGGCGCGACTTGGGCGCCGCGTGGAGCTCTTCACCACCGAGGCGCTGACTCCCTTCATCGGCCCGAGGATCCTGGCGGAAGCGAAGGATGTCCTTCGAGTTGCGGGATTACGTGGTCCAGACACGCGTTCCGGAACTCCGAGCGCTCGAGTCCTGACGGAGCGCTGGACCCGGCGTTCTGCGTCGCTTGCAGGTCAGCTCCTGGACGTTAGCCCGCTTGATACTGCAACCGATGGACTTTCAAGCAGAAGTGCGCAGTCGTATTGTTCGTATTCCTTCACCGAGTGACAGGAGGCGGTTATGAGGGCGACGATTGTGCTCGCTATCGCGGCGGGTCTTGTCGTGGCGAGCTGTACACAGGCCGACGACGCTGCGGAAACCACATCGAATCCGGATATCACATCAGGAACCCAGCCGATCTTCATCCCGGCGGCAGAACTGGAATGGTTCGAGCTCGATCCACAGAATGCCCCGGGGGTGCAGCTCGCGACGCTCTGGGGGGATCCTGCGCGTGGTGCCTTCGGGGCCTACATGCTACTCCCAGCGGGGTTCGATGCGCCGCTTCACACGCACACTCACGCGATGAAGGTGGTCTTCGTGTCGGGGACGTACATTCAAGAACCGGATGGGGATTCGGTCGTGCATCTCGGCCCGGGGTCATTCATGATGCAGCCCGGCGGCGACTACCGGCACCGTACAAGTTGTGGCACGGACTCGGACTGTGTGTTCTTCGTCGAGAGCGGCGGAGCCTTCGACATGTTTGTGGTTGAGGACGCGCCGAGCCGGGACTAGAAGGGCACTCCGCGGCGGGGTGATTTCGCTCGGCACGGCGATGAGCGATTCCAGACCGTCTACTCCCGCATCGGTCCCGCTTCGAACGTGCCGAAGCCGCCGGGGTTCATGCCACACCCCAGAAGCCACACGGACCAGAATAGGTGACCAGCCCAGTTGTTTCGGAGCGGAGTATGACGGTGCGGATACGATCAAGAGTTCTGCTGCAGGTCGGAATAATGACAGGGGCGCTTCTCGCCGCTTTTCCGGTGTTCTTCGCAGCTGATCTCTACAGCGAAAGCATCGGTGGCGGTGAGGTGTTCGACCCCTGTACGGATGCCCCTGCCCTCGGGCCGAACGAATCCGTTAGTACGATCCTCCGTAGGCCTGAGATCGACTGTTATGCCATAGAGCTCCGGGCGGGAGAGTACGTCAAGGTGGTAGTGGAGGGTGTCGGAACCAGCGCTGCCTCCGAGCTTTGGCTTCCGGGCCCCACCGGGGAGCAAATCCAGAATTCGCCCGCATACAGCCGCGGCGAAGTCAGAGGCGGCTCCCAGGTTCTCACCGCGGTGGCGACACTAGACGGCATCCACGCGGTCACGATCGGGCCGGTTCTTGATAGCGGTCCGCCGCTTCCTTATCGAATCGAGATCGCAGAGCTTCTCACGGTGGATCAGTACCGCGAACGCCTCCAGCAGAGCAGGTCCGATCCACGAGTCAAATGGCTGCGCGAAAATGCCTTACGCATCGAGTCCCTTGCGCCGGACGATAATGATTTCAGCGATCTTCGGCCCCTCGAGGACATCCTTGCGCAAGTGGATGTTGTAGCGCTCGGAGAGGCCACACACTGGGACGGGCCCACGTTCCATGCCAAGACCCGCCTGGTCAAGTTCCTCCACCAGGAGATGGGGTTCGATGTCCTCCTCTTCGAGAACGGTCTTTATAGCACATGGAAGATGTGGGAGGGGATCCGACGCGGTGAGATGGAGTGGATGATGTACGGCATGTACAACGTGCAGGAGTTCCAGCCGCTCCTCGAATACGTCCAGGAACATGCCGCGACCGAGCGGCCGCTTGAGCTGGCCGGAGCCGATCCACACGGCGGCTGGCTCGCGGATCGTTGGCTCGAGGACCTGAGAGTGTTCCTTC
>CAYXRS010000069.1:0-17144 GCA_964467195.1 uncultured Gemmatimonadaceae bacterium
CGGCTCCCGCCGCTCCGCCCGCCACGTGGGCGAGAGCACGCCGTCAGCGGCCAGCGCGTCGCGGAGCGTAGCCGCCGTGGGCCAGCGATCCTCTGGCGACTTCATGAGAGCACGGTCGATCACGTCGCAGAGCGCCTTCGGCGTGTCCGGACGCAGCTCGGCAATCGGCCGCGGCCTTTCGGACAGGTGTTTGAAGAGCAGCGCCATCGGGTTCGCCGCGCTGAACGGTACACGACCGGTCAGCATCTGATACGCGACCACGCCGAGGGAGTAGATGTCGCTGCGCCCGTCGACCTCCCGCTCACCAGTGGCCTGCTCGGGCGACATGTACGTCGGTGTTCCGACCATGTTGCCCGTTAGAGTGAGTCGCGTCCCCGCCTCCACCGCCCTTGCGATTCCGAAGTCGGTTACCATTGCCCGTCCGCTCTCCTCATCAAGGAGAACGTTGTCGGGCTTGATGTCGCGGTGAATCACCCCCCGCAGGTGCGCGTAGGCAAGCGCATCGGCTACTTCGCGCAGGAGACGGCGCGCTTCATCGATGGGTTGGCGGGGTTCGTGGGCGAGGAGCTCAGCGAGATTTCCCCCGGTGATGAGCGCCATCACGAGATAAGCGATGCCATCGCGCTCTCCCACGTCATAGATCGGCACGATGTGGGCATGTGAGAGTTGAGCCGATGTTTGTGCCTCGCGCGTGAAGCGCGTCCGGATGGCAGGATCGTACGCCAGTTCGGGCGGCAATACCTTGATCGCGACGCGGCGGTTGAGACGGATGTCACGGGCGCGATAGACGACGGCCATGCCCCCACGCCCGATCTCTCCCTCGACTTCATACTGCTGTCCGATCGCGGCGACCACGCGCTCGTGAAGCGGATCGCTCATACACAGCGACCTGGACGAGATCGATTGGAATGCACGGTTGACGCGGCTTGAAAGGAGTCTATGACCATACTGAAGTCCAGGTGGGGGCAAGGCAGTATGCGCGGCAAACCCGGGTCGCGCCATGTGCTTGGCTACCCTACGGGGCCATACCAGTTTTTGTTCTGAGGCGCCCCCCCAGCAACCCGCAGACGCCGGCCGCCGCTGCTTGCGACGGTACGCCTCGAGGTTCACGGCAACATCCCCATGCCCGCTACCAACCTCGGCGGTCCCGCTCGTCCCACCCCGTTTGAGTCCCCCTTGCCCACGCCGCAGCTTGCGGCAACCCAAAAGGAGAGACCGGACAATGTGGTATCGTACAGCCGCCGTCCTCTGTACCCTGCTTCTTCTCTGTTTTGGCACGACGGCCAGCTCGGCGCAGGGCGCGGCCGGCGAGTGGCCGGCCAATGGACGAGACGCTGGCGGCAGCCGGTACTCGCCGCTCACCCAGATCACACCCGATAATGTGGCTCGGCTGGGCGTGGCCTGGATCCACCGCACCGGAGATCTGCTCCATCGGCGCGGGCGATTCCAGTCGACGCCGATCCTCGTAGATGGCACGCTGTACGTCACCTCTCCGCTGGGCCGCGTGAACGCGCTGGATCCGGCGACGGGCGCGGAACGCTGGACGTTCGATCCGTTCGTCTCGCTGGAGGAGAACTACGGAGACTTCGCCAACCGCGGCGTGAGCAGCTGGCTCGACGCCGGTCGCAGCGAGTCGGCGCCCTGTCGGCGGCGCATCTTCGTCGCTCCGATAGACGCTCGACTGATCGCCCTTGATGGTCGCACCGGACTTCCATGCACCGATTTCGGCACCGGCGGCACGGTGGACCTTCAGGAAGGGCTCGATCCGGCGCCCACCTCGCGCTCCGAGTATCAGGTCACCTCGCCGCCGGCAGTGATCGGCGACGTTGTCATCGTTGGCTCCGCCATCGCCGACAACAACAGGACTGACGCGCCAAGTGGGGTCGTGCGCGCCTTCGACGCGCGCACGGGAGAGCTGCGGTGGGCATGGGACCCCATACCACGCTCCCCGAACTCGCCGAACTGGAACAGCTGGGAGGGCGGCAGCGGCGCGCGCACCGGCGCCGCCAACGTCTGGACGGTGATCACCACGGATCCTGACCGCGACCTGGTCTTTCTCCCGACCACCAGCCCAAGCCCCGACTTCTACGGCGGCGAGCGCCTGGGAAGCAACCTGTACGCGAACTCCCTCGTCGCACTTCGCGCGTCAACGGGCGAGCACGTGTGGCATCAGCAGCTCGTGCATCACGACATCTGGGATTACGACCTCGCATCGCCAGCAGCGCTGTTCACCATGCGGCGTGGCGGTCGCGACATACCGGCCGTAGCGCAGGCGACCAAGATGGGATTGCTCTTCATCTTCAATCGCGAGACGGGCGAGCCGTTGCACGCCATCGAAGAGAGACCGGTGCCGGTAAGCGATGTGCCAGGCGAGCGCTCATGGCCCACGCAGCCGTTTCCAGTGCGCCCGGCTCCACTCGCTCCGCACCAGCTCTCGGCGGATCAGGCATTCGGCCTCACCGACGCCGATCGTGAAGCGTGCCGCATGCGCATCGCGCCACTGCGCAATGAAGGGATCTACACGCCGCCCTCGCAGCGTGGCTCGCTCGTCTACCCCGGCAATGTCGGCGGCTCAAACTGGGGAGGCGTGGCCGTTCATGGCGATGACGGCATCATTGTCGGCGCCACCAATCGTCTGGCGTTCGCGGTGACGCTCGTACCACAAGCGGCGATCGACTCGCTGCGACGCGCGGGGCGCGACGTGTCGCGGCAGCGTGGCACACCCTATGGGATGATGCGAGCGCCATTGATGAACGCGCAAGGAATTCCGTGCGGCCCACCACCGTGGGGTGCACTCACGGCGGTCGATGCCGCCACCGGCGAACGGCTCTGGGAGGTCCCACTCGGCTATGTGCCACAGCTGGCCGAGTTGGTTCCGGAGGCGAAGCAGTGGGGCTCGATCAACATGGGCGGCCCGATCGTGACGGCCAGCGGGCTCGTTTTCGTCGCGGCCACGGCCGACGCGCATCTGCGAGCGTTCGACATTCGCACTGGTACCGAGCTGTGGGAGGGATCGCTGCCCCTTGTCGCGATGAGCACGCCCATGACATATGAGGCTGACGGGCGGCAGTTCGTAGTGATCGCGGCGGGAGGGCACGACAGGATGCCCGTTGGTGATGTCGGAGACCGACTCGTCGCGTTTGCTCTTCCGGATGATCGCCCCACTCCCGCTAGCGAGGCGCCGCCGATCTCCGGTCGCTGGGAGGGCGACCTGCGTGTTGGCGGCGGCCGCTACCCAGTCGTCTTCGACCTTTCGGTCAGCGACGAGCAGGTCACGGGCTCGATGCGCGCCGCCCCTCCATCGATCACCGGCGCGCTCGAGGGCCGGGCCGAGGGCCACACGGTGCGCTTTCGCGCCGCCTTCGATGTTCCAGATGTACCGTGCAGCGGAGTGATGGAGGCCGTCGCCGACGTGGCGAATGGCGGATCGCTCCTTGTCGGCACTCTACACGTCGAATCCAACTGCAGTACGTCGCCCGTGGAGAGAGGAAGCTTCGGCGTGCGGCGCGTTGCGGGTGGAGCTCGGTGACGGACGCCGCAGCAGACGATAGCTTCAATCATGCGCCTCCCCCCTCCTCCCGCACGCACCATGGCCCTGGGTGCGGTTCTCGCCACCGCGCTGGGGCTGGTGCTCTTCGGCTATCGATACCTGGACCTGGTCGCGCATGGCCAGTCCGAGCCGTTTGGCCGCAAACTCATCGAGGAGATGAGCTCCGCGTACGGCATCGCGCTCCTCGTGCCGCTGGTCGCATGGTGGACGCGACGGGTCCGTGGAGGCGAGACGAACCGGGTCGTAGCCCTTCTGGCACACGTGCCGGCGGTGTTCGTGTTCTCGTTTCTGCACACATCGTGGAACGCGGTCATGCGACCAGTGGCGTTCACGTTGAGCGGGTTGGGCACCTACGACTACGGACACCTGCCGACGCGCTACGCCATGGAGTTCTGGATACACCTGGTTGTGTACGGTGGAATCGTAGCGGTCGTCCGGCTGGTGGATGAGCGTCGTGCGGCGCGCGAACGCGAGCAGCGGCTCATTCGCACGGAAGCGGAGCTCAGCACGGCGCGATTGCGCGAACTGGAGGCGCGCCTCCACCCCCACTTCCTGTTCAACGCGCTCAACACCGTTTCTTCGGTGATGTACGAGGACGTCAGCGCCGCCGACACGATGCTCGCTCGCCTCAGCGATCTGCTGCGGCGCGCTCTCGGCACCACCGCGTCCGAGATCCCGCTGGGTGAGGAGCTGGAGACGGCGCAGCTCTGGCTGGATGTGATGCACGCCCGCTTCGGCGACCGGCTGCGTGCGCGTATCGACGCGGACGCCGCGGTCAGGCACGCCCTCGTCCCCCCGCTCCTGCTACAGCCGCTGATCGAGAATGCCGTGAAGCACGGAGATCCCGGCGCGGGCCTCCCGGCCATGGTCCACATCTCGGCCGCGCGAGAGGGCGATCGCCTCGTGATGACGGTGCGCGACAACGGACCGGGCATTCGTGAATCGACGGAAGAGCTGTTCGGCAAGGGAGTTGGCCTGGACAACACGCGGAAGCGCCTCCAGGCCGTGTACGATGGTGCGCACGACATGCGGCTCGCCAACGCCCCCTCCCCGGAAGGTGGCCTGCTGGTGACGATCTCGGTACCGTGGCGAGAGAGTCCCTCTGGTGACTGATCCGCTGCGACTGCGTGTGCTGATCGCCGACGACGAACGGCCCGCACGCGCCAAGGTCCGTCGCTTTCTTGCCAACGATGCCGACGTTGGCGCCATTCACGAGGCGTGGGATGGTCCGACCGCGCTTGCCGTGATTCGCGACGAGTCGCCGGACCTGGTGCTGCTGGACATACAGATGCCGGGGATGAGCGGCTTGGAGCTGCTCGCCAGTCTGCCACAGGAGGCAGCGCCGCATGTGGTGTTCATCACTGCCTTCGATGCCTTCGCAGTGCAGGCGTTCGAGCTGGCGGCGGTGGACTACCTGCTCAAGCCGTTCGACGCAGACCGATTCTCCCGCGCGATGCGCCGTGCGAAGGACGCCGTTACGGCCGGCCGCCGTGAGGAGGAGATGCGGCGGCTGCGCCGAGCGGTTGCGGAGCTGGGCGGCACCGCCACGGCGCCGCTGGAGAGACTCGTGGTGGAGCGCAGTGAAGGAACGGATGAGCGACAGATGCTGCAGCTGGCCGATGTGGACCGGATAGAGGCCGAGCGTAACTACGTGCGGGTGCACGCGGGCCCTGCTTCGTGGCGGGTGCGCGTGACGCTGGCCGAGCTGGAGGAGAGACTCGACCCGGCGCTGTTCGCTCGCGTAGGGCGGGGCACGATCCTGAACGTCGCGCGCATCGCACGCCTGGAGCCCGCCGGGCACGGCGACTATACCGTGGTACTTCGCAGCGGCGGGCGGGCGCGACTCAGCCGGCGCTACGTGGACAGGCTGCAGGGGCGGATCAGTTCAAGGGGTCAGAGTCGTTGAACGTCCCGTTCAACGACTCTGACCCCTCCCATTAGCTCCCCGACCCGGCTGTTTTGCGGGCCGTGATCGGCATCCCCTCCGCCATCCTCTCGAGTCCTCCCACCACTACCTGCTCCCCCGCCACCACACCACTCACCACCTCGACCATTCCGCGCGATCGCACGCCAAGCTGCACCGTGCGCCTGCTGGCCCTGCCGTCTGCCATCGCCCATATCACGTTCCCCGTGCGCAGCGGCTGCACGGCGTCCTCCGGCACGAGGACCGCGCCTTCCCGCGTTCCCGTTGCCAGCCGGGCTTCAACGAACATTCCGGGTCTCAGCACGCCGTCACCGTTGGCAGCCCTTGCCTTCACCAGGATCGTGCGATCGGCGTCTTCCACCACAGGATCAATGAACTCGACCTGGGCAGTGAATGTCCGCTCGGGCTGCGCGGCGATAGTGAACTCTGCAGTTTGTCCGCGACGCAGCGAAACGGCATGCCGCTCCGGCACGTCGAGCACCACATATTGCGGGTTCACCGTCTGGAGAGTGAGCAACGGAGTGCTGGTGGTGACGTAATCACCAACGTTGACGAACCGCCGCCCGACGACGCCGCCGAACGGTGCGCGCACCGTGCTGCGCTCGATCTGAAGTTCGAGTAGCGCAAGCGCAGCCTCAGCGCTCCTCGCGCCGGCTTCGGCACGCTCGAGGTCCGCCGGTGTCGCAGCGTTCTGGGCACGCAGACGACGCACGCGTTCCAGCTGCTGCCGCGCAAGATCCCGGTCGGCACTCGCGCGCTCGGCGTGAGCGCGAAGCATGGCGTCGTCAATTCGGATCAACGGCGTGGCCAAGGCGACGGACTGACCCTCTCGCACGAGAATCCGCACGATCCGTCCCTGCTCATCGGGTCGCAGCTCAACGGCCTGGACCGCCTCGATACGGCCCGTGGAACGAACGACGTCCGCCACCGTGTCCAGTCGTGCCGTCGCCACATCCACCGGCATCGGTGGCATTTCCGTTTGCGCCCCCCCCCCAGCTGTGTCCGTTTCCTGCGCGCCGCCCCACGCTACGCCGAAGCGCGACGTCACTGCGGCAGCGATAACGACCACGCCAATGACTGCAAGCGCCAGGAAGAGCGCGCGGCTGCGGGAAGAGCGGTCCTGCGTGTGACTGAACGGTCTCATATGCTTTCGCCTCAGCGATTGGTCTGAGTGGTGGTAGCAGACTCGAAGATTCGGCGGCCGAGCAGCGCCTCGACGCGCGCCAGCGCGAGTCGCGTGGCGTAGCGCGCCTGCACCAGCTCCGCCTCCGACTCGGTGAGTGCGACCTGCGCTTCCAGAATGTCCAGTATGGTGGTAGCGCCTTCGCGGAATCGGGCGCTGTGGACGGCGAACGACTCCCTGGCTACGGCCACGCCGACCAGCGCGAGCTCGGCAGCGGCACGGGCGGTTTCGTAGCCCCGGTGCGCCTCGGCCATTGCTTCGGCGGCGGCACGCTCATGCTCCTCGCGCTCCGCGGCAGCCACGTTCCGATGCACGCGCGCACGCGCCACGGCCAACTCCCGCTGCCCGGCATTCCAGAGCGGAAGCGATACCCCGAGCGCGAACTGCGTCCGCCGCATCGCCGACGGAAAGAACTCCGCATCGTATGCTCCGGTAATCGCACCCACCGTGATGGATGGCAGGTATGCCTCGCGCTCCCTTGCCAGAGCAGCCGTCGCGCTTCGTTCCACCGCACGTGCAGCCTCGATCTCAGGGCCGCGCTCCCGCAGCTCATTGATCGCTGCCGCCTCGCTGATCGGCAGCGGAGATGGCACGGCGGTGTCGAGCGGCGCCGCCTCCACTGCGCCTGTTTGCCCGATCTGGCGTCCGAGTCGCAGTCGCGAAACGGCAAGCGCCGAGTCACTGCGCAGCACCGCCAGGCGCGCCCGATTGACCTCCAGCAGGAGTTGCAGGGAGTCGGTCGCTATCGCATCCCCAGCCTGCACCCGCACTCGGGCGAAGGCGAACTGCTCCTCTGCGCGGAGGAGACGGTCCGTTGCCACGCGAGCCAATTCGCGATCCGCCAACACCGCGTAGTAAGCCGCATCGGTTGCCAGAGCGATTCGGAAACCGGCCGCCGTCTCTCGCGCTTCCGCCTGATCGATCTCGGCGCGTGCCAGGCGCAGTTGAGCGAGCTTGCCACCGCCGAGCACCGTGTAGCGCGCCTCTACCGTGGCGGCGGTGGCGTTCGAACTGATGTCGCCAGTGCCGAAGTTGAAGAACGGATCGGAGTAGCGTGTGTAGCTCGTGGCGGCAGTGATGTTGGGAGTGAGGAGGTCGGCGATAGCAGCGCGACGCGACCACCCGGCCACCTCCAGCTGACCACGCGCGGCCACAGCGTCGGGCGCCGCGACCATCGCCCGGCGCCGAGCTTCAGCCAGCGTCACAACCGGCAGCGCTTCCCTGGCGGACTGCGCCGCCAGCGCTGCGGGCCGGATCAAGTCGCCCGCGACGACGAGCGCGGCAAGCAATATTCCGGAAAGATGATTGCGACTCACAGTTCCTCCATCGACCGCGACGATGCGGTGGCCATCACGGGCTGCGGTTCGTAGGCGGGTAACCCTGCCTGCCGCGAGGTGACCAGCATGACGCGGCCGCGGAGTCGCTCGAGCACCACAAACACGGATGGTACCAGGTACAGGGTGATCAGTGTGGACAGCAGCAGACCACCGATGATCGCATAACCGAGAGGCCGGCGGCTGGCAGCGCCCGCACCGAGGCCAAGCGCGATGGGCAGCGCGCCAATGATTGCCGACACCGATGTCATCAGGATCGGCCGGAGTCGAATGCGACCGGCCTCACGCATGGCCGAGACCGCATCGCGCCCCTGCTGCCGCATCACGTTTGCGTATGTGACCAGCAGGATCGAGTTCTTCGACACGAGGCCTATGAGCAGTACCATCCCCACCTGGCTGTAGACGTTCAGCGTGGAGCCGGCGAGCCAGAGCGCGCCCAGCGCGCCAGTGACAGCCAGCGGCACCGCCAGCAGTACGGTGAACGGGTGAATGAGCGACTCGAACTGCGCCGCCAGCACCATGAACACAAAAATGAGGGCGAGTGCGAAGGCGAAGTACAGAGCGCTGCTGCTGTCGCGCAGCTCGCGCGATTCACCCGCCAGATCGATCGAGCTTCCGGGAGGCAGCACCTCCGCGGCAGCAGCATTGAGGGAATCCAGCGCCTGCCCCAGTGTGAAGTTCGGCATCAGACTTGCCGACAGCGTGAACGAGCGCACGCGGTCGTGGTGATTGAGCTGACGCGGACCTACGCGCTCCTCCACGCGAGTGACCGCATCCAGGGACACCAGTCGTCCATCGCGCCCGCGTACCTGGAGACCCGAGATGTCCGATGGCGTGGATCGTTCGCTGTGATCCAGCCGGAGGATGACATCGTACAGCTTGTTGTCCGACGTGAAGCGGCTCACGTCCCGTCCGCCCAGCAGTGTCTGGAGCGTGGTCGCTATGTCTCGCGGGGGGACACCGAGATTCTCGGCGCGGTCGCGGTCGAGGGTGACCACGAGTTCCGGACGCGTCACGCGCAGGTCGGTGTCCACGTTCACCAGTCCCGGAACCGTGCGTGCGCGCGCCACCAGCGCGTCCATCCCCTCCACAAGCGACTCGAAGTCGGAGTGCCTCACCACGAACTGCACCGGCGAGGCGAAACCGCCGAAGGCGGGGGGATTCACTGCGAAAGCGAAGATTCCCGGCACACCGAAGAATTGCGGCTGTACCTCGCCAATGATGTCCTGCGCCGTGCGGTCACGCCGCTCCCAGTCTTCCAGGATGGTGCCGACCACTCCCGAGTTAGGCGGCCCCGCGAATCCGATCACGGCGAAGGTCGAGCGCACGCCGGCGGTCCGATGAACGATCTCCTCGATCTGTCGCACGTAGTCGTCCGTGTAGGCGACGGTCGCTCCTTCCGGCGCCACGACCCAGCTGAAGAAGAAGCCCCGATCATCCGGCGGCACGAACTCGCGCTCAAGGGCCTTGAAGAACAGCAGCGCACTCGCCGCTACGGCCGTACCAAAGGCCACGACGAGCAATGGGCGCTCGAGCGCCCGCTCGAGCGTACGGCCATAGCGCGCGGTCAAGCCATCCAGCACCGAACCGACTGCGCGGGAGAAGCGCGTCTCCCGCGCGGGTACGCGCAGGATCCTGGCCGACAACATGGGCGTGAGTGTGAGTGCAACGATGCCCGAGACGAGCACCGCGCCGCCGAGCGCGGCCCCGAATTCGTTGAAGAGGCGTCCAATGGCGCCGGTCAGGAACAGAAGCGGGGAGAAGACCGCCAGCAGTGCGACGGTCGCGGTGATCACCGCCGTGGTGATCTCGCGAGTGCCGTCGATCGCCGCCGTTTGCGGGTCCTTGCCCAGCTCCTCCTGATGCCGGTACGCATTCTCCAGCACGATGATGGCGTCATCCACAACGATGCCGATGGCAAGGATGAGCCCCAACAGCGTGAGCGTATTGACGGAGTATCCGAGCGCGCCGAGGATCGCAAAGCTCGCGATGATCGACACAGGGATCGCGAGTGCCGGGATGAGCGTCGCTCGCAGAGTGCGCAGGAAGAGGAAGATCACGAGCACGACCAGCACGGCGGCGAAGAACAGCGTCTCCTTGGTTTCGCGAATCGAGCGTTGCACGAACACGGAGCCATCGAACGCCAGGTCGATGTCCACGCCGGCTGGCAGCGCAGCGGCGATTGCGGGCAGTTCGTCGTGCACGCCATCGGCCACGTCTATGACGTTGGACTTGGACTGCCGCACGATCCCGATGAACACGGCATCCTTGCCGGTGTAGCGGGTGATCGATCGATCGGACTCGGGACCTGGCTCCACGCGAGCAACGTCGCCCAACCTGACGAGTCGGCCATCTCGGTTCGCAATGGTGAGATCGGCGAATTCCCCGGGGGTTCGCAGCTCGCCCAGATAGCGCACCGAGAACTCACGGCGCTCGGACTCTATGCGACCAGCCGGGATCTCGACGCTGCGAGTGCGGATGGCGTTCTCCACGTCCTGTGCCGTCAGGCCCCGGGCAGCGAGTTCGCGCGGAGACAGCCATACCCGCATCGCAAACCGCCGCTCGCCGAATATCAGCGCGCCCGAAACGCCGGGTATCGTCTGAAACCTGGGTTTGATCTGTCGGTCCGCGATGTCGGACAGCTCCATCAAGCCGTAGCTGTCGGAGGTCAGCGCCAGCCAGATGATGGGGAAAGCATCCGCTTCTTCCTTGGCGACTACGGGCTCCTGAATGTCGGTGGGAAGCCGTCCGCGAACACGCGCGACCTTGTCCCGTACATCCTGGGCAGCCTCCTCGATCGGGCGGTCGAGACCGAACTCGAGCGTGATCGTACTGATCTGCTCCTGGCTTGCGCTGGTCATCGTGCGCAGCCCCTCGAGGCTGGACAGCTCCTCCTCCAGAACGTCCGTTACCGTGGACTCGATGACCTGCGGGTTTGCACCCGGTAACACGACGGTAACGGAAACGATTGGCGGATCCGCATCAGGAAACTCGCGCACCGCCAGACGCGTGTATCCGATCACGCCAACCAGCACGAATGCGAGGCTCAGCATGCTGGCCAGCACCGGTCGGCGAATGAATGTCGCAGCGAAGTGCATTCCTTCCTCGTTCTCCTTTCAGGTGGAGCTGGATGACAGCAGCCGTATTGTGGCGAACCCGCGGCATTCCCACGGAGTTCCCCGTCGCTCGTAACGATATGCATGCACCATGACCACAGGCGCGCAACGACTCTCCTTACAGGCGGCGGCAACACTTCGTCGTCTGACGGAGCTGTAAATCGACAGAAGGCTAACCCTTGAAATGCGCTTGAAGTCAACCGCCGTCTGTTTAAACCGGTGCGGCGGTTTGGGCGAGGTGGGGATTTGGCTGAGTCTTCGGGCGGCAGCACACGGCGTTCGGGTACGCAGCCCTGGTGACCTATTCGGACGCTTCCCGGCTTCTCCGAATTCCGTGGCGTCTCATGATCTTGAGGAGACTTGCGTGATCAGAAAGGCCGAGCTCCTGCGCCGTCTTCGTCACGTGCCAATCGTTGCGCTCCAGTGCCAGCACCACGATTCGTCGCTCCGCCTCCGCCTTCTGTTCGGCAAACGTGCTCCCGTTCCCACGCGCCGCGTACGACGATGGCACTTCTTCGCGGATCTCAGCCGGCACGCTCTCGGCGCCGATCACCTGTTCGTCGGCAGCGATGACCATTCGCTCGATCGCATTGCGCAACTCGCGCACGTTGTTGCGGCGCCAGTCGTAGGCCATGAGGATGCGTAGCGCTTCATCGGATAGCTTGCGCCGCTTCATTCCATAGCGCTCGCAGGTTGCGACCAGCAGCCGCTCCGCGATCTCTGGAAGATCGGACGCACGATCGCGAAGCGGCGGGATGCGCAGCAGATGCACGTTCAGGCGGAAGAAGAGATCCTGGCGGAAGCGCCCGGCCCTGACTTCCTCATCCGGATCGCGGTTGGTGGCCGCCACCACTCGCGCCGGCACGGGAACGGGTCGACTCGAGCCGATCCGCACCACCTGCCGCTCCTCCAGCACGCGGAGAAGCTTGGCTTGCATGGGGAATGGCAGCTCGCCTATCTCATCGAGAAAGATCGTTCCCTTCCCGGCCGATTCGAACGCTCCCTTCCGCATCGTAGCCGCGCCGGTGAAGGCACCGCGCTCGTGCCCAAACAGCTCGCTTTCCACGAGTGACTCTGGCAGCGCCGCGCAGTTCACTGCCACGAATGGCTCACGCGCGTTCCCGCCCAGACGGTGTACGTCGCGCGCGACGAGTTCCTTGCCGGATCCACTCTCGCCCAATATCAGCACGGGACTCGGAATGGGCGCCACGCGCGCGATCTGATCCTTCAGACGACGCATCGGTTCGCTCGAGCCAACCAGCGCGCTCTCGTCGGAGGCGTACCGTCTCAGCTCGTCCACCTCGGCCAGCAGGCGGCGCCGTTCCAACGCATTTTCCACCTCGCGGGCGACGCGCTCCACCGGCTCACCCTTGTCGATGAATGTGTATGCGCCCAACCGTATTGCCTGAATGCACCGGTCGTAGCTTCCGGCGCCCGTATACACGATCACTGGCAGATCGCTACCTCGCTCACGCAGCGCGTTGAGCACCGCGAACCCATCCATGCCTGGCATCTCGAGATCGAGGATCATGCAGTCCACCGGTTCACGAGACAGGATCTCCAGCGCCTCGGCACCGCCAGCCGCCACCAGTGGCTCGAAGCCGCCCAGACGCTTCAGGTCATAGGCGTACTGCTCCGCCATCGGCGCGACATCATCCACGATCAGCACGGTCGTCACTTCCGGGCGCCCTCCGCAGCGCGGGTGGCGGTCGGCCCATATGATGGCGCTTCGGTGGATGCCTCGTCGACCACCGGCAGCTCGACAATGACGCGCGTCCCCTCGCCTGGCTTGGTATCGACGCGCAGCGAGCCCGCAAGATCGGCGACCAGACGTCGCACCACCGAAAGTCCCAGGCCGGTCCCGCCGGCTTTGGTGGTGTGAAAGTCCTCGAATGCGCTCGCCAGCTCCGCCTCCGTCATCCCTCGTCCCGTGTCCGCGACGATGAGCCGTAACACCGTGCCGCCATTCCGTCCGCGCGCCGCCTCCGCGCCAACGGACACACGGCCAGCTCCACCATCGAGGCTGTCGACGGCGTTGCCTATCACGTTCTCCAGAATGCGGCGGAGCTGAACCGAATCGGCGTGAACGGGTGGAAGCGAATGTGGAAGGTCCGTGATCAGCTCGGCTTCGTTTCCCTCTCGCGCCGCACGAACGATCTCCCGAACCACTGGCGCCGCATCCACCGATGCGAGATCGGTGCGGGGCGCCAGTCGAGCGTAGTTGCGGGCCAGCTCCTCCAGGTACTCCACGCTCGACGCCAGTGTGCGCTCGCGCTCGGCGAAGATGCGCGGCAGATCCTCCGGGTTCTCTCGCGTCACCTCCGCCAGGTGTCGAAGTACGTTCCGGATGGGCACCAGACCGTTCTTGATGTCGTGGTTCACCTGGCGTGCCATCTGACCCTGGGTGGCGCGCCGCTCGGCCTCGCGCATCCGGCGCACGCTCGAACGCAGTCGTGACGTCATCGCGCCAAGGGTGCGAGAGAGATCGCCGATCTCATCGTCGCGATCGCTGCGGAAATCAGTCTCCAGCCGGTCCAGATCCAGCTCGGCGGCACGGTCTGCGAGCTCGGTGACAGGTCGGCTCACACGATTCGCCAGCCAGATTCCGAGCAGTATGGCAAGCGCCAGCGCACCGCCAGCGACCATTAGGAACAGGCGATCCACCGAGCCGCGAAGCTCAGCCAAAAGATCGTCTCTGCGCGCGATGCGGATGGCCGCGGTGGTCTGCTCCCCAGCAGCGAGATACGGAAGCGTCGTCTCCCTCAACAACGTGGCCGGTCCGGGACGTGTATCGATCACCGTGTCCGGCGTGGATAGCGATGCGACGAGCTCACTGCCCGCGATCAGCGTGCGCAGCGCGCTCTCGTCCATCAGGACACCGCCCACCAGGTACAAGACACGCTCGCCAAGCCTCAGTGAGTCCGCGCGCAACAGGGCGATCATGCGTCCATCTGGCGTCCGCACGCGAGCCAGCGCTGGTCCGTAACTGCGTGCAAGCATCCGTGGCACGTCAGCGTCGATGCGGTCATACTCCTGCCGAAAATGTCCGGAGCTCAGTATCCGCCCGCGCTCATCCTGGATCTGCAACACCGACAACCCGGTGAGCGGCAGCACGCGTTCAGCGTAGCCGAGTATGTAACGTCGGTCGTCCCCCTGCCCTGTGGTCACCGCGCTGCGAAAGCTGTTGTCCTCCGCGGCCGTCCGCGCTACACCGGCCAGCCGTTCACCGATCCGTTCGTGCAGCAGCCCTAACTCGCGTGCCGCGGCCTCCGCCGCGTCGTCCGCGCGCCTCTCTCGCTCCGCTATCACGCGATCTCCCAGCTGAACGCGCAGCATCCACGCTAGCGCCGACAGCGGGAGCAGTGACGCGAGGGCCATGGCGAGTGCAACGCGGCTTCCGAACCTCATGGTGCGTCGCGAGGGAGGATCCGGATACGCCCGTCACCGCCGAGGACGATGCTGGCCGAGCCGCGCCTGACGATGAGATGTGCGCGCGTGTCGATGAGCGGAACGATCGTCTCGCCTGTCGCCCATGGCACTTCGCCGAGCGGGCTGACATTCTCCGGGCAGCCGTTGTACGCCGGAAGCGGAAGGGCAAGGACCCAGCCGAGCTCCACTCCGCTCGTGAGAGACGCGAGCAGGTCGTCGCGTGCCATCGCTGTTGCGCGGGGCGGCTGCGGGAGCGTGACGAGATCGCCGAAGTGATCGGTCAGCTCGGCTGGCGCCGCCGCGGCGCGAGTGTCGGCCAGGGCTACCAGCCGCTCGGCTATTGCCCGGGCTACCGGATCGCTGGCGTCGTAGACTACCCGGTTCGTCCGCCTGGTGGCAGGCACGGCTGTGACCTTCGCCGGCTCTCGGCAGGCGCGCTCGGGAAGCCACCAGTAGGGCCCTGGACTTGGTCTCGCCTCAGTGGGCACGGCATCACGGGCAAGGGTATGCGCAAGCTGCGGAGCCGCTGTGCTCGATCTTGCGGAGGCAGAAAGGTAGACGTACGTGCGGTTCCAGGGGAGCGGGACGACATCGAAGTCGGGGTGCACTCGCGCGTAGGTGGTCGTCTGCGTGGCGGTGGTGACCATGAGATCGGCGCCAGAGTCGAGCGCGTCGCGTTCATCGCCGCCGGCGTGCACGCGAAGCTTGATGTGTTGCGCCCGGAGCCCCGCCGTGGGCACGAGTGCGGATATCTGGCCGTTGGCGGAACGCACCGGTGAGTAGGTGCCCGTACCCACGGGCCAATTGCCAATTCGGTCACGGCCGACCCGAGCGTGGGCTGCATCTCCGGCGCCCAGGCAGTGGAGCCAGAATCCGGGTTCATCCATGAGACCGAGGAGCATTCGTTGGCTTGCGTCCCCGGGTCGAGTAGTCGCGGTCAAATCCAGACCTTCGGTTACCACGAAGGTGAGCGTATCGGGCGCGGCAGGTTCCGCCCGCGAGACCGTGCACGCTTCCGGGGCGAGCGGTTTTGGGCGAGCGGAGCTGGTGCAGCTCAGAGCGCTCGCCAGCAGCGTCGCGAGGAGCACGGGCCAGCAGCGGCCGGTTTTGGCTTGAGCGCTTGGTGGATGGGTTGATCGCATGGCTTCCGTTGGAGTGCCATTCCGACTTCCAATGATACCTGACAAGCAGGGTAGTGTTCACCTCTGCTGAGGCCCAGCCTCCTTGCCATTCCGCCAGACCAGGACAATGCGTCCGCGGGGCCGGAATCTCTCGCGCTCCTGACGTGTTCGTAATGGCGGCAGCATACAGCGCTGCAGTCCAGGCGAATCGAGAACCGCATACCCTCGGCTCAGGACAAGACATGGCGAAGCTTTCAGAGCTCACGATTGAACAACTCTACCCTACCAGCCCGGCAGTATTGCCGTTCGCGCCCACCAGCGTCGTTCGTGCATTCCAGCTCGAACGCGAGCAAGGAAACTTCCTCATCTACAGCACAGGCAGGTTGGAGGAAGACGCCGGACGACTACGCCAGCACGGCGGGGCCAAGCGGCAGTACCTGAACCACTGGCATGAGGCGATGTTCGGGTCGGCGCCGCCATCGCTCGGCTCACAACTGTTCGTGCACGAGGATGACGCGCCGCATGTCGTCGAGTACGGCGTGCAACCTCATGTTTTCTCGCGCCGGCACCGCGTTGACGATGACTTCGAGGTCATTCCAATCCCCGGCCACACCGATGGAGCGACGGCCTACCTGTGGAACGCGGGTGACCACCGGCTGCTCTTCACGGGAGACACCATCTATCTCCACAGAGGCAAGTGGCGCGCTGGAATGCTCGAAAGCAGCGATCGCGAGAGGTTCATTGAGAGTCTGGAGCTCATCCGCGAGCTCGACTTCGACGTGCTGGTGCCATGGGTGGTGGATGCGGACGATCCGTACTTCGTTTCCGTCGATGCGCGGGAGCGCCGCGAGCGCATCGATGGGCTCCTCGCGTGGGTCCGCGATGGCGGCGCGATCTAGCGACCGCGCCAGCGCAGTGGGCCTGTGTGAACATGGCGGCGAAGCCGGCGAGTATCGTGCATCGCGGGATGCCTCGACGTAACGAGCCGCGGGCGATTCCTCCTGGCTACCGCCAGCGGCTGTCTCTGTGGAAGAGCTCGTACTCGAAACGTTCCGCTTCGCTCAGCGGCCAGGACAAGGGCGCCGAATCGGTCACGAATCGCACCACCTCGGCCACCACGCCGGGGTCCCGCACAACGCCGCGGTGGCCGAGTCCATTCGTCGGGAGCAGGCGCGCCCCCGGCCATGAGGCAGCGATCGATGCGCCTTCGGCGAAGGGTACCACATCATCACCCCAGTCGTGCACGACCAGCGCCGGCACTGTCATGCGCGGTGCCACGCTGCACACATCCAGCTCGGACCAGCTGAAGCGCAGCCGCTGCTCGCTGTTGGCCCGCGCCCGCGCCATCACATCAGGGCGCGCGCCCAGCGCGACCGCGAACCTGCTGGCGAATGCGGCAGGATCCGCTGACGGGGCGAGGAGCACGAAGCGCTCCGCCTCGAGTCCCCAAGCCGCAGCCAGCGCCGCCGCGCTGCCGCCGAGTGAGT